>NZ_CP083564.1:300000-492500 GCF_025143985.1 Sulfitobacter sp. W027
CAGATGCCGCACTTCGGCCCCGACGCTCCGCGCCATGCCGACGCTTGCCGCGACTTGATAACGGATTTGGTTCCGCAAGGTGCCGCGCGGCACCGCCATGCGGTTGCGCCCGAAGCCCGCGAGATCCATGAAGCCCGGATGCGCGCCGATGCCGACGCCGTTTTCATGCGCCATGCGCATCGTCGCGGCCATCACGTCTGCGTCGCCCGCGTGCCCGCCGCAGGCGACATTGGCCGAGGTCACGACGCGCAGAAGCGCCGCGTCGTCGCCCATTTTCCATGGGCCAAAGCTCTCGCCCATGTCGGCGTTGAGATCGACGGTGGTCATGTCTTGTCCTTCTCGAAGGGGTCGGCGGTGGCCGAGACCACGCCAGAGATCAGTTGATAGCCCAAGAGATCGCGGATGCGCGCGGGATCGCGCAAAAGGGGCTGGCGGCGCTTGGGCAGGGCGGCAAGGTCGGCGCGGTGGCGCGTCTCGGCGGCCAGCGCTTCGTCGAGGTCGATGAACGCGAATTGCAGCGCAGCACCCGGCTGGGCCTGCGCGACGATCGGCAGGTCACAGGGGATCACCGTGCCAATGCGGGGGTAGCCACCAGTGGTCTGACATTCACACAGCAGCACAAAGGGCGCGCCATCGCCGGTGATCTGGATGTCGCCGGGGGTGATGACTTCGGACACGATGGTCAACTGCCCGCCGGTCGCGAAACCTTCGCCGTCGTGATCCATCCGCGCGCCCATGCGGTTAGCGCGGGCATCGCGGCGAAAGGTGGTTTCGGTAAAGCGCGCGCGGGTAGCATCGTCAAAGGCGTCGGTCTGCATGGAGGCGACGATACGCACGCGATCTGCGCCAAAGCGGTCGTCACGGGGGAGGGTCAGGTTCGTCTCTCCGCCCTTGTCTGCCCCCAGCGGCAGGGTCTCCCCGCTCTGCAGCAGGGCACCGATGCCAGCGGCCAGATGGCTGGAACGGGACTCCATCACCGGCTCAATATTAAAGCCGCCGCCCACATGCAGGTAGCCGTAAGCCCCATCACGCGCGCCGCCGATGGTCAGTTTGGCCCCGGCAAGCAGTAGGTGGCTGGCGTTCCATGCAATCGCTTCGCCGTCGATGTTCACCTGCATCTGCGCCCCGGTCAGGGCGATGCGGGTGTCCTGATCGGCCTCGAAACTGCCGCCGCTCCCGGCCATCTCCAGCGCCGCGCAATTCGGGTCTTGGCCCAGCAAGGCGGCCCCTTCGTGCAGGGCGGTCGGATCCGCCGCGCCGCCATGGGTCAGGCCGAGCGCGCGGTAGCCGGGGCGGCCAAGGTCTTGGATGGTCATGGCCGGACCGGCTTGAAGGATGGTCAACGTGGCACTCATGTCAGCGCCTCCCGCTCGGCACCGCCGGTGGGGTCATCAGCGATGCGGTCGAACTCTTGCCGGGGGATCGACGGGAAGATCAGCTCATCGCCCGGCGACAGCGGAAAGGGCATGGCGCTGCCCGGGCGGAAGGTGCGAAAGGCGGTTTGCCCGATATGCCGCCAGCCGGTGGGGGAGGCATTGGTGAAGATGATCAACTGCCGAATGGCCACGACCAGCGAGCCCGGCGGCACCGATTTCGTCAGCCCCTGCTGGCGCGGGATGTCCCAGTGCGGGGGCAGTTCACCCATATAGGGCTGGCCGGGGGCGAAGCCGATGGTCAGCACCCGCACCCGCGCCTGCGACAGTTCTGCGATCGCCACATCGGGGTCGAGGCCCGCAGCCTCGGCGGCCTCCTCCAACTGCGGGGCGAGGTCGGTGCCATAGACCGTGGGCACATGCCACAGGCTGCGCCCGGCGGGGAGGGCTTCGGCGAACCAGTCGCGGGTTTCGAGTAATCCGCGCAGGCGGTCGGTCATCGTGGTGATGGCCTCTTGGGATACCTCGAATTGCACGAAGGTCGACACCAACGAGGTGCTGGTCTCGCTCACTTCGGACCAGTCCTGCTCCTCCACCGCCGCGCGAAAGGCGAGGGCGGCGCGGTTGGCGGGTTCGGACATCTTCTCGGCAAAGGTGACCAATAGGCCGGAGAGGCCGACGCTGCGGATGCGGGGCCAGTCAGTCATTGCGGAGCATCCTTTCGTAAAGGCGCGGCAGCAGCACCGGGGTCAGATACATCGGCAGTTGCCAGCAGCCGATAAAGATCATCAAGGGCGCCACCACATCTGCAGGCAGCGCCACGAGAAACAGCGCGATATTGCGGTTGCCTGCGCCGATCGCCAGTGGTCCGGCGACGGGATGCAACGGGCCACGGCGCAGGACCAGCAAAGCCCCCGCTTGCAAGAGATAGCTTAGGGCGAAGGCCAGCAGCGTCCAGCCCGCCACGGCCCATGGATCGCTGCGCAACGCAGGGTTCAGCGCGGCCATCAGCCCCACCACGATGACCGAGAAGGCGAGTACGGATGCGCCATCCAGCGCCTCGGTCTGGCGCGGGGTGGGATGGGGCAGGAAGACATGGCGCAGGGCAAAGCCCAGCCCCGTCGCGCCAAGGATCACCGCCAAGAGCCGCAGGGCGGCGAGGGCGATTTCCGAGGCTGGACCGAGTTGCGGCAGGGCCGCCAGCACCGGAAGAACGGTCAGCGGAAAGGCGGCGGTGCCCAGCACCATCAGTTGCATCATCCGCCCCGCGTCGAGGCGCATCAGCAGGGCGAGGTTCACACTGCCCGTCAACGCCGGGGCCGCAGCGGCAAGGGTCACGGCCAGTGCCGCGGGCGACTGTCCCAGCCCTGCCAGCATGAAGCCCCCCAGCAGCAGCAGGGGCAGCACCGTCTGCAAGGCCAGCACCGAGGCCAGCCCCCAAATGAGATCGCGCACTGCTCCAAGCGCCGCGCGATGCCCGATTCTGAGCGCGGTGATCGTCAGAAGCGCGGCCACCATCTGCGGCAACCAATCGGCCAGCATCGCGGCCAGCGCGGGCAGAGCCAAACCTGCCAGCAACCCGACGATCAGGCAGGCCCGCGCATGGCGCGAAGCCAGTCTGAGGATATGCCGCATCTAGGGTCACCCCGAGGCCGGGCCGCTGCGCAGGTTCTCGGGCAGCCATGTCGCCACTTCGGGAAACCAGATCAGCACGAAGACCATAAAGACCATGATCGCAAACATCGGCAGGGCGGCCTTGGTGATATAGCCCATTTCGTGATTGGTCATGCCTTGCAGCACAAAGAGGTTAAACCCGATCGGCGGCGTGATCTGCGCCATCTCGACCACGACCACAACGAAGATGCCGAACCAGATCAGATCGATGCCTGCACCGCGCACCATCGGCTCAACCACGGCCATGGTCAGCACGACCGAAGAGATACCATCAAGGAACATGCCCAGCACAATGTAGAAGACCAAGAGCGCCATCAGCAGCTCGAACCGCGACAGTTCCATCGCCGCGATCCCATCGGCCAGTGCGCGGGGCAGGCCGGTGAAGCCCATCGACAGTTTCAGGAAGGCCGCGCCCGCGAGGATCAGCGCGATCATGGCGGAGGTCCGCATCGCCCCCATTAGGCTTTCGCGGAAGCTGTGCCAGTTCAGCGAGCCTTGGAACAGCGCCAATGTCAGCGAGCCAATCACGCCGATCGCGGCAGCTTCGGTTGCTGTGGCAAAGCCGAGGTACATCGACCCAATCACAACCGAGATCAGCGCGAAGACCGGCAATAAGAAACGCGAGTTGCGCAGTTTGTCGGCAAAGCTCATGTCGGTCTCGATATCGGGGTTCCAGTCTTTTGACAGCTTACTGGTGATCGCGACATAACCCATGAACATCAGCGCCAGCAGCAGGCCGGGCATGACGCCCGCGAAGAACAGCTTGGTGATGCTTTCGTTCACCGTCACGCCATAAACGATCAGCGCCAGCGAAGGCGGGATCATCAAGCCCAGCGTGGCCGCGCCCGCCAATGTGCCGATGATCATCTTCTCAGGATAGTTGCGCGCCCGAAGCTCCGGGATCGACATCTTACCGACGGTTGTCAGTGTCGCGGCAGAGGAGCCGGAAACAGCAGCAAAGACCGTGCAGCCGACGATATTCGTATGCACCAGCCCGCCCGGCAGTTTGGCGAGCCACGGCGACAGGCCCTTGAACATGTCTTGAGACAGGCGCGTCCGGTAGAGGATCTCGCCCATCCAGACGAAAAGCGGCAAGGCGGTCAGTGTCCAGCTCGAGGAGCTCGCCCAGATCGTGGTGATCATCGTGTCGCCGACGGGGCGGGTGGTGAACAGTTCCATCCCGACCCAGGCAACGCCCATCAGGGCCAAGCCGACCCAGACACCGGTGCCGAGCAGGAAGAACAGAACGATTAAAAACAGGGTAATGGCGTAAATCTCGGTCATGGCGTCATTCCCCGAAGCTTTGATCGACTAGGTCACGGGTGACGCGATGGTCGCCCTTGAAGATGAGATGTAGAAGGTTGTCCGTCAGCGCGATGGCCAGAATGCCGCCGCCGATCACCATGACGGATTGTGGTATCCACAGCGCCGTGGCGTCTTGGTCCTGGCTGACCTCGTTAAACTTCCACGACCAATAAACGAACCAATAGGCGTAGTAGGTGAAGTACCACGCGACGGCCGCAGCAACGGCGAAACACCAGATATCCAGCAGGCGTTTTCCACCCGTGCTGAGCGCGTTGAGCAGGATCGACACGCGGATATGCGAGCCACGGTTCAGCGCATTGGCAAAGGCGAGGAAACTTGCCCCAGCCATGGCATAGCCCGCGTAGCTCGCCGCACCCGGAAAGACATTGCCAGTCCAGCGGGCGACCATCTGGGCGACGATCAAGGTAAGGATGGCCACCAAACAGACCGCCGCCAGCGCCCCCGCCCCGGTGTAAAGCCCGTCCAATATTTTGCGCAGCGTCTTCATCCGACCCTCCCTAAATCATGCCCCGGCATGAGAACGGCGGCCCCGAAACAGGGCCGCCGCAAGTTGTGCGATTATTGCATCGCCTTATAGTCATCGACGATTGCTGCGCCGTCTTCGCCCGCGGCTTCGAGCCATTCTTGCGTCATGGTGTCACCCACTTCACGCAGGCCGGACATCAGCTCTTCGCTGGCAGGCTCCACGTTCATGCCGCCTTCGCGCAGCCCGTCATAGGTGAACTGGGTGTAGTCCTTCGACGCTTGCAGGCCACGCTCTTCGGCCTCGGTCGCGCAGGTGGTGATCGCCTCTTTGTTGGCGTCCGAGACATCGGCCCAGACGTCGGCGTTGATCATCACGTAGTTGCGCGGCAGCCAGGCGTCGACTTCGTAGAAATGCGTGAGGCTTTCCCAGACCTTCTGGTCATAGCCGGTGGCACCCGAAGAGATCATCGATTCCGCGACGCCGGTGGCGAAGGCTTGGCTGACTTCGGCGGCTTCGATGGTCACCGGCGACATGCCGGTCAGTTCCGCCAGACGCGCGGTTGTATTGTTGTACGAGCGGAACTTGACGCCCTTCATGTCCTCGACCGAGCCGACTTCCTTTTTGAAGTAGAGACCCTGTGGCGGCCACGGCACGTTATAGAGAAGGACGAGGTTCTGCTCTTCCAGCACGGCTTCGACCTTGGGCTTAGCGGCTTCCCAAAGCTGCGCGCTGGCCTCGAAGGAGGGTGCGAGGAAGGGGATGGAGTCGAACCCGAAGACCGCGTTTTCGTTCTGGTGACCGGAGAGCAGACGCTCGCCCAGTTGAACCTGCCCGGTCTGGATCGCGCGCTTGATGTCGGCACCCGCAAAGAGCGCGCCGCCCGGATGCACGGTGATCTCAATCTCGCCGCCGGTGGCTTCGGTCACGCATTCGGCAAACTTTACCCCGTTCTCGGAGTGGAAGTTCGAGGCCGAATAGGCCATCGGCATATCCCATTTCTCGGCCGCGAAAGCGGGCAGGGCCGCGCCCAGTGTTAGTGCCGTTGTGGCCGCGCCGGCCAATAGTTTTGCTGTCAGTGTCATATGGTTTCTCCCTTTGTTGTTAGGTTCCCACGCTTGGCGTTATCCGTCGAAGCGCTGGGGGTGATACGGGGTCAGATCCGTGTTTGGCGGCTGCCCCGTGATCAATCCGGCGATCAGTCGGCCCGTTTTCGGCCCGCCCGTCAACCCGATGTGATGGTGCCCGAAGGCAGTATAGACCCGGCTCGTCCCGATCTGCCCAATCAGGGGCAGCGAGTCGCTGGGGGCGGGTCGGTGCCCCAGCCATTCGATCTCTTCCTCGGCGGTGAGGTTGGGAAAGGCGGCCTTGGCCTGACGGCGCAGCAGTGCCAGTGGTGCTTTGGAGGCGCCCGCCTCTAGCCCGCCGAACTCGACGATCCCGGCGCAGCGCAGCCCTTCGGTCATGGGCGTGGCGACGAATTTGCCCGCCGCCATCATGGTGGGGCGGGAGGGGCCGCCTTGGGCGTCTTTGAAGACGATATGATAGCCGCGCTCAGACTCCAGCGGCACGTTGATCCCTAGCTTACGCATCAGCGGTTTCGACCAGACGCCGGTGGCCAGCAGCACGTCGTCGCAGGGCAGGGGGCCTTGATCGGTCAGGACCGCTGTGACCTGTTCATCAAGGATCGAGATGTCCTCAACCTCGGCCCGTTTAATTGTGCCGCCCATCCCTTCAAACGCCTTTGCCAAAGCGCGGACATAGCCGCCGGGGTCGGCGATGAAGCCGTGGTCGGCCAGCCGGGCGACGCAGGTGATCTGCGGGCCGTAAGCTGGGTCGAATTCCTGCACCGCGCTGCCTTCGATAATCTCTGGCACAAAGCCCGCCTCCCGGCGCAGCGCCCAAGTGTAGTTCTCAGCTTCGAAGGCAGCGCGGCTGGTATAAGCAAAGCAGTAGTCACTGTCGTGAACCCAATCCTCCAGCCCCAAATCGGCGCAGAGGGCTTTATGCTGGGCCACGCTGTCGCTGACGATAGCCGCGAGCCCGGCTGATATGCGGCGCGTGTCGGCATCATTGGCGTGACTCATGTAGCGACGCAACCATGACAGCAAACGCGGGACATAGGGCCAGCGCAGGAAAAGTGGGAACTCAGGATCGCGCAACATACCCGGTGCCTTGCGCAGCAGACCCGGCCCGGTCACCGGGGCCACCCCGGCAGCCGCCAGCACGCCACCATTGCCATGCGAAGTGCCACGGCCCGGCTCGGCCCGGTCCAACAGAGTCACCTGCGCCCCGGCGCGGCGCAGCCAGATCGCGGCAGATACGCCGACAATTCCGGCGCCGATAACGACGACATGCTGGCTCATGGGTGGCAGCTCTCGATTTTGCGTTGGGTCATGGTTTGGTTCCTTTGGGGCATCTTTTACACAAAAAATCACCACGTCAACAAAATGCTGATAAAATGTCATCGTTCCGGTTTCGCTTGTCTCGCCCTGCCCGCAAAGGCACCCTGCGTCTAAACGGAGGGCATATGACAAACGAGACGGGCGCGCGGTTGGGGATACTTATGCTCGACACGCGGTTTCCTCGAATTCTGGGTGATGTGGGCAACGCGGGCAGTTGGTCCTTTCCGGTGCGCTATGCAGTGGTGCCGGTGGCCACGCCTGAGGCGATTGTCTGCGATGACATCGAACCCTTCGTGCAGGCCTTTATCGCCGTGGGGCGAGAGTTAACCGCCAAAGGCTGCACCGGCATCGCGACCACCTGCGGCTTCTTGGCGCTGATCCGACCCCGTCTGGCCGAGGCGCTGAGCGTGCCCGTCGCTGCCTCGGCGTTGGAGCAGGCGGGGCAGATCGCGGCCTGTCTGCCGCCGGGGCAAAGGGTGGGGATTTTGACGATCTCTGCCAGCTCCCTCTCACCCGCCCATCTGCGCGCGGCAGGGGTGCCCGAGGGGAGCCGGGTGATGGGTTTGGAAGGCAGCGGTTTTGCCCGGTCCATCCTTGGCAATCTGCCCGACCTCGATGTGCCGCAGGCGCGGACCGAGATGGTGCAGGCGGCCCGGCGGCTGGTGGAGGCCCATGCGGATGTCGGTGCGATCTTGTTGGAATGCACCAATATGGTGCCCTATGCGCCCGATATCGCAGCGGCGACTGGGCGGCCCGTGCATTCGATCCATAGTTATCTCAACTGGTTTCACGCAGGGTTGCAGCCGCCCAGCTTCGCCTAGACCGGATCGCGCAGCCAGTTGTCGGCAAAACAGACTTGGCTCACCCCGGCAAGCGGCAGGAGACGTTGCAACTCCGCCTCAAACGCTTCTTGCCGTCCCTTGCCCCAGCGGACGCCACGCTCGGGCCAAAGCGCGGTGACGCGCAACTCATCCGCGTCACGATGGGCTTTCATGTCGACGCGGCCCACCAGCCTGTCGCCCTGTAGCAGCGGAAAGACATAGTAGCCGTATCTGCGCTGCGCCTCTGGCACGAAGACCTCGATCCGATAATCAAAACCGAAGAGCCGTGCCGCGCGTTTGCGATCCCGCAGGGCGGGGTCGAAAGGGCTGAGCACCCTCAGGCGCTTGGGCGGATCGCGTGTGAGGGCAGGGTCATCGGCCCAGCCGGGGCGGAGGAAGGCGAGGCGCAAACTGCCGTCGGCAGCCTCGATATTTACTTCCTCTAACCGCCCAGCAGCCAGCTCCGCCGCGCACCATCCGCGCGCCTCGGCGGGGGAAATATGTGCCCAGAAGGCTGCCAACTCTCCCGCCGTGGCAAAGCCCAAACGCGCCAGTGCTTGGTCGCAGCACCAGTCGATGGTCTGCGCGGTATCGGGGGCATTGGCCGGATCGTGAAGCGCAGCGGGCACCACCCGTTCGGTCAGATCATAACGCTTGCGAAACCCCTCACGCCCGGCCACGGCCAGCGCACCGCTGCGCCAGAGATATTCAAGCGCGGTTTTCGAGGGATGCCATTCCCACCAGCCCCCGCTGCTGCGCGGCTCGTCCCGGCCCACATCCGATGAGGTAACGGTGCCCTCTGCGCGGACCTGCGCCAGTACGCTTTGCATCTGCGCCTCGAAATCATGGCGCTGCCAATCCTTCCAGCGGCCCAAAAGCTTCGCCGCATCGCGGGTCCGGCGCAGGTGCCATTGAGTGTAGAAGTCCATCGGGATGACGGCGGCGTCATGGGTCCAATGCTCAAACAGCGCGCGGTCTTTTTCATAGAGCCGTTTCAGTTCAGCAGGGCGGTAGCGCGGGCGGCGGGCAAAGAGGATCAGATCATGCGCCCGCGCCACCGTATTGATGCTGTCGAGTTGCATAAAGCCCAGATCATGGATCACCTTCAGCAGCGCCGCGCCCTTGGCCAGGCCCTGTGGCGGCTCAGACAGCAGGTGACGCGCCAGAAACAACCGCCGCGCGGCGGCATTGCCAAGCGTCGGGCGGCTCACCCCCGACGGCGACGGCGCAGGGTATCGCCCAGCGACAGCGTCGGGGTCAGGGTGACCTGGGTCTGCATATCGGGGTCGGGTTCGGGTACCGTCTGATTGAGGATGATCCGCGCGGCGGCCTGACCGATCTCGTTTCGGCAGGCGTCCATCGTCGCCAATTGAAGCGGCAGACCCTGTAGCAGTTCGACGTTGTTAAACCCGGCAAGGCCAATCTGACCAGGAATGTCGATGCCTCGGTCGATCAGGTGCAGCAAGCCGCCCGCGCCGATCATATCGTTGGAATAATAGAGAAAATCTAGGTCGGGCGAGCGTTCCAGCATCTCTTGCGTCATCTCGCGCCCCTTAGCCAGCGCAGAGCCGCCTGAGTAAAAGGCGCGGTCTTCGATCTCCACCCCTGCCTTGGCCAGTCCTTCGGTAAAGCCCTCGAACCGTTTTCGCGCGCGGTGATCGAGCGGCATTTTCGTGCCCATGAAACCGATCCGCTCATAGCCTTCGCGCAGGATCGCCTGTGCCATCTCGCGCCCCGCGCGGCGGTGCGAAATGCCCACCATCGCGTCAATGGGTTTGCCATCGGTGTCCATGATCTCAACCACCGGAATGCCTGCATTGCGCAGCATGGCGCGGGTGGCCTCCGAATGCTCCAGCCCTGCGATGATGACCCCCGAGGGCCGCCACGAAAGCATCTCGTAAAGCACCCGCTCTTCTTTCTCGGGGAGGTAATCCGTGACCCCCACGACCGGCTGGAGCGGTGTATCTTCCAACACCTGATTGATGCCATTAAGCACTTCGGGAAACACCATATTCCCCAAGGACGGGATCACTACGGCTACAAGGTTGACCCGCTGGCTGGCCAGCGATCCGGCGATCTGGTTGGGCACATAGCCAAGCGCCTTGGCGGCGGCCAGCACACGGTTTCGGGTGGCTTCCGATACGTCGCCGCGTTTGCGCAGGACACGGCTGACCGTCATCTCGGAAACGCCACAAGCATCGGACACATCGCGCAGGGTCAACGGGCGTTTGGGGGGTGTGGTCAATTTGGTGTTCCTGTTTGCCTTTCACCTAGTTTGCGCGAAGCGCGTCGCACGATCAAGCACTGCCGCCGACTTGCCGCGTCACCGCGCAGATCGGTTGCCATTCTGCCGATGACATCGCCCCTCGTTTGCGCTAAACCGCCCCGGTCGGCCCCGTGGCTCAACTGGATAGAGCAGCCCCCTCCTAAGGGGCAGGTTGCAGGTTCGAATCCTGCCGGGGTCACCATTCTCATTTTGCCAGCCGAACCAATCGCCTCAAAAGCCCCCTTGCTGCTTGAAATCCTCACCCGGTCTGTCAGATTGCCCGCGATATAATCAGGAATGGCAGAGGCTTTGATGAAAACAGGAACTTTTGTGGTCGGAGCGGCTTTGCTGGCCGTGGCTGGCTGTGCGGTACCCGCGACAGGGCCGCAGGGCGCGTCAGCGCGGGTTGGCAATCTGCCCGAGTCGGTGGTGAGCCTTGCCGCGCCGAACCAAGACTTGTCCACAGCGCGTTTGCTGCCCGAGGATGGCTGCTATTGGTATCAGCATAGCGGTCCGGTTGAGACGACGCTGGTGCCGCTGCGCGCGGTGGGCGGCAATCCGATCTGCACCAAACGCCAAGCCTAAAATCAAAACGGGGACCGCTGATTGGCGGTCCCCGTCTTACGTCGCGGCTTAGCTGCGCGCGACGACGCTTTCTTCTGCCGAATAGAGATAGGCTGTCGAGCCAGTCCGCACATTCGGATATAGTTGGTTAATATGCGCCATGATCATCCGCACACAGCCAGAGCTGGCCCGGCCCCCGATGCTCCGCGGTTCGGGTGTGCCGTGGATGCGCAAATAGGTGTCGCGGTTGCCTTCGAATAGATAAAGCGCCCGCGAGCCGAGCGGGTTTTCCGGGCCGGGGGGCACACCGTCTTCCAGACCCGCGTAAAGCTCAGGATCGCGCTTGATCATGTTTTGCGTGGGCGTCCAATGCGGCCATTCGGCTTTGCGTTTGATCGTGTAAGTGCCGGGCTCATAAAGATTGCCGCGCGCAATCGCGACGCCGTAGCGCATCGCGGTGCCGCCCTCTTCGATGTGGTAGACATAGCGTGCGACGGCATCCACATGCACATCGCCGACGCGCAGATTGTCGTTTGCCACAACGCGCTGCGGCAAGAACCGCGGGTGTACGCCCCAAGGGTTGCTGGTCGCCGGATCAAAGCCCGCAGGCGTGACCCGCGCATCCCATGCGGCTTTTTCTGCCGCGGTTGGGCGGGTGCGTGCCATCAGCGGTGTGGCGATTGCGCCGGAAAACAGCGCCGTGGTTGTTTGGATGAAATGACGTCTTGTCAGCATGTGGTCGCTCCGTGGTTGACCTGTCTGCGCAAGGCAGGGTCGTATGCGTGTATGAGAGACTAACGGCCTCTCCCCGCTTGAGGTTCAAGGAAGAAGGCACTTGCTGAAGAGATTGTGATCTAAAACACACGGTTTTCCTGCGGGTCAGGGGCACGACCGCAATGGTGCGCGCCCCGAATGCTGTGGGTTTGGGCGATTTGCAGTGACTGCGTTAGCCACGGCCCCGGTAGGGGGGCACACCTTGGTCGGGGATCCAGATCCCCTCGGGCAGGGGGCCGGTTTGCCAAAAGACATCGATCGGGATACCGCCGCGCGGATACCAATAGCCGCCGATCCGAAGCCATTGCGGATCAAGGAAATCGGCCAAGCGGCGTGCGATTGAGATCGTGCAATCCTCGTGGAAAGCCCCGTGATTGCGGAACGAGGTCAAAAACAGCTTGAGCGATTTGGATTCCACTAACCACGGGCCGGGCACATAGTCGATCACCAGATGGGCAAAGTCCGGTTGGCCGGTCATCGGGCAGAGCGAGGTGAACTCCGGCGCGGTAAAGCGCACGTTGTAGGCCACATCGGCCTGTGGGTTCGGCACCCGCTCCAACTCGGCCTCTTCGGGGCTGGTGGGGATGCGGGTCTCACCGCCGAGTTGTTTGAGATTGCTGTAAATGTCTTCGGACATAGGTGTCTCCATCGGTCAGACGCCGCGTTTGTTGCCCCAGATCAGGACATGAAGCTGCGGCAGGATACGGGGGGCAAACCAGCCATCGGCCATCGCCATTTCAGTGAGCCAGCCCAATCGGTCGGCCAGTGCCTGCGGATCAACCGGGGTGGCAGGGTCGACTTCCGGGTTGCCGGGCTGCAGGTAGAGAGGAATATCAAGGTGGTGGGCATGCACTTCGCGCGCCCATTGGTAGTCGATCTCATCGAAAATTACGATCTTCATCACCTGTTGCCGCGCCTTTGCACCGATGGTGCAGCAGGCCTCAAAGGCGTCCCAATCGACCTCCTCACCGCTCGAGGGCGGCTTGGGGGACAGCACCAGCGTATCAAGATCGGCAAACCACGGGCGTGCGATAGAGCCTTGCGTTTCGCAGGCGAAACGGTAGCCCGCAGCCTTGCCCAATTGGATCAACGGGCCGAAATCCTGAATGGCCGGGTTGCCGCCCGACAGGGAAACCGTCAGCGGTTGGTCGTTCGAGAGCCTGCGTACCTTGCGCCACACATCCTCAGAACTTAGGGGTGCCCAACTGTGACGGTATTGACTATCAACCGCATGCAGGCTGTCGCACCAGCTGCACCGATAGTCACAACCGCCCGCGCGGACGAATACCGTCGGCTCCCCGATCAGCGCGCCTTCGCCCTGAATGGTGGGGCCGAAAATCTCGGCGATGCGCAGGGTCATGGCCGGTATTCCGCCCATGTCTTGGGGGTCTCGCTCACCAATACGGCACTGGTCTCAGGCCAGCGCGCGGCGCACCAATCATGGAAATGCTTCGCCATATTCTCGGCAGTGGAGGGGCCATCGAGAACATCGTTCAGATGCCTGTGGTCAAAGTGGTCGTCGATATAGGTCTTGAGTGCCTTCAGGTCATGATAATCGCGCACGAAGCCATCGGTATTGAGCGTCTCGGCCGCCAGTTCAACCACAACGATATAGTTGTGCCCATGCAGCCGCGCGCATTTGTGGTCGTCGGGCAGGTGGGTCAGTTGATGACTGGCGGAGAAGTGGAACTCTTTGCGAATGCGAAACATCAGCCTTCCCCCCGTGTGGCGAGGGCCGTGGTCCAATAGTCCGGGTCGGCGTAGACTGTGGGGTCGGTGACCTCGGCCAAATGGAAGGCTTCGCGCCGTTCCACACAGGTGCCGCAACGCCCACAA
Source organism: Sulfitobacter sp. W027 (assembly GCF_025143985.1). Taxonomy (NCBI): domain Bacteria; kingdom Pseudomonadati; phylum Pseudomonadota; class Alphaproteobacteria; order Rhodobacterales; family Roseobacteraceae; genus Sulfitobacter; species Sulfitobacter sp. W027. The sequence continues at coordinate 313,503 of NZ_CP083564.1, forward strand.
TGGACATCGCCGCCTTTGTAGCACGACCAAGTCTCGGCAAAGGGCGTGCCCTGCCGCGCGCCTTGGCGGACGATCTCGGCCTTGCTTTGCTCCACAAACGGCGTGTGCAGGCGCACATCGGCATAGCCGTCGAGGGCAGCTTGCTGCATCGCGTCAAAAGCGCGGGTAAAGCCGGGGCGGCAATCGGGATAGATGAAGTGGTCGCCGCCATGCACGGCAGTGGCGACAGCCTCGTCGCCCTGCGCTGCCGCTATGCCAAAGCCGATCGACAGCATAATCGCATTGCGGTTCGGCACAACGGTGATCTTCATCGTGTCTTCGGCGTAATGCCCGTCAGGCACGTCGATATCGTCGGTCAGGGCAGAGCCTGACAGCGCAGCACCAATGCCGCGCATGTCGATCAGGTGGAACGGCACAGCTAGCCGCTTGGCGGCGGCTTCGGCGAAGTCGACCTCCTTGCGGTGGCGCTGTCCATAGTCAAAGGAGACAAGCCGGGTGAGCTGATGCTCATTAGCGGTGATATGCGCAAGCGACACGGAATCGAGTCCGCCAGAGCAGATGACAAGTGTTTTCATTTTGGGGCCCTTGTTTTGATGTCCGGGTAGGCTGCGACCGGATGGCGGGGCTTATTCCAGAATTCGCGGGGATTGCAAGCCCTGCTGGCTGTGGCAATGGGCAGCAGGCGAAGCTGCGCGAACAGGGTCGCCGATGACCGATAAAATAAGGACTTTGGCCTTAACAATTAAACCTAAGTTAACTTTAGCCAGCCTCAGAACTGCGCTATGCTGCTCATATGTTGAAAAGCCCTCAGAGCGTAACGCTCGACGCCAGCCATTTTGAATTGATTGAGGCGATGACCGACGAAGTGGTCGTCCTTGACGCCACAGGAAAGATTGTGGCGGTTAATATGGCATGGAAGCTCTTTTGCGAAGAGAACGACGGTGACGCCGGGACGCATTATGTGGGGGCCAATTACTTCGACATCTGCAAAGCGGCGGTGATGGATTCCGTGGTGCAGGCCGAAGCTGTTCTGGACGGGCTGAGGCAAGCTTTGAAAACTGGCACGTCTTTTGAGGGGGAGTATCCCTGTGACGGGCCGGGCGTGCGGCGCTGGTTTCAATTGAATGCCAACCGCATGACGATCCAGGGTGCGCCCTGTTTGCTGCTGCAACACCGGAATGTGACGACGCGGCGCATGGCCCATGATGATGTTGAGCGCGCCCATGTACAGGCTGAGACCTTCGCCGCGCTGGTTGCCACCACGGGCGAGGCGATCCTGACCTACGATCTTGAGGGCCGCATCATCAGCTGGAACCCGGCGGCCGAACGGCTTTATGGCTATACTGAAGCAGAGGCTTTGGGTCAGTCAGTAGAACTGCTTTTTCCGGCGGACTGGCCAACAAGCGTGCTTGAGTATCGCGATCAGATCATGTCAGGCAGCCTGCGTCAGTTCGATGCGGTGCGCATCGCCAAGGATGGCACAAAGCGCCACGTGACCATTGCCTGCACGCCGATCCGAACGCTTTCCGGCGATATCGTTTCAATCTCGAACATTCACCATGATGTAACGGCCACTCGGCGCGCCGAAGAGGTGCGTGATCTTGTCTCGCGGGAGGTTATTCACCGCGCAAAGAACATGCTGTCCCTGGTGACGGCGATGCAGCGGCAGACTGCGAACTCCGCTTCGTCGCTGGCAGAGTTCAACAAATCTTTCGGGGATCGCATTCAGGCGCTGGCCCGTTCGACCGACTTGTTGGTCGATGGTGGTTGGTCATCGGTGGACCTTGGGCAATTGGTCCGCGCGCAGTTGGACCCATTTTTGCATGAGCATACCAAGGTCGTGGATGTGGCTGGCCCCTCCGTGGCACTTGGTCCGCAGGCGTTGCAATTGATCGGTATGGCGCTGCACGAACTGGCGACCAATTCCACCAAATATGGCGTGATGAGCGACGGGCGCGGGCATATCCAATGTCACTGGTCGCACACCAAAGAGGGTGGGCTGCGGTTTCAATGGGCCGAGACGGGGATCACCCTTGATCCATCCGTCAAAAGAACATCAGGGTTTGGCAGCAAGGTTCTTTCGGTGCTGGCCCCTGCTATGGTCAACGGGTCGGCGGATACGGTCACTAGTGACGACGCGCTGACCTGGACGGTCACCATCCCTCCTAGCCATTTGGGTAAAACCAACTAGGGCAATCCCTGCGCCCCTGTGTCCCCGCGCTGAACCGTTTGCGGCGGCGCTGTATCTTGATGTGCACCTAAATCCACCTTTTGCGGAACTTTCCCGCGCTGGAAGCTCGTTTCCTCTTTAGCAGCGTCGTTTGAACAGATGATGAGGAGGGCATAATGGCTGAGGCACAGGGCAAAACCGCAACGCTTTACCGGATGGTGATGAAGCAACATCTTTGCCCCTACGGGTTGAAGTCGAAAGACCTGTTGGAACGGCGGGGCTATATCGTTGAGGACCATCACCTGACGACGCGCAAAGAGACTGACGCCTTCATGGCGCAAGAGGGCGTCGATACCACCCCACAGACCTATATCGACGGGGAGCGGATCGGGGGGTATGACGATCTGCGCGTGTATTTTGGCGTGAATCGACCTAAAGACGAACAATCTGACACGAGCTATCAGCCGGTCATTGCGATCTTCGGAGTGGCCTTTCTGATGGCACTGGCCCTGTCGTGGTATGCCTTTGGCGACATCCTCACCCTGCGGGCGTTTGAGTGGTTCATCTCGATCTCTATGTGCTTCCTTGCGGTGCAAAAGCTGCAGGACATCGAGAGCTTTTCGACAATGTTTCTCAACTACGATCTGCTGGCGCAGCGTTGGGTGCCCTATGGTAAGGTTTACCCTTTTGGCGAGGCTCTGGCCGGTATACTCATGACAGCGGGCGCGCTGACCTGGCTCTCGGCCCCCGTGGCGATCGTCATCGGCGCGATCGGCGCGACTTCGGTGATCAAGGCGGTTTATATCGACAAGCGCGAATTGAAATGTGCTTGCGTCGGCGGGTCGAGCAATGTGCCGCTGGGGTTTGTTTCGTTGACCGAGAACGTCATGATGCTGGGAATGGGGATCTGGATGTTGATCAAAGTCTACGGTTGAGCAGATTGGCGATCTGAGAGGGCAGCACGAACTTTGATCAGGGGGGATATCTGGTCGGGCTGAGAGGATTCGAACCTCCGACCCCCTGCTCCCGAAGCAGGTGCGCTACCAGGCTGCGCTACAGCCCGACCGATGTGCTGCGCATAGCGCAGCTTGGGGTGTTTGGCAATTGGTCAGTTCTATGGATTTAGAGGGTGCGCGTTGAATTCAAAGAGGAGGGGGCGCTGCCCCCGCAGCCTTCGGCTGCTCCCCCGCGGGTATTTAAGAAAGGATGAAGGGGAAGGGGCGGGGCGCGAACCCCGCCGTGGTTTTTAAAGGCTTGCGTCGAGCGATTTGAGGATCGCGTCGCCCATCTCCTCGGTCGTAATGGGGGTGCCGCCTTCGGGGCCCATCAGGTCGGGGGTGCGGGCACCGTCGGCCAGCGCCTGTTCGACGGCTTTTTCCAAACGGGCGGCCTCTTCGCCTTGATCGAAGGAGTAGCGCAGCGCCATGGCGAAGCTGAGGATACAGGCGATCGGGTTGGCTTTGCCTTGGCCCGCGATGTCGGGGGCGGAGCCGTGAACGGGCTCGTAGAGGGCTTTGGGCCGGCCATCGGTATTGGGCGCGCCGAGGCTGGCGGAGGGCAGCATGCCGAGGCTGCCGGTCAGCATGGCGGCGCAGTCGCTGAGGATGTCGCCGAAGAGGTTGTCGGTGACGATGACGTCGAATTGTTTGGGGGCGCGGACCAGTTGCATGGCGCCGTTGTCGGCGTACATGTGGCTGAGTTCGACATCCGGGTATTCGGCGTCGCGCACCCGCTGGGTGACTTCGCGCCACAGGATGCCGCTTTCCATGACATTGGCTTTTTCCATGGAGCAGACTTTGTTGCCCCGTCGGCGGGCGAGCTCAAAAGCGGAGCGGGCGACGCGCTCGATCTCGCTTTCGGTGTAGCGTTGCGTGTTGATGCCGACGCGTTCGTTGCCTTCCTCGAAGATGCCGCGCGGTTCGCCGAAATAGACGCCTGAGGTCAGTTCGCGCACGATCATGATGTCGAGACCGGCGACGATGTCTTTTTTCAGCGAGGAGAAATCGGCCAGCGCGTCAAAGCATTGTGCCGGGCGCAGGTTGGAGAAAAGGTCCATCTCTTTGCGCAGACGCAAAAGGCCACGTTCGGGTTTCACGGAGAAATCGAGGTCGTCGTATTGTGGACCGCCCACCGCGCCTAAGAGCACCGCGTCGACTTCGAGAGCCCGGGCCATCGTGTCGTCATGCAGGGGCGTGCCGTGTTTGTCATAGGCGGCACCGCCGACCAGATCATGCTCTACATCGAAGGCCAGATCGCGCTTTTCGCCGAACCAGTCGATGATGCGCGTGACCTGCGCCATAACCTCGGGGCCGATGCCGTCGCCGGGGAGGATGAGCAAGGATGGGTTGGCCATGGGAAACTCCTGAAAATACGGTTGCTGATGGGTAGCCTGCGGGTTCCGGAGGGTCAAGCTAGCGGGGCTTAGCGGGTGAGATCGACCCAGACGAGGGCATGACGGCTTGCGGCGTCACCCTGGGGCCAGATGAGGCCTGCGTCGACCACCTGCCAGTGGCGGGAGGGCAGGATGTAGCCGACGCGCATCGGGCCGGTTTGTGGCCAGTTGACCGTGGGCTGGTCGGGCTGCGGGTCTTGCAGTGCGGGGTGGGACAGGAGGGCGGCAATGGCGTCTCCGCGCCCGTCGCCGCCGGTCGGGTCTAGGTTGGCATCGCCCAGTAGAATGAAGGGATGTGTAGGCGGGGTGCCGATCACTCCGGCAAGGTGGTGGACCCAGAAGATGGTTTCGTCGTGGTTGCGGCGGCCATTGCGGTCTTCGGGGCCGTCGAACACGGGCGGGGTGGCATGGTAGGTCAGCAGTGTGATGGGGCCATCGGATGTCTGGATGGGCAAAGACCAATGACTGTTGGACGACAGGCGCTGCGTGGCGTGGGCCTCGGCTCCAGCAAAGGGGGCGCCATCGATAATCGGGTAAAGTGAGCCTGGAAGGTCGCGCCAGAGAAGGGCGCTGAAGTCTTGGAGCTGCGCCGTCATGATCGGGTGGCGCGAGAGGATGGCCATGGCGCCTTGGCCAAAGAAACGGCCGTAGCCTTGGGCGTCGCGGGGGCCGCCGCGCTTGCCGTCTCCTTCGAGATCGACACCGCTATGACGACCCGCATTGGGCGGCGCGGCGAAGCGGTGGGGGTAGGGCGCACCAGCAGCGGTGAGGGCATCGGCGAGGGCATCGAGGGTGCTGAGTTCGAGATCGTAGTCGATGCCTTGGAGGGCGATGATATCGGGATTGGCAGCGGTGATGGTTTGCACCACGGAAGACACGCTTAGGTCATCGTCGCGCAGGATATCGCGCAGCAGAAGGCCCGGACCTTTGCGCGAAAGTTCGGTGTTGAAGGTGGCGATGCGCAGCGGGTCGGCCTGCGCGAAACCCGCCAGCAGCACCAGCGCTGGCAGCAGCAGCCGGATCAGGCGGCCTGCATATGCGCTTCGGCGTAGGCGCGGCGGCGTTTGTCGTGGATCATCTCGGCCACGCGCCCCATGGCGATGCCCCGCATGATCATACTGGCCGGAAGGAAAGCCCATGCGCTTATTGTCCAGATCATGGTTTGCGGATTGCTCAGTGAGATTGGATCTATCAGATCGGCCGTGGCTTTGACCACTGCGGGGATGATGAAGGGCAACAGGAACCCAAGCGCGATGTTGATCCGCGCATCTCGTTGCAGGCGGTAGAGCACGTCGCCGCCAGCGGTTGGATCAAAGAGCGGCAGGTTCACCCAGACGTTAAAAGCGCCATGGCGGGCGGGCCAGCCCATGACGCGCACCAACACGACAAAGGTCGCCAGAGCTATGAGCGAAACGAGATAGGCCAGCCCTGCCGCTGTGCGGATGAGATTGACGGCCTCATATGGGGCGTCGGCGGGCATCATCAGCACCACCAGTCGGACCGGAGAATAGGGAAAATCGAGCGAATTTCCTAAAATTGTACCTAAGGAGGTCAGTGCGGCAGTCAGCAGGGTAGGGGTCGCCTGACCTCTTGCGATGAGTGACAGCACGAGAATGGTAAAAAGCAGGCTGATAAACCGTAAACGGTTGAACGGCGGCGCATCGCGGAATTCGACAATGCTGGGCTGGCGGGAGTTATATTCCATGAAGGTCAGGATCGCTGCGACGCAAGCGAGAAGCACGGTGATTTGACTCGATTCCGCATCGGCACCCGGCAGGAGGAGCGCAGGTGTGGCTATCAATAGCGCCACCAGTAGGCCACGCGTCGCCGCGCCTGTCATACGTCCGATCACTGTTCTGCCCTTCCAAACTGGTCAGCCGCGGTACATTGCCGCGTGCTTGTCCCAACTTGATGGCCCCGATTGCTGGAGCTTGCCTCATTCTTGTCCAATTTTTGCCTTCTTTCCGCACATGCCTCAAGGCTCCGCATGAAGATGAGCAAAGTTCTGGGGTATTTTGAGGGAAAGGGTGGTGCCTTCTTGCATCAATTCCGTGGCGGATTGATGGCAGGCCGCAACATCTTGTGGGCGCTGGATTTGCGCCCACAGGTTAAATTAAAAGCAAATACTTAGACCCAAGGGCGGCTCTGGCCAAGCGAATCCTCGTAGCTGTCGATCGCCGCGCCTTTCTCAAGTGTCAGACCGATGTCGTCCAGACCGTTGAGCAGGCAATGCTTTTTAAATGCGTCGACTTCGAAGGGAAATTTCTCACCGTCCGAAGTGGTCACGGTTTGGCCTTCGAGGTCGATGGTCATCCGCGCGTTCGATCCTTTTTCGGCGTCCTTCATCAGCACGTCGACCTGCTCTTGCGGCAGGACGATGGGCAGGATGCCGTTCTTGAAGCAGTTGTTATGAAAGATGTCGGCAAAGCTGGGCGCTATGACGCAGCGAATGCCGAAATCCTTGATCGCCCAAGGGGCGTGTTCGCGCGAGGAGCCGCAGCCGAAGTTGTCGCCCGCCACCAGGATCTGCGCGTCGCGGTATTGCGGTTGGTTCAGCACAAAATCGGGGATCTCGTTGCCTTCGCGGTCATAGCGCATTTCGTCGAACAGGTTCACGCCAAGGCCGGAGCGTTTGATCGTTTTGAGAAAGACCTTGGGGATGATCATGTCGGTGTCGATGTTCACCAGCGGCATGGGGGCCGCGGTGCCGGTGATTTCTGTAAACTTTTCCATCGGGGTATCCTTCGGAGAGTGCGGGAACCGCGCTGCTGAGCGGCGCGTTCTAAGCAAATGGAGTATCAGGAGGGCATGGCATGTCGTACCAAACCGGCACGAAAGTAGAGTGGGACTGGGGCAATGGCACCGGGACCGGCAAGATCGTCAAAAAATACACGCAGAAGATCACGCTTAAGCTGCAGGGCAGCGAGGTGACCCGCAAAGCGAGTGATGACGAACCGGCCTATAAGATCGAACAGGACGACGGCAGCGAAGTGCTGAAGTCCGGCAGCGAGTTGCGCAAGGCCGACTGAGCCCTGCGCAACGCGCCCGGTATCCACGCCCCGGTCGGTCACGCCAATTCGCGCACGTCGGTCAGGTGACCAGTGAGAGCCGCCGCCGCGGCCATGCCGGGCGATACGAGGTGCGTGCGGCCTTTATAGCCCTGACGCCCCTCAAAGTTGCGGTTTGACGTGGCCGCGCAGCGTTCGCCGGGGGCGAGCTGATCGGGGTTCATCGCCAGACACATCGAACAACCCGCCAGACGCCATTCGAAACCGGCCTCGCGGAAGATGTCCGCCAGTCCTTCTTCCTCGGCCTGCGCACGCACGAGGCCTGAGCCGGGCACGACCATGGCACGCAGCCCGTCCTTGATCTTCTTGCCCTTCAGCACCGCGGCCGCGGCGCGCAAGTCTTCGATGCGGCCATTGGTGCAGGAGCCGATAAAGACCGTGTCGATCTGGATGTCGGTCAGTTTTTGGCCGGGCTTCAGGTCCATATACTCCAGCGCGCGTTTCACCGCGTCGACCTTGCCGCCTTTGAAATCCTCGGGCGCAGGGACGACCGAAGTGATTGGCAGCACGTCTTCGGGCGAGGTGCCCCAAGTGACGACCGGCGCGATGTCTTCGCCCTTCAGCGTGACGACCTTGTCCCAATGAGCGTCTTCGTCAGAGAAAAGCGTCTTCCACCAGTCCATCGCTGCTTCCCACTGGGCACCCTTCGGCGCATGGGGGCGGCCTTTGCAATACTCGAACGTCTTTTCGTCCGGCGCGATGAGGCCCGCGCGTGCGCCGCCTTCAATCGCCATGTTGCAGACGGTCATGCGGCCTTCCATCGACAGGTCGCGGATCGCTTCGCCGCAATATTCGATGACATAGCCGGTGCCGCCCGCCGTACCGGTGGCGCCGATGACCGACAGGGTGATGTCCTTGGCCGTGACGCCGGGGCGCAGCTTGCCGGTGATCTCGACCTTCATGTTCTTGCCCTTGCGCTGGATCAGCGTCTGGGTGGCAAGCACGTGCTCAACCTCCGATGTGCCGATGCCATGCGCCAGCGCGCCGAAAGCGCCGTGGGTCGCGGTGTGGCTGTCGCCACAGACGACGGTCATGCCGGGCAGGGTCCAGCCCTGCTCGGGGCCGACGATATGCACGATGCCTTGGCGCACGTCCGAGACGGGATAGTAATGCACGCCGAACTCGCGCGCGTTCTTATCCAACGCAGAGACCTGAATGCGGCTGTCTTCGGTCATCGCGGCGGGGTCTTCGCGGCCCTCGGTGGTCGGCACGTTGTGGTCCGGCACGGCGATGGTCTTGTCCGGTGCGCGGACGGTGCGGCCCGACATGCGCAGCCCCTCAAAGGCCTGCGGACTGGTCACTTCGTGGACGAGGTGACGGTCGATATACAGCAAGCAAGTGCCGTCATCGGCTTCGTGGACGACATGGGCGTCCCAGATTTTATCGTAAAGCGTCTTGGGGGACATGATGGTCCTCTCCCGTGGTTTGGAATGGCTAAGGGTCTGGCTAAGAGGGCTGGCTTATAGTCGAGCCAGAACGCTATGCGTCGCGCCGAAAAAGCGTTCGCGCAGACGCGCACGGTCGCAAAGATCAAACACCAGTATCATGGGACCTTGGATATAGACCCTGAGTGAGTCTCGCAAGGTGGCATCGTGGGGGATGAGGGGGGTAGGCTTTGCAGCGGTTCTTGCCCTGAGGGGGAGGCTGTGTAACCGTGATCTTCCTTAAGTGCGAAGGCTATATATGATCCCTGAAACTCACCCCTTCTCGAACTTCCTTCTTTCGCTACAGGCTTTGTTCGACGGTGTTCTGGGCTTTGGCGAAAGTGTCCTGAGCCCCGGGTGGCGGCAAAACCAGATTTTGATCCTGCTGGCCTTGGTGGCGCTGGCGTGGATTTTGCACCGGGTCACCGGCGTGATGCTGCAAAACTGGGTCCGTTCGCGCGAAGGCTGGTCAAAATGGCAGCTTCGTGTGGTGGTGCAGGTCAAGCGGCGGCTGGGGCTGATGTGGTTCGCGCTGCTGGCCGGGCTTTTGTATCAGGTGATGCAGAATGTCACTTGGCCATCGCGGTCTTATCTCATCGGTTTGGCGGCGACACTTGCGGCGATCTATGTCGGTATCGCCTTTGCCGCGCGGCTGGTGCGCAACCGCCCGCTGCGACGCATGGTGACATGGGGGCTGTGGATCTACGCCACGCTCTACATGCTTAATGTCGCCGATGATGTGGCGGTGTTTCTGGATGGCGTGGCGCTGACCATCGGTGAATTCCGGCTTTCGGTGCTGACCGTTCTCACCGCGCTGGTCGTGGTGGGCGCGTTGTTGACCATGGCGCGGCTGGTGAGCACCACCACCGCCGCGACGATCCGCAAGAATGAGGACATCAGCCCCTCCATGCAGGTGCTGGCCGTGAAGGGGGTGCAGATCCTACTCTACGGTCTGGCGTTCTTCATCGGGGTGCGAGCCGTGGGGATCGACCTGACCGGGCTTGCAGTGCTGTCAGGTGCGATCGGTGTAGGCCTTGGCTTTGGTCTGCAAAAGGTTGTGTCGAACCTCGTCTCGGGCGTGATCATTCTGCTGGACAAGTCGATCAAACCGGGCGACGTGATCAGTCTGGGCGAGACCTTTGGCTGGATCCAAACCCTCGGCGCGCGCTATGCCTCTGTGGTCACGCGGGACGGCAAAGAATATCTGATCCCGAACGAAGACCTCATTACGGGGCAGGTGGTGAACTGGTCGCACTCCAACGACTTTGTGCGGCTTGATATCTATTTCGGCACAGCCTATTCCGACGATCCGCATGTGGTGCGCAAACTGGCCGTTGATGCGGCCAAGGGCGTCGACCGGGTGTTGAGCTATAAGGCGCCGGTCTGCCACATCGTAGGCTTTGGCGATTCGTCGGTGGATTACATCCTGCGCTTTTGGATCAAGGATCCGACCGGCGGGCTGACCAATATTCGTGGCAATGTCTACCTGGCGCTTTGGGACGCGTTCAAGGAAAACGACATCTCGATCCCCTTCCCGCAGCGCGAAGTGAAGATCATCGAAGACAGTCAATTGGCGCTCTCGCGGGCCGCAGCGACGCAGAATTTGCCTGACTAAGCGGGGATTTGCGCCACGGTTGGCGCGGAACGCATAGGGTCCATTGAAAAATCTGGCCTATATCGCTAAATTAGGGGGGCTCGGCACCGGGGCAAGCGTTCAGCATTGGCGGTGCATTACGAAGGAGGACAATGTCCTGTCTCTTAACGTTGACGCAGCGCAGGCTGCTGACCATGGGGCCGCAATGACTGCCGCCTCGCAAATCGCAACCAGCGACGACCTGCTGGCGCTTATCCTTTCCTCGCTGAATGACGACAAGGCCGAAGACATCGTGCAGATCGATCTGCGCGGCAAAACGGCCATCGGCGACTATATGGTGATCTGCTCGGGCCGCTCCACGCGACAGGTTTCGGCGATCTCGGAAAAGCTGGCACAGGCCGTCAAAGACGCCACCGGACGCACGTCCAAGATGGAAGGCCGCGAAACCGGCGACTGGGTCTTGATCGACACAGGCGACGTTGTTGTGCATGTCTTCCGCCCCGAAGTCCGCGAGTTCTATCAGCTCGAAAAGATGTGGCTGGGCGGCGAAGACGCGGCTGCGGTCATGCCGCACTGATCCTGCTTTTGCGGGACTAAGCCATGCGGGTACATATCTGCGCTATGGGCCGGCTTCGCGCCGGTCCCGAAAAATCTCTTGTCGATGACTATCTCACCCGGTTTGACCGGACCGGGCGCGGGCTGGGCCTTGGCCCCGCGCGCGTGGTTGAGATGGAAGATAAGAAAAACGGCGGCATGGCTGCCGAGGCCGTTTTGCTGCGGCGCGCTATCCCCCAAGGGGCGGTGATCTGCGTGTTGGATGAGCGCGGCAAGGTCGAAACCTCCCCCACTTTCGCCGAACGTCTTGGCACATGGCGTGATGCCGGGCGAGGCGATTTGGCCTTTGTCATTGGCGGTGCGGATGGCATTGATTCCAGTCTTCGCGCAGAGGCGGATCACGCGCTCTCCTTTGGCAAGATGGTTTGGCCGCATATGCTGGTGCGGGTCATGCTGGCCGAACAGCTCTACCGCGCGGCGGCGATTCTATCGGGCGGCCCTTACCACCGGGTCTGACGGGATCGCGGTTAGGGCAGCGGAATGGTCACGACGTCGGAAGACCAGCCACTGATACTGTCGCGCGCTTGGATGCTCACCTCAGTCACTCCATCAGGGACGCGCACGCCTGACAACGAGCGGGTGAAGGGCTGCTCTTTAATATGGGGGTGGGCCAGGTTGCGCGTGCCCAGTGGCGCCCCATCCGGATCGAGGATGCGCCAAGCGTCGGCGTAATGGTCCCAGCCGGTGTCGTTGTGGCGAATGGTGACGTCAAACTTCCAAAGGTCACCAAGCTGCTCAACCGTGACATTCAATATAGATGGCGGATCGGCCAAAGCCGGCGTGGCAAAGGCCAGCGAGGCGAGGATGAGGCTGCGTTTGAACATGTGAGACCACCTAAAATAACAGACTGAATATAGCGCATATTGCGGCGGTTCCAAGGTGAGCAAATAGGGGTGTTGCGCAATTCACCGTGATGCTGCGAATTAGTGGTGCAATTGCACAAGTGGCACGGCAAACTGGTCAAACCCGCAGCACTAGGCCTATGCTGCACGGTAAGAGGAGGACTGTGATGGAGATGCCAACACCCGACGCCGGGATCATTGCGCGCAAGGCGCATGTCGTCGCACGGCTGCGCGCGGCATTGCCACAGAATGCCGTGATTGACGATGTGCATGAGACTCGCGCCTATGAATGCGACGCATTGACTGCATACAAATGTCCGCCCCTCGCCGTGACCCTGCCTGCCAGCACCGAAGAAGTCTCGACCGTGCTGCGCATTTGCCATGAGGAGGGCGTTCCGATCGTGCCGCGCGGGTCGGGCACGTCGCTTGCCGGTGGGGCGCTGCCGACGGCGGATAGCGTGGTGCTGGGCGTGGCGCGAATGGCTGAAGTGCTAGAGGTCGATTATGACAACCGCCTGATGCGGGTGCAGACCGGGCGCACCAATCTCAGCGTGACCGGCGCGGTGGAGGAGGACGGTTTTTTCTACGCGCCCGACCCGTCCAGCCAGCTGGCCTGCGCCATCGCGGGCAATATCGCGATGAACTCCGGCGGGGCGCATTGTCTGAAATACGGGGTCACCACGAACAACCTGCTGGGCGTCACGATGGTGATGATGGATGGCGAAGTGGTCGAGATCGGCGGCGGCTATATGGATGCAGGCGGGCTGGACCTTCTGGGGCTGGTCTGCGGCTCCGAAGGGCAGTTGGGCGTGGTGACCGAAGCCACCCTGCGCATCCTGCCCAAACCCGAAGGCGCGCGGCCCGTGTTAATGGGCTTTGACGACAATGCCGTGGCCGGTGCCTGTGTCAGTGACATCATCAAGGCCGGGGTGCTGCCGGTTGCGATCGAATTCATGGACCGCCCCTGTATCGAGGCGACAGAGGCTTTCGCCCATGCAGACTACCCGATGTGCGAGGCGCTGCTGATCGTCGAGGTCGAAGGCTCCGACGCCGAGATCGATCACCAGCTTGCCTTGATCACCGAGATCGCCCGCCGCCACAACCCGGTGGAACTGCGCGAAAGCACCAGCGCCGAAGAAAGCGCGGCGATCTGGCTGGGGCGCAAATCGGCCTTCGGTGCGATGGGGCAGATCAACGACTACATGTGTCTGGATGGCACGATCCCGGTGAACGAGCTGCCGATGGTGCTGCGGCGCATTGGCGAGATGTCGGACAGCTATGGCCTTAAAGTCGGCAACGTCTTTCACGCAGGCGACGGCAATATGCACCCGCTGATCCTGTTTGACGCTAACAAACCCGGTGATCTGGAAAAGTGCGAAGCCTTCGGCGCGGATATCCTGCGGCTTTGTGTCGAGGCGGGCGGCTGTCTGACCGGGGAGCACGGCGTGGGCATCGAAAAGCGCGATCTGATGCATGTGCAATATGCCCCGGCGGATCTTGAGGCGCAGCTGGCGGTGAAAGATGTGTTTGACCCGGCGTGGCTGTTGAACCCGGCCAAGGTCTTTCCTTTGGATGTCACGGAAGGGCGGCGCGGCAGCGGCACATCGGTGGCCGCGTGACGGTAACCTCTGAGGCAGAATTGGTCGATGCGATCCGAGCCGCGCAGGCGCCATTGTCCTTGCGGGGCGGCAATACGCGCGGCATGGCCGGGCCGGGGGCGGACCTGTCGCTTGCGGGATTGCGAGGCATCAGCCTCTATGAGCCGGGCGCGCTGACGCTGGTGGCGCAGGCAGGTACGCCGGTCTCCGAGATTGAGACGACATTGGCCGCCGAAGGCCAGCGGCTGGCCTTTGAGCCAATGGACCACCGCGCGCTTATGGGCGGCAGCGGCACGCCGACCATCGGTGGGGTCTTTGCCGCCAACGTTAGCGGGCCGCGACGGCTCGCCGTTGGGGCCGCGCGAGATTTCCTATTGGGCGTGCGCTTTGTCGATGGGCAAGGGAACGTCATCAAAAACGGGGGCCGGGTGATGAAAAACGTCACTGGCTATGATTTGGTCAAGCTGATTGCCGGGTCGCGCGGAACATTGGGCGCGCTGACCGAGGTGTCGCTAAAGGTACTGCCCGAACCAGAAACCAGCGCGACGCTTATGCTCTCGGGCCTGGATGATCGTGCCGCCATCGCCGCCATGGCACTTGCCATGCGCAGCCCTTTCGAGGTTACCGCCGCGGCCCATGACCCGGCGCAGGGTCGGACGTCTTTGCGGCTGGAGGGGTTTGAGAGTTCCGTCACTTACAGGCTCGGAAGGCTGAAAGATCTGCTCTCGCCAACCGGTGCCGAGCTTGCAGACATCGCGGCAGAGCCTTCCGCCACGCTTTGGCGTGACCTGTGTGATGTGGCGGCTTTTCATGGGGCGCCGGGGGATGTCTGGCGGGTGCATTGCCGTCCGACTGAGGCACCGGCGCTCGCGGCAAAGGCCGGAGCCGAAGCGCATCTTTATGACTGGGCCGGGGGGCTGATCTGGCTGCGCATGGCCCCCGGCACCGACCTGCGCGCGCGGTTGGGGCGGTATGACGGTCACGCGACCCTATTGCGGGCCGAAGGCGCGGCGCAGACGCTGCCCCGGCAGGAACCCGAAGCACCGGGCGTGGCGCGTTTGACGGCGGGACTGAGGGCCAAGTTCGACCCGCGCGGCCTGTTCAATGCCCCAGCCTTGGCCCACAGCGCATAATTTCGGAGCCTTCATGCAAACCACCTTCACCCCCGAGCAATTGCAGGACCCCGACACGCAGCGCAGCAACGAGATCCTGCGCGCCTGTGTGCACTGCGGTTTTTGCACGGCGACTTGCCCGACCTATCAGGTCTTGGGCGATGAGTTGGACAGCCCGCGCGGGCGTATCTACCTGATCAAGGATATGCTTGAGAACGACCGCGACCCGGACCCAAAGACGGTGCTGCACATTGACCGCTGCCTCTCTTGCCTCGCCTGTATGACGACCTGCCCCTCGGGCGTGCATTACATGCATCTGGTCGACCACGCGCGCAGCTACATCGAAGAGCGGTACAAGCGGCCAATGGGGGAACGCGCGCTGCGTTGGATGCTGGCGCGGATCCTGCCCTATCCGACACGCTTTCGACTGGCGCTTTTAGGGGCCAAGATCGGGCGGCCCTTCGCGCGGCTGATGCCCGACGCCCGGCTGCGCGCCATGCTTGAGATGGCCCCCAAAACGATCCCCCCGGTCAGCCGCAATGACGATCCGCAGAGCTTCCCCGCCAAGGGCCAGCCGCTGCGCCGGGTCGCCCTGATGACCGGCTGCGCGCAGAAAGCGCTGAACACCGATATCAACGACGCCACAATCCGGCTGCTGACCCGTGCAGGCTGCGAGGTGGTGGTCGCCGAAGGCGCGGGCTGTTGTGGGGCTCTGACCCATCATATGGGCAAGACCGATGAAAGCCACGCCCACGCCGCCCGCAACATCCGCGCGTGGTGTGCGGAGATGGACGGCAATGGGCTGGATGCGATCGTGATCAACACCTCGGGCTGCGGCACTACGGTAAAGGATTACGGCCATATGTTCCGCAATGATCCGCTGGCCGAAGATGCCGCACGGGTCTCGGCCCTCGCGAAGGATGTGACGGAGTTGCTGGCGGAGCTGGACCTGCCTTTTGCTGAACCGGCTGAGCCGGGCATGGTCGTCGCCTATCACGCGGCTTGTTCACTGCAACATGGGCAGCAGATCAAGGCCACGCCGAAAACGCTGCTGAAACAGGCGGGGTTCACTGTGGTAGAGCCTGCCGATAGCCACCTCTGCTGTGGCTCGGCAGGGACGTATAACCTCATGCAACCCGAGATTTCGGCCAAGCTGAAAGAGCGCAAGATCAAGACCTTGGAGGCGAAATCGCCAGATGTCATTGCGGCGGGCAACATCGGCTGCATGATGCAGATCGGCTCGGGCACGGGGGTGCCTGTGGTGCATAGCGTCGAACTGCTCGATTGGGCCTGCGGAGGGCCAAAACCGCCGGCGCTCAGCCGTGATCCCGACGCGCCCGCGCAGGTGCCGCGTTTGCGTTAAGCCTGCGCCGTATTTTCGCCGCAACTCCCCTATATCCGCCAAAGTTGACATGGTTTTGAGGTGCATTTTGCGACAATTGTTGGCGGCTATTCTCGGGGTCTTTACCTTCGCCACGGCGGCGATGGCCCAAGACAGCGCGCTCAAGGCGCTCGACAACGGTGTTGACGCCGCCGCTTGGGAGGCCGTGGGCCGTCTCGACATCGGCGGCACCGGCTTTTGCACCGGCACCCTGATCGCCCCGCGTCTGGTGCTGACCGCCGCGCATTGCCTGTTTGACCGCGAAACCAAAGCCCGGATTGATCATGGTGAGGTGCAGTTCCTCGCCGGTTGGCGCAATGGCCGCGCAGGGGCCTACCGCGATATCCGCCGCGCCGTGGTGCACCCCGACTACGTCTATGACGGAGAAGTATCCTCGGGTCGGGTGCGCAATGATCTGGCGCTCTTGGAACTGTCCCGCCCCATCCGCAACACGACGATCCGCCCCTTTGGCACCGCCGCGCGTCCGCGTCCCGGCGACAGCGTCGGCGTGGTCAGCTATGCCCGCGACCGGGCCGAAGCGCCGTCCCTGCAGGAGGTCTGCAAGGTGCTGGCACAGCAGGAGGGGGTTCTGGTGACCTCCTGCGCGGTCGATTTCGGCTCCAGTGGCGCGCCGATCTTTAGCATTGTCGCGGGCGAGGCGCATATCGTCTCGGTTGTTTCGGCCAAGGCGGAGGTCGAAGGCACGCAGGTCTCGCTCGGCACCGCTTTGGGCGCGCCCTTGGCGCTGCTGCAAGCGGAATTGGTGGCGGGCAAAGGTGTGTTTCTGGATTCCAACCCCGCGGGCAAGCGCATCCGGGTCGGAGAAGAGCGCGGCACCGGGGCGAAATTTATCCGGCCCTAAATCTGCGACTCAAGACTTGAAAGCGCCCAAAACCCTTCCCACATGAGCTTTGCCGAGGTGCCTCTATAGGGCTTCGGCGCTTGAAAAACCGGGTCTGTCCAATGGTGGAAGGCCCGATATGTCAATCGCTCAAAGATGAGGATGAACACATGCGTAGCTTTGATTTCGCACCCCTTTACCGCTCCAGCGTTGGTTTTGACCAGATCGCCAATATGATGGACCGGGTTCTGACAAATGATGGGGCCACCCCCAGCTATCCCCCGTATAATATTGAGAAGCTCGACAACGATGCCTACCGCATCTCCATCGCAGTCGCTGGCTTCTCTGATAGCGATCTGAGCGTTGAAGTGCGTGAGAAGGCGCTGATCGTTTCGGCCCGAAAAGCAGATGGGGATGAGGCCAAATCCTATCTGCACCGTGGCATCGCCACCCGCGCCTTCGAGCGTCGCTTCCATCTGGCGGACCACGTTCAAGTGACAGGTGCGGCCCATGCCAACGGCATGCTGCATATCGAGCTTGAGCGTCAGGTGCCCGAAGCCCTGAAACCGCGCCAGATTGCGATTTCTTCTGAGGTGAAGGCGATCGAAAAAGACGTGGTCGACGCCAAATCCGTGAACTAAGCGCCGACCAAATTCGAACTTTACGAAGGCCCGCTTTTTGCGGGCCTTTTTTGTTGGCGATGGCGGTTGGAGGTGCCCCCGCGTGGGAGAATATCTGCCGAGGATCAGGCCGAAAAACGGCGGCTTTCTGCTGCGCAGCACAAGCGGCGAAACCTTGGTCAGACTGCCGGGTTGAGTGGGGGACCGGGCAGGCGTGCCCGGGCAACAGCGTGCAAAGTTCCGCACGCGTAATGAAAGGAAGAACCATGACTAACTATGCAAATTCCCTACGCAAGCTGACCATGACCACGGCTGTCACAGCCTTCATGGCCGCACCGATTGCCGCAATGGCACAGACTGCTGACGTGGGCGCTGGCGCCGATGTGAATGCAGGTGTCAGCGCCGATGTGGCAGGCTCTGCCACCGGCGCTAATGTCGCGGTGGGTGCGGACAGCACCGTTTCGACCGACACCGGTCTCAGCGTCGAAGATCAAGTGGCTGAAACCATCCCGGCAGAGACCGAGACCGACGTCGATATCGCGCTGGATGGCAGCACCGTTGCTGTTGCTTCGGATGACACCGTGATCGGCACAATCTCTGACGCGGAACCGCAGGCCGACGGCTCTGTGCGTTATTCCATCGATCTTGCCGAAGACTTTGCCGTCGATAGCGACCGTGCAGTCGTCCAGATTGAGCAAGAGGTCGACGCCCAAGGGCAGCTTGTCATCGGTATGACAGGCGATGAATTCGCCGCAGCCCTGACCCAGCAGATCAATGCGGGCGGCGCAGCGCAGACCCAGACCAACTAAGACGGGTCACCCCAAGGGCGTTTCTCTCCCCCGCCCGGAGGCCGGCAGCGTGAAAGCGCTGTCGGCTTTTTTGTATGGTTTGCCAATGTCCCTAAGCCGAAGCTCAGATCGTGGGGTAAAATCGCCATTGCGTCTTTGAAAAGGGCCGCGCGGGGTGTTCCCCGGCGGCCCTCAATCGCCCTTTTGGTCTTTAGGCGTTAGACAGACAGGCAGACGTATTTCATCTCAAGGTAATCTTCGATCCCGTGGTGAGACCCTTCGCGGCCAAGGCCGGACTGTTTAACCCCACCAAAGGGGGCAAGCTCGGTTGAGATGATGCCGGTGTTGACGCCGACGATGCCATATTCCAGCGCCTCGGCTACTTTGTAGACGCGGCTGAGATCCTTGGCATAGAAGTAGGACGCAAGGCCAAATATCGTGTCATTGGCCATCGCGATCACATCATCCACGCCATCAAATTTGAACAGCGGGGCGAGCGGGCCAAAGGTCTCTTCCTTAGCGACCTTCATGTCCTGCGTCACACCGGTGACGATGGTCGGGCCGAAGAAGTTGCCGCCCATGTCGTCCTTAGCGTTGCCCAGAATGATCTCGGCACCGTTGTCGACCGCGTCCTTGATGTGCTCGCGCACTTTGTCGGAGGCTTCGGGGTTGATGAGCGGGCCAAGGTCTGTGCCCTCTTCAAGGCCGTCGCCAACCTTCATCTTGCTCACCCGGTCCTTCAGCTTGGCCGCGAATGCGTCATAGACGCCTGCCTGCACATAGATCCGGTTGGCGCAGACACAGGTCTGGCCGTTGTTGCGGAACTTGCACATGATGGCACCTTCGACCGCCGCATCGAGATCGGCGTCATCGAAGACGATGAAAGGCGCGTTGCCGCCCAGTTCCATGGAGCATTTCATCACCTGATCGGCAGCCTGTTTCAGCAGGATGCGCCCCACTTCGGTGGAGCCGGTAAAGGTCAGCTTGCGCACGGCGGGGTTCTCGCAGAACTCTTTGCCCACGGCAGACGACGACGACGATGGCAGCACGTTAAACACACCTGCAGGGATGCCCGCACGTTCCGCCAGCACGCCCATGACGATGGCCGAGAGCGGTGTCTCAGCCGCCGGACGCGCCACGAAGGAACAGCCCGCCGCCAGCGCCGGAGCCGCCTTGCGGGTGATCATCGCGTTGGGGAAGTTCCACGGTGTGATCGAGGCTGCCACACCGATGGGCTGCTTCATCACCATTATGCGCTTGTCGCGCTGGTGGCCGGGGATCATCTCGCCGTAGACGCGCTTGGCTTCTTCGCCGAAGAACTCGATGAAGGACGCGCCATAGGCGATCTCGCCCTTGGCCTCGGCCAGCGGTTTGCCCTGCTCGGCGGTCAGGATGGTGCCCAGATCGTCTTGGTTCTCCATCATCAGGTCGAACCATTTGCGCATCACGGCGGCACGTTCCTTGCCGGTCCAGCTGGCCCAGTCCTTCTGCGCCTTTTCCGCCTGTGCAATAGCACCCGCGACCTGCGCGCGGCTCAGGTCAGCAACCTGTGCGATGACATCGCCCCGCGCGGGGTTGGTCACGTCGAATGTGCCGTCGTCGCCATCGACCCATTGGCCGCCGATATAGGCGCGTGTTTCCAGCAGGCTGGGGTCTTTGAGTAGTGATTTCAGATCCGTCTTAGCATCAGTCATGTCATCTCTCCGCTATTCTCTCTAGCCTCCAAAGCAACAACGAGTATGATTGTCCAGTTCAGTTTGATCAAATCCGGGGTGGGAGACCCAAATGATGCTTGATGACGCCTACGCAAACGCTGCCTATATCGACGGGGCCGACAGCTTTCCGCCCCGCTGGAAGAAGGAGGCAGAGGCGTTTCGCGCAAACTTGGGTGCGCGGGCGCAGTTGAATGTGCGCTATGGCCCTTCGGACCGGCAGAAATTCGATCTCTTCCAGCCTGAGGGCGTGTCGCGCGGGACAGCCGTCTTTGTGCATGGCGGCTATTGGAAGGCGTTCGACAAGAGCTATTGGTCGCATCTGGCCGCTGGGCCATTGGCGCGGGGATATGCCGTGGCGATGCCGTCTTATGATCTTTGTCCCGATGTGCGCATTTCGGAGATTTCCACACAGATCGCCGCCGCGCTGACTGAGGTGGCGAACCGCACGCAGGGCACCATCGTGCTGTCGGGCCATTCGGCGGGCGGGCATCTGGTGGCGCGGATGACCGACCCCCTGCTGCTGGGGGCGGAGGTGCGGGACCGGATCACACGGATCGTGCCGATCTCTCCCGTGGCCGATCTGACCCCGCTGATTCAGACCGAAATGAACGACACCCTGCGTCTGGATGAGGCCGAAGCTGCCGCTGAAAGCCCGATGAACATGACCCCGCCCCATGGCGTAGAGGTGACGGTTTGGGTCGGCGCGGATGAGCGCCCGGTCTTCCTTGAGCAGGCCGAAAATTTCGCCCGCAGTTGGGGCGCGAAACAGGTGGTGGCCGAGGGCAAACACCATTTCGATGTGATTGATCCGCTGGCCAAGCCCGACAGTGACCTGACTAAAGCGCTTCTCGGTAGCTAAGGCCCGCATCTTGCGGCAAATGTCTTGTGTTAAAGCGCGTAAGGCATTTGCCGCAGTGCCGCGGAAACACTATGTCAGAAGGGCAAGGGCCCCTGTTCGGCCGCGCGACCTAATTGAAAGGGCCGAAGATGAGAATCGTTAAATGGGTGTTCTGGGTGACCATCTGGGTGCTGGTGGGGGCGTTCTTCCACTATACCCTGCCGCAGACCGATATCGTCCGCGTTACTGACACCTATGAAAAGCGGATCGACTTCGGCAACAGCTCGATCTTCTGGGCGGGGTCGTCGACCGACAGCGCCGGGCAGGCGGTCAACCGCGATGTCTTTTTCATTCAGACCCGCCGCGCCAAGGGCGATGTCATGGTTTATCGCAACGAAGACACTGGCTGGGGCTGGCCGCCCTATTTCAAATTCGACACTGCCAATCTTCAGGCCGAAGCGGCAGACGCACGCAGCACCACCGGCGCGCCGCAGTATTACGCGCTGAAACACTATGGTTGGCGTAGTGAGCTTTTGTCGATCTACCCCAATGCCATCTCGCTCCGTGCGGTCGAAGGGCCTGGGGCGAGCAAAGGTATTCCCTTTACGAACATCATCATCCTGACGCTCCTTGCGGCGTTGGTCTATGCCATCTGGGTCCGGTGGCGTCGCTTCCGGCGGGCCCGGCTGGATCCGAGGATCGAGGCGATCGAAGACGATATCGCCGTGCGCCGGGGCCGCTTTGCCCGCTGGCGTGCTGAGCGCCGCGCGCGGAAGTAAACTTCGGCAGGCGGCAAGCGATGCGCGGGGCAAGAAGTGCCCCGCCTTGAGATAATTTTCTGGTATTCCATCCTATATGGACATCATTCTCGTCACCACGATCATCGCGTCGCTCTTTGTGGTTATCGGCTTGGCCGAACCCTTGGCCGCGCGGTTGCGGCTGCCGTTCAGCGTGATCCTAGCGGTCGTGGGTATCCTCATCGGCGCGTCGGCGATCTTTCTGCTGCGCACCGATCTGACGGATGCATTGAACCCGATGGCGGCGGCGATTCTGGGGCTGCCGATCCGGTCGAACGTCTTCCTCTATGTCTTCCTGCCGACGCTTTTGTTTCAGGCCACCTTGGGGATGAACCTGCGGCGCATGGTCGATGACTGGGTGCCGATCTTGGTTCTGGCCGTGGTGGCAGTGGTGGTGGCCACGGTCAGCATTGGCTACGCGCTTTTCTGGGTCAGCGCCATTCCTCTGGCCGCCTGTCTATTGATTGGCGCGATTGTCTCCACCACGGACCCTTCGGCGGTGGTCTCGATCTTTCGCTCGATCTCGGCCCCGCGGCGGTTGGCGCGGATCATCGAGGGCGAGAGCCTGCTGAACGACGCAGCCGCCATCGCATTGTTCGGGCTGTTCATGGGCTTCGTGATGCTGGGCATCCCCGACCCGGAGCTGGGGAGTGCTCTTGCACAGTTTCCCGTTCTGATCGCGGGCGGGGCGCTGGTGGGATGGCTTGGCGCGCGGATCGCTGTTTGGGTCATGGCGCTTTTCGCGCGGCACGAACTGGCGCAGCAATCGATCTCGGTCGCGCTGCCCTATCTGGCCTATATCGTGGCCGAACAAAGCGTCGGGGCCTCGGGGGTGATCGCGGTGGTCGCAGCGGGGCTGACGCTAAACCTCACCGCGCCGGGGCGGCTGCCGCCGCAAGCACTGACCAACCTGCGCGAGCTTTGGGATGTGCTGGCCCATTGGGCCGGGGCGCTGATCTTTATCCTTGCCGCGCTGCTGATTCCGCGCTTGTTGGAAGAAGTCCGGTTGGAAGATTTCTTCCTCATTGCCGTGGTCGTGCTCGCCGCCATTTTCGCGCGGGCGGTGATCCTGTTCGTGCTCTTGCCCCTGCTCACCGCCGTTAAGCTTTCACCAATGGTCGAGCGGCCCTACCGCGTCGCGATCCTTTGGGGGGGCTTGCGCGGGGCCGTGACGCTGGCGCTGGCGCTGGCGGTAACGGAAAGCGTACGGGTGCCGGATGACATCCAGCGGATCGTTGGTATTCTGGCCACTGGTTTCACGCTGTTTACGCTGCTGGCCCAAGGTACGACGCTGCGCTGGATCATCGGGCGGCTGGGGCTTGATCAGCTTTCGCCCATCGACCACGCGCTGTCGCGGCAGGTGATCGCCGTCGCCCTGCAGACTGTGCGTGAAGATGTGGCCCAAACGACCGAGAACTACGATCTGAACCGCGACATCGTGCGCTCTGAGGCGAAACGCTTTGGGGAACGGCTTGAGTCGGCGGTCAAGACGGCGGAGGAGGCGACCGATATCCTCGACCGGGACCGCATCGCGCTTGGCCTGATCGCACTGGCGGGCCATGAGCGCGATACGATTCTTGCCCGCGTGCGAGAGCGGACGATCTCGGCCCGGATGGCGGATCTGGTGCTGTCTGACGCGGACCGGTTGATTGAAGGGGCGCGCACCCAAGGCCGCAGCGGCTATCAACGCGCGGCGCGGCGCAGCGTGGCCTATGGGCGCACCTTCCGCGCGGCGGCGGTGCTGCACGGGCGCTACGGCGTTTCGGGGCCGCTGGCCAGAATGACAGCGGACCGCTTTGAAATGTTGCTGTCGCAGCGGTTGATCTTGCGCGACCTGGGGACATTCATCGACGGGCGCATTCGCCGTATTCACGGGCGGCGAGTGGCCGAATTGCTGCACGACCTGCTGACGCGCCGCATCGAGGGCATTGAAACCGCGCTTGAGGGGCTGCGACTGCAGTACCCCGGCTATGCCGAAGAACTGGAACGCCGCTTTATCCGCCGCACGGCGCTGCGTCTGGAAGAGCGCGAATACACGTTGATGCGCGAAGACGGCCTGTTCGGGGCCGAGGTTCATACCGCGCTGATGCAGGAACTAGCGACGCGGCGCACGGCGGCAGAGGGGCGCCCGGGGCTTGATCTTGCCGTGCGACGCGGCGCGTTTATTGAGCAATTTCCGCTGTTCACGGATCTGGAAGATGGTGCGCTTAAGCGGCTCAGCCGGTCGCTTAAAACCCGCTATGTCGATATTGGCGATGTGGTGCTGCATAAGGAAAGCCCAGCACGCAGTGTGTTCTTCATCGCCTCTGGCGCGGTCGAGCTGGAAAGTGCGGGCCAGACATGGCGGCTTGGTCGGGGTGAGATGTTCGGTCAGATGGCGATCCTGACAAACCGGGTGCGCCGGGTGGATGTCCGCGCCATCGCGCCGACCACGCTTTTGGTGCTGGATGAAGATCGTTTTCGCCGCCTGCTGGAGCGGAGTGCCGCCCTGCGAGAGGCGGTGCGAGCAAGCGCGGAGAAGCGGGGGATCGATCCGGTGGATCTCGTGTCGGGGGGTGGCGTCGATTGAGGGGTGTCGATTACTGCTGACGCCGTGTTTGGGGTTGGTGCTGCGCAGCGGTATTTGAAAAAGGATGAAAATGGGTGGGGTGGTGCGGCCAACGGCTGGCCGCACCTAGTTGAGAGGGATTAGTCGTCGTTGGTAATTTCGCCAGTGTTGGCGTCTATCAGCACTTCACGTTCGCCTGAGGCGTCGATCAGCTCGACTTCATAGACCATGCGGTCATTCTCTTCGTCGAGCGACAACTCCTCGACCTGCGTGCCCTCTTGGCCTTCGAGGTCGGCCAAAGCCTTCATCAGCATCTCGCGGGATGCGTCGGCGGCGCGCAACTCATCTTCTTGGAAGAGACCGCTGAGGAAGCTGGTCAGCTGCTCTTCGGATTGCGAGATCACTTCGCCGGTGGCGGCGTTGACGGTGACTTCGTAGACGGCCTCGCCACGAACGAGGTCGATCTCATAGACCAGCGCGTCGCCTTCGGTTTCGATCTCGGCCTCGAGCACGCCGCCGTCGATGCTGCCTTGGGCGGCCTTAATCGCTTGGGACATGCTGATGCGCTCGGCCTGTAGGGCGGTTTCTTGGGCAAAGAGGGCCGCCGGGGCAAGCAGGAGGGAAGTGGCGATGGCGGTGAATTTATGTGGCATGGGTACCTCATTGGTTGCGTTGTGGGGTTGCCGGACCGGAGCGGGCATCGGCGTTCCCGGACCAACGCGTGGCCATCGGGGCTGTTCCATGCGGTTTTGGCGGCGCGCTAATCCGCGAACAGACTCTCGGTCTGCGCTATCGCACGGGCCTTATCCTCGCTCACGGTAAGGAAACGCGCGAGAGCCACGGCATTCGCATCGGTGTCGGCGTATTCGGATAGGCGGGTGTAGTTTTCAAACTGGGCGTCCCGGATTTGGTCGACCTCATGCAGCATGTCGGCCCTGATCGTCGGCAGCAGGCGCGACAGGGTTTCCTGCGACGTCTGATCCCCAGCGAGGCCAATGCGCAGGGCATGTCCAGTGAGGTATTCATCCGTTAGCTTGCCCTCGACCTCCAGCATGCGCACCTGAGCGCGGTCAGTGGCGAAATCATTCAGCAGGTCGAGGTTGGACGTGTCCATACAGACGATCAGCCGCCCACTGTCGTAATAGTCATAAAGCATCCGCATCAAGGCTCGCCGGTGTCGGGTGCGTTTTTCCAGCGTCGTTTGGATGCCGCCGAGGTCGGGCAGGGGTGTGTCTTCTTCGTTGAAGAGAAAGTCGATGGCGGGCAGGTTTGTCTCTTGCCGCATCCGCTCCAGCACCCGTTTGGCCACATGCCATTTCTTGGCAATGACGATCAGCAGTTCCCGCTCGCGTCCAAGGCTGGCTTCGGTCTCCCAAAACCGCGTGGCGAAGCGGCGGCCGATGCGGCCCCGCGCGGTGAGGAATTCGAATAAATTGCGGCCTTCGTTGCTGATCTGAAACTGCACCCCTCGGGCGGAATAGAGCAGGCCGAGGCGGCGTTTGAGGTCCAGCGCTTCGGGGCTGATCTTGCGGGCAAAGAGGTAATCTTGGCTTAACAGCAGATCGTAGTGATCGTTGTAGAAGGTCACCGGCATGCCGTAGTCGGTGAAGAGCAGGAAGGTCAGGCTGCGGTTCGAGATCTCCGCCTCGGGGACCAGATGGCGCACGAGGGTTTGGAAGAAGGTCTCATCCGGAATCCATGTGCTGCGGAAAAAGCGCATCACGTCGCGGCGTTTGTGGGTGAACGCCATCACCGCCTCAACGGTGCGGCGGCGCAGGCACCACCATTGGCTGCCGATCTGCACCTGAAGGTCAGCGGGGATCTTGCGGGTCAGGCCAAGGCGCTTTTGTACCTCGAACATCGCGTAGAATCGCTTGCGCTGTGTGCGTTCGTTGAACCAGTGACGGTAGATCAGCCGCTCTTCTTTCCAGCCGGTTTTAATCCAATCGCTTTCGAAATAGTCCACGCTTTCGATGAAGTCGGTGTCGTTCTCATCAAGAAACTGGTGTGCGTATTCTGCTGATTTGATCGCCATGCAGTCGCCGGAGAGCAGGTAGAAATGCGTGGCGCGCGGGAAGCATTCCATCGCGGCGCTGAGCGTGTCCAGCGTGGCCTGTACCAAAGACCATTCGCCCCAACCGCAACGGATGCGTTTGCGCGGAAAGGTGACGTTGGCGTTGTCGCCCAAGGCGGCAGTGATTTGGGCGTAATCGGCGGCACTGGCTGAGGCGTCAAAATGGATCGCCATATAATCGCCCGCCGCAGTCAGCCGCTCCGCCTGCCGGATGACGGCCTCCGGATCTTTGTGGCACAGCAGGATATAGGCAATTTTCGCCATGCAGGATACCGAATGTCCTTGTCGCGGCCCGCTTGCATCGGCCTTTTGTCGTGGGTCATTTACCTAGTTAATCGTGAAGACCGATTGAATAAACAGCATTTCTTTGCTTTTTTGCAGCAAGGCCAGATTGTTGCTCAAAACAGTCAGCGCCAGCAGGAGGCAGAACGCGCATGGGTTTTCCCGGAACATGGATGACGGAAAGTGAGAGCATGGTGTACCGGGTGGTGCCCAAATGCGCCTGTTCGACCATCGGCCAGATCATGTATTACTCCGATCATGGCGAATTCTTTGACGGGGACATCCATGATGCCAAGGCGGGCATTCACAAATGGGCCTTGGATGCATCGCAGGGGCCGATCACCGAGAATGTCACGGCGCGCAAGTCCTATGCCTTTACCTGCGTGCGCAATCCCTACACGCGGGTTCTATCGTCCTTCTTTGACAAGATTTGCGGCATCCAGCGCAATGGGCGGCGGTATCGCGGCAATTTGGTGCCGCTGCTGGTGCAGAAATACGGGATCGACGTGGGGGGCGATGACGGCAAGCAGGAGTTTGACCAGATCGCCAGCTTCCGGCGCTTCTTGCTGTTTGCGCGCGATACCATTCGTTGGCGGCGGCCGATGGACCCGGACATTCACTGGTCTGCGGTGTCGGGCCATGTCAGCACCTTCATCATCAATGGCGGCACCTACGATAATATCATTTGGACCGAGCAGTTTAACGAGGGCATGCAACAAGTGCTCAACGCGGTGGAGACGCCGCATAAGGTCGATCTTGCAGCAATCCCGCGCTTTAACGAAAGCGAAGGTCACGGCCCCAAGCGGGCGCATCCGGTTGAAGATTACTTTGACGATCTGTCGATGCATCTGATGCGCGAGATCTACAAACGCGACTTCGATCTGTTCAAATATGACTTCGACAATCCGGGGAACAAGCAGCCTGTGGGCGAGATCGATCTGGATGAGGTACACGCCAAACTGGGTGACTGAGCGGCAGCATCTTGCACCGGGGCGGGTCGCGCTCTACATGCTTTGGCATGTCACAGGTCAAAACCAGCTCCAAATCCGATCCAAACTATAAGGTGATCGCCGAAAACCGCCGCGCGCGGTTTGATTATGCTATCGAAGAAGACATCGAATGCGGCATCATCCTTGAAGGGTCCGAGGTGAAATCTCTGCGCGAAGGCGGGGCGAATATCGCCGAGAGTTACGCCGCCGTGGAGGATGGTGAGCTGTGGCTGGTGAACTCCTATGTGGCGCCCTACCGGCAAGCCAAGACCTTTCAGCATGAGGAACGCCGCCGTCGTAAGCTGCTGGTGAGCCGCAAGCAATTGGCCGACCTGTGGAACGCGACGCAGCGCAAGGGCATGACGTTGGTGCCACTGGTAATGTATTTCAACCATCGCGGCATGGCGAAGATCAAGATCGGTGTGGCCAAGGGTAAGAAGCTGCACGACAAGCGCGAGACAGCGGCCAAGCGCGATTGGTCGCGTCAGAAGCAGCGTCTGTTGAAGGATCACGGGTAAGATTGCCGACCGTGCCCGGAATCAAGCCGCAGGCGCCGGGCCATCGCCAGCCCGCCCCACCGGGTAGGCGATCTGGTGAGGCTGGGCTAAACTTTGAGAGCGCACATCAAACCTGAACCATAAAGTGGCACGAGGGAACGTCGTATCGCCAACCCGCGGCCAGGCGATGACCCTCACCACTACCCCTTCCACTTGCCAGCATCCCTCGCCGGTTATAGTCAGAGGCAACGCCCGCGACGAAGGAGGCCCCAATGGCCGACGATCCCAAGACATTGGTTTCAACCGACTGGTTGGCTCAGCACCTGAAAGACCCCGATCTGCGCATCCTTGATGCTTCGTGGTATCTGCCCGACGCCGGGCGCGATCCGAAGGCCGAGTATGACGCAGCGCACATTCCCGGCGCACGGTTCTTTGATATTGACGACATCTCTGACGCGCGGTCGGACCTGCCGCATATGGCCCCCCCGATTGAAAAATTCATGTCGCGCCTGCGCGCGATGGGCGTGGGTGATGGGCATCAAGTGGTGGTCTATGACGGCGCGGGGCTGATGTCGGCAGCGCGTGTCTGGTGGCTCTTCCGCCTGATGGGTCAAGAGAACGTCGCCGTGCTCGACGGTGGTCTGCCGAAATGGCAGGCCGAGGGGCGCGAGACGGAAGACATGCCGCCCGTCCCCCGTGACCGGCATATGACCGTGCGTTTCCAGAACCAGCTGGTGCGCGATGTGACGCAGGTCGCCCATGCCTCCAAGCTCGGGGATCCGCAGATTGTTGACGCCCGTGCCACCGCCCGCTTCCGTGGTGATGCGCCCGAGCCGCGGGCGGGGCTGCGCGCGGGCCATATCCCCGGGGCGCGTAACGTGCCCTTCACCGAATTGCTGAACGACGACAAGACGATGAAGACCCCCGATCAGACCCGCGCGATTTTCGAAGCTGCGGGCGTCGACCTGTCCAAACCGGTCATCACCTCCTGCGGCTCTGGCATCACCGCCGCCGTGCTGGCTCTGGCGCTGGAACGGATGGGGCACCGCAAATGGTCGCTCTATGATGGCTCTTGGGCGGAGTGGGGCATGTTCCCCACCGTACCCGTTGCCACTGGCGCGGCTTAACCCTTTTTAGTTACCTTCCAACCGGAGAACCCCATGTTCGAGACGCTCAAGGCCCAGCCCGCTGACAAGATCCTCGCCCTTGTACAGGCCTACCGCGAAGACCCGCGTGACACGAAGATCGACCTCGGCGTCGGTGTCTACAAAGACGCCAGCGGCAACACGCCGGTAATGCGCGCCGTGAAAGCCGCCGAGCAGCGCATCTGGGAAAGCCAAGATACCAAGGTCTACACCGGTCTGGCGGGTGATCCGGCCTATGCCGATGCTATGGCGGCCCTTGTGTTGGGTGATGCCGTGCCGCGCGGTTCCGTGGCAGCCGCCGCCACCCCCGGGGGCACAGGCGCGGTGCGTCAGGCCTTTGAACTGGTGCGTATGGCCAATCCCAAAGCCCGCGTTTTCGTCTCTGACCCGACATGGCCGAACCACCTGTCGATCCTGTCCTATCTGGGCATGGAAGTGGTCAACTACCGCTATTTCGACAGCGACACCGGTGGCGTGGACTTCGATGGCATGATCGAAGACCTCAAGACCGCCAAGAAAGGCGATGTGGTGCTGCTGCATGGCTGCTGCCACAACCCGACAGGCGCGAACCTGAACAGCGCCGAGTGGGACGCGGTAATCGAAGTGCTGCAAAGCACCGGTGCCGTGCCGATGATCGACATCGCCTATCAGGGCTTTGGCGACGGGCTGGAAGCCGATGCCGCGGCGACGCGCAAGGTGGCCTCTTCGGTGCCGGAATGCCTGATCGCGGCAAGCTGTTCCAAGAACTTCGGCATCTACCGTGAGCGGACCGGCATCCTGATGATGGTGGCCTCCGAGGCGGCCCAAGGTCTGAACCAAGCCACGCTGGCCTTCCTCAATCGCCAGAACTACAGCTTCCCGCCTGACCACGGCGCCCGGATCGTGTCGACCATCCTCACCGATAACGAACTCAAGGCTGATTGGATGGCTGAGTTGGAAGACGTCCGTAACGCCATGCTGGCCCTGCGCGAGCAACTGGCCGGTGAATTGCAGCGCCTGTCTGGCTCGGACCGTTTTGGCTTTCTCGCCCAGCACCGTGGCATGTTCTCGCGACTTGGCACCACGCCGGACAAGGTAGAGGCGCTGCGCGAAAAGCATGGCATCTATATGGTTGGTGACAGCCGTATGAACATCGCAGGGTTGAACCAGAACAGTGTGCCAATTCTGGCCCGCGCGATCATTGACGTAGGCATTTAACGCCGTTTCGGGCCGCGCCTGGCGCGGCCCGAACACCCTGCCGCGCAGGGCATCGATAGGACATACGGCCGCTATGCCCCCGTAATGTCTATATTAAAACAGAACTTGGTCGGATTGCCCGGATTGAGTACCTTGAGTGAAAAACTCAGGGTCAGGCAAATTTTAGAATCAATTTTTCAGTGCATTCGTTTGGATGTGGGCACGCCAGCCGTACAGCTCGTGATTGTGACAGCCTCGCTCGTCACCGTGCTGGGCTATTGGGTGCGTGGACACAGCAGCCTGCCGGGCAAACATTGGTTTCTGCTCGCCATCGTGGCGATGGACCTCTGGCTTCTCTCAGTAGGGGTGGAGCTTTCTGCCATTTCCGCCGCCTGCGCCTTTGGGGTGAGCCGTTGGGCTTGGATCGGCTTCGTGCTGCTGCCAACCTTCTGGGCTTTCTTTCTTTACGAATACGCGCTTGGGGCCAAGGTGCCGCGGCGGTTGGTACCTGTGTGCGCGCTTGTCGCGCCCGCGCTGATCACCCTCGCGGCGGTGACAAGTGGTTGGCATGAGAAGTTTTACGGGCCGGAAACCAAATGGCTTCTAGGCGAAGATGGCGCCTATGTCCTGTCAGACCATGGGCCGCTGTTCTACATTGCCATCGCCTATCTCTATATGGTCATCATGGCCGCGGCGGTTGTCGCGGGCCGCGCTGTGGGGACAGCCAACCCGGCGGTGCGCAGTTTCTTTCTCAAACTTTTTGCGGCGACGCTCATCCCGATGGTGGCCAATCTGGCCTATATCTTGGGTGGGGTCACGCTGTTTAATACCGACCCTACGCCGTTCTCTTTTGCGCTTTCGCTGACGCTGGTGGTGTGGCTGGTCGCCGATAACCGCTGGATCGACGTCAATGCGATCGCGCGGGAACTGTTGTTTTACAACAGCACAGACCCGGTGTTTGTCATCGACCCCGATGGCGAAGCGATTGAGACGAACCCGGCAGCGGCAGAGCTGCTGCGCCTAGAGGCGAAGCCTGAAACGCGCCTGCGCCATTTCGGCGAAATGGGACCGATCATCCGCCATCTCGCAGCCCAAGGCAGCCTACCGGATGTGACCGATATTCAATTGGGCCACCGCCATTTTGCCGTGCGCGCCCATGCGATTTCATTGGGTGTCGGGCAAAAGCAAGTCGGTTGGGCCGTGGCGCTCGTGGATGTGACGGTGCAAAAGATCGCCGCCCAAAAAGCGATTGCCGCTGAGCAGATGCAAAAGCAGTTCCTTGTCACGGTCAGCCACGAATTGCGCACCCCTTTGACGGTCATCAACGGCGCGCTTGGCCTGCTGTCCCAAGGCGGCACTAAGGTGAACGACGCGCAAAAGGCCCGCCTTATCGCGAAGGCCACCAGCAACTCCGAAACGCTGACGAAGCTGGTAAACGATCTGATTGATACCCAAAGTCTGAGTAGTGCTGAGTTCAGTATAGACCTAGAGCGCTGCGCCCTTGCTCCGATGGTCCAAAGTGCTGTGGCGCGTGCAGAAAGCCTACAGCCCGATAAACACATCCGCTTTGCCTGCGATATTTCTGACAACGCGCTTATGGTTGAGGCTGATGCCCAGGTTGGACCAAGTGCTTTGCAATGTGCTGTCGAACGCGGTGAAATTCTCTTTGCCCGGCGGGATGGTGGACGTCAGTTTGCAGCAGGAAGAGGGCATGGCGTTGGTGAGTGTAAGCGACAGCGGCTGTGGCATTCCACCGGGCGCCGAAGAGCAGGTCTTCGCGCCCTTTTCGCAGCTTGATAGCTCAGACACGAAAACCGCCTATGGCAGCGGTTTGGGTCTGCATATTACCCGGCAGATACTGGACCGCCACGGGGGCAGCATCCGCTACGTCAGCGCGCCCGGTGTCGGCACGACCTTTACGATCTCTTTACCCTTGGTTGCCTAACGCAAACCGCCCGGCCTTTACGGGCCGGGCGGTCAATTTTGAGCCGATGTCGCTAGGGCTTAGCCCTTGGCGAACTCGGGGTAGGCTTCCATACCCAATTCGGACATATCCAGACCGGTGATCTCAGCCTCTTCGCTGACGCGGATGCCGCCAGCGGCTTTCAGGATCAGCCAGACGACGAAGCTGACCACGAAGACAAAGAGGCCCACAGCGGCAAAGCCGATGATCTGTGTGACGAAGGACGTGCCCTCGGTATAGACCGGCACGACCAGCGTGCCCCAGAAACCGGCGATCAGGTGAACCGGGATCGCACCGACCACGTCGTCGATCTTGAACTTATCGAGCATCGGCACGGTCAGCACCACGATGATACCACCCACGGCACCGATCCAAAGCGCGCCGAACAATGTCGGGTCAAGCGGACCTGCGGTGATCGAGACGAGGCCCGCCAGCGCCCCGTTGAGCACCATGGTCAGGTCGACCTTTTTATAGAGCACCTGTGTCAGGATCAGCGCGGCAACGGCACCGGCGGCAGCGGCCATGTTGGTGTTGGCAAAGATCTGCGCCACGGCGTCAACGTCTTCGATGGTGCCCATGGCAAGCTGCGAGGCGCCATTGAAGCCGAACCAGCCCATCCACAGGATGAATGTGCCCAAGGTGGCAAGGGCAAGGTTGGAACCCGGCATTGGCACAACGCGGCCATCTTTGCCGTATTTGCCCAAGCGCGGCCCCAGTACGATGGCCCCGGCGAGTGCGGCAAAGCCACCAGCAGCGTGCACGAGGGTCGACCCGGCAAAGTCGCTAAAGCCCATTGCGGAAAGGAAACCGCCGCCCCACTGCCAAGATGCTTCGATCGGGTAGATAAATCCGGTCAGCACGACCACGAAGATCAGGAAGGGCCAGAGTTTGATCCGCTCGGCCAGCGCGCCGGACACGATGGAGGCGGTGGTGGCGCAGAACATCAACTGAAAGAAGAAGTCGGAAGCGTTGGAATAGCCGCCTGCGTCAATCTCGGTCTTGATGTCTTTGGTAGCGAAGGTGCCAAAGACGCCTTCCATGATCCAATTGCCGTCACCGGGGTACATGATGTTGTAGCCCACCAGCCAATACATGACTGCCGCGATGGCAAAGAGGCCCATGTTCTTGGTCAACTGTGTTGTGACGTTCTTGGAGCGGACAAGCCCGGCTTCCAGCATGGCGAAACCCGCCGCCATCCAAAAGACGAGGAAACCGCCGATCAGGAAAAGCAGGGTGTTAAAGATGAAGGTCGTATCCGCCAGCGTCGCGTATTCCGCGTCCTGTGCCAGCGCCAGCCCGGGCAGGGCGATGACCGCCGCTGCGAGGGGAAGTATTAGGTTGGGTTTCATATGGTCGTTTCCTGTCTGCGGGTCCGAATGCGTGCTTACCGATGCGGGCGGCTGCCCGTGCAGCATGAGAAAACCGGATATCGGGCGCTCTTGGACAGGTTTGCCTGCCATATTTGCGCCATTGCCTGGCAGTGCTGCCTAAAAAGCGGGCGCAGGCTGGATTCTGCTTATAAATTAATCAGACATTTGACGCCGATTGCGCCTTGCAGCGCTAAACAATCCGCTGCAGGCAGGCTAGAGTGTCGAAAAATCAGGCCGGGCAGGCAATCATATGACTGACAAAAACAAGCGCAAACGCCCTTTGGTGGCTGACAAGCGGTATTCTGGCAAAGCGAAGCCGAAGCCAAAAGCGAGCGCGCAGGCCAAACCTGTTGCGCGTAAGGGGGCACCTGCACGTCGCAAGGCGACCCGCGCTAAACGGCCCCGGCGCGGCGGGATCGTCGGCTTCTTTGCTGGCCTCGCCCGTTGGATTTGGCGCTTGATCTGGACGATAACCTGGCGCGTGAGCCTTGTGGCCTTCCTCGCGCTTGGCTTGGCTATTGGCTATATCTACACCACGATCCCGCCCCTTGAGGCGCTGCTTGATGGCCGTGCGCGCGGATCTGTCACCATGCTGGACCGCGAAGGCGATGTCTTTGCTTGGCGCGGGGACCAGTTTGGCGGCGTGGTCACGGCGGAATCGGTTTCCAAACACCTGAAGAACGCGGTCATCGCCACCGAAGATCGGCGATTCTACCGTCACTTTGGGGTCAGCCCGCGCGGGATCGCCTCGGCGGTGCGCATCAACCTCAGCGAAGGGCGCGGTCCGTTGCAGGGCCACGGCGGTTCGACCATCACCCAACAAACGGCCAAGCTGCTCTGTCTGGGTGAACCCTATGACGCCAGCTCGGGCATGACCGAAAAAGAGTATGAAGCCGATTGCCGTCGCTCCTCCTTGGGCCGGAAAGCCAAGGAAGCGCTCTTTGCCATGGCGATGGAGTTAAAATACTCCAAGAACGACATTCTTTCGATCTATCTCAACCGCGCCTATATGGGCGGCGGTGCCTTTGGTGCAGAGGCTGCCGCGCAGCGCTTTTTCGGCAAACCCTCGGCGGCGCTTTCCGCCTCTGAAGGGGCGATGCTGGCGGGTTTGCTTACAGCGCCTACCACGCTATCGCCCACCAACAACCTTGACCGCTCGCAAAGCCGCGCCGCTACGGTGATCCGGCTGATGGAAGAGCAGGGTTATCTGTCTGCCGCAGAGGCCGATCAGGCCATCGCCAACCCTGCGCAACTGTCCGAGGCCGCAGAGGCCGAAGCGGGCGGTTACTTTGCCGATTGGGTCATGTCCTCGGGGCCAGAATTCTTTACCCGCAACACCACCGAAGACGTCATCATCAAAACCACCCTCGACCAGCGCATCCAGCGCGCCGCTGAGGACGGGCTGAAATGGATCTTCGAGAATAAGGTCCGCGACACCTCCAAAGCGCAGGCGGCGATTGTCGTGATGTCTTCTGATGGGGCAGTGCGCGCGCTGGTGGGGGGGCGCAAGACCAAGGTCGCGGGCGCATTCAACCGTGCCACACAAGCGATGCGTCAGACCGGCTCGGCCTTCAAACCCTTCATCTATGCCGCGGCGCTTGATCTGGGTTATTCGCCCGAAGACATCATCGTGGACGAACCCTACTGTCTTAATATCCCCGGTTCGGGTGAGTGGTGCCCCAAGAACTACACCAAAAATTTCAAAGGGCCCGTAACTCTGACAGGCGCGCTGAAAGACTCGCTGAACATCCCGGCGGTCAAAGTCTCGGAAAGCGTAGGTCGCGAGACGGTGAGTGCGGTCGCCACGCAGTTCGGCATCAAAAGCGATCTGGCCGCAGGCCCGGCGCTGGCACTTGGCGCATCGGAAAGCACCCTGCTTGAGATGACCGGTGCCTATGCGGGCATCCTGAACGGCGGCTCTTCGGTGACGCCCTACGGGCTGGTCGATCTGCGCCTGCTGGGCGAGACGGAGCCGTTGATGGGCACCGGCGGCGGTATCAACGAGCGTGTGATCCAAGAAGACGCCGCGCGCCAATTGGTCTATATGATGGAGAAGGTGATCTCCGAAGGGACCGGCCAGCGCGCTCAGTTTGGCGGGCGTCAACTGGCAGGCAAGACCGGCACAACCTCGGCCAACAAGGACGCATGGTTCGTCGGCTTCTCGGCAGATTATGTGGCCGGCGTCTGGATGGGCTATGACGACAACACGCCGCTCACAGGGGTCACGGGTGGTGGCCTGCCTGCGGAAATTTGGCGAGAAACCATGAGCCGTGTGCATGAGGGGATGCCCCTCACCGAACTGCCGATGCTGGCCCCAGCACCGCCCAGCAATTTTGGTGAAGCGCAGCCGGAACCGCAGCCCCAGCCGCAGCAACCGCAGGGCGGCGGCAACCGAGGGGGCGGCGCAGACAACGTGATCGACCGCGTTTTGCGTGACATCTTTGGCGGCAGCAGCAGTGGCAGCGGCGCCAGCGCGCCTGCGCCAACCTTTCTCGACCGCTAAGGCGGTCGGGGCGGCGGCCCGAGAAAAAAATGGCGCTAGGTTATCAAAATCATTATCAATTCCCCATAAGCGGGAAGCGCGCCGTGTTGTGTATGGGCGGCTTTGACCTGCTGGTATCACCGGGTGACTGAACCCGGAATGGGATAGCCAAAGCTGCGCTTCCCAATTCGGAAGAGGTGGCAAAGGGGCTTTTCCTCTGTGCAGCGGGCCGTTAGCGTCCGACTGACTCCAACCAAAGGAAGCCCGCCATGTCCCTGACTGCCCGCCTCGCCGATCTCGGTATTACCCTGCCCGACGCGCCCGCACCTGCCGCGAACTACGTGCCCTTCGTGGTCACCGGCAATACTATCTATGTCTCGGGCCAGATCTCTAATGGGCCTGATGGGTTGATCACCGGGCGTTTGGGCGATGGCATGGATGTCGAGGCCGGAGCCGCCGCTGCGCGCAGTTGTGCCCTGAGCCTTTTGGCGCAGGTTCGTGCAGCCTGTGACGGCGATCTGGATCGGCTCAAGCGGGTGGTGAAGCTGACCGGCTTCGTGAACTCAACCGCCGATTTCACCGAGCAGCCTAAGGTCATCAACGGCGCATCCGATTTCATGGTTGAGGCTCTGGGCGACGCGGGCCGTCATGCCCGCTCGGCGGTTTCCGCCGCCTCGCTGCCACTGGGAGTCGCCGTTGAGATCGAAGGCATTTTCGAGATCGAATGACCCTTCCGGCCGCATTCCTAGAGGTTCCGCTCGCGCATCGCGCACTGCACGATGTAACCGCTGGACGGCCCGAAAACAGCCGCGCCGCCGTGCGGGCGG
This sequence comes from Sulfitobacter sp. W027, assembly GCF_025143985.1. Classification (NCBI taxonomy): domain Bacteria; kingdom Pseudomonadati; phylum Pseudomonadota; class Alphaproteobacteria; order Rhodobacterales; family Roseobacteraceae; genus Sulfitobacter; species Sulfitobacter sp. W027. Next base: position 350,651 of record NZ_CP083564.1, read on the forward strand.
CTGTTAAGGCGGGCGTCGGGATCGAGATTGATCTGCAACTCAGTGCCGATGGCAAGGCGATGGTGTTTCATGACTATGCGTTGGAGCGGCTGACACCAGAGCGCGGCGCGGTCCGGCTGCGCGAGGCCAGTGCCCTTGCGGCTATCCCGCTGGAAGGCAGCGATGAGGGGATCCCGTCGCTTGAGGAGATCCTTGACCTCGTTGCAGGACGGGTGCCGCTGCTGGTGGAATTCAAGGATCAGGATGGTGGCATGGGGTCGGACGTGGGCCCGCTTGAGGCCGCCGCCGCCGAAAGGCTTGGCCGTTATCGCGGTGATCTGGCGGTAATGTCTTTCAACCCGCATTCGGTGCGCGAACTCGCGCGCCTGCTGCCCGACGTGCCGCGCGGATTGACCACCAGTGCTTACCGCCCCGACGAATGGCCGCTGCCCGCAGCGACCTGCGACCGGCTGCGCGGGATTCCCGATTACGCCGAGAGTGGTTCCTGTTTCATCAGCCATGAAGCCAATGACCTGAACCGCCCTCGCGTGGCGGAACTAACGGCCGCAGGGGCAGCGGTGCTCTGCTGGACGGTCCGCAGCCAAGCCGAAGAGGACATCGCGCGTCAGGTGGCCCAGAACGTAACCTTTGAGGGCTATCTGCCACGCCCGCGCCCTTGATCTGCGAGGCCAAGGCCACACATAGAACGCAAGGCAGGCAAGGCTCAGATGAACGCGCAGGAAATCGAGATTACCGTGGTGCCGAAACTGGCACAGATCGGCCAAGAGGATTGGGACGCCTGCGCCTGTCCCGAGGCTGCGGATGGGGGCCGTCCGCGTGACCCTTTCACGACTTACCGTTTTCTTTCAGCACTGGAGCGGAGCGGATCGGTGGGCCCCGGCACGGGCTGGCAGCCACAATATCTGATGGCGCGGATCGCAGGCCAAGTGATCGCCGTGGCGCCGATGTATGCCAAATCGCACAGCCAAGGCGAATATATTTTCGACCATAACTGGGCCCATGCCTATGAGCGGGCGGGCGGGCGCTATTACCCGAAACTGCAGATCGCGGTGCCACATACGCCCGCCACCGGGCGGCGCTTTTTGGTGCGGCCCGAGTTTGAAGAGACAGGCACCGCCGCGCTGGTTCAGGGCGCGGTGCAGCTGACCGATAACAACGCGCTGTCGTCGCTGCATGTGACCTTTTGCACCGAGCAGGAGGTCGCGCGGGCCGAAGCACTGGGTTTGATGAGCCGCAAAAGCCAGCAGTTCCATTGGCACAACCGGGATTATGCCGATTTCGACGGGTTCCTCGCCAGTCTCTCCTCGCGCAAGCGTAAGAATATTCGAAAGGAACGCGCGCAGGCGCAGGATTTCGGCGGCACCATCCACACTTTTACAGGCGACCAGATCGCAACCGAGCATTGGGACGCCTTCTGGCAGTTCTACCAAGACACCGGCGCGCGGAAATGGGGCTCACCCTACCTCACGCGGGAATTCTTCGACTTTGCGCAGGAAGGCCTGCGCGATAATATTGCGCTGGTGTTGGCCGAACGGAACGGGCGTTGGGTTGCCGGGGCGTTGAACTTTATCGGGGCGGAGACGCTCTTTGGCCGCTACTGGGGCTGTACCGAGCATCATCCCTTTTTGCATTTCGAACTGTGCTATTATCGCGCCATGGATTTTGCCATCGCCCATGGGCTTTCCCGTGTCGAGGCGGGCGCACAGGGCGAACATAAGCTCGCGCGGGGGTATCTGCCGTCGCCCACATGGTCGCTGCATTGGATGCGCGATCCGGGCTTTGCTTCTGCCGTGGGCGAATATCTGCAGGCCGAGCGTGACGCCGTGGATCAGGAAATCAGCGTGCTGACCGACTACGGCCCCTTCAAAAAGACGACGATCGAGGAACAAGAATGACCGAGAGATTAAGCATCGAGACCCGCAAGACGCTGCTGCAGCCGTTGTTCAATACCGGCTGGGAGATGGTCGAAAGCCGGGATGCGATCCACAAGACGTTCAAGTTCAAGGATTTCGCCGACGCCTTTGGCTGGATGACAAGGGTGGCCATTTGGGCGGAAAAATGGAATCACCATCCCGAATGGAACAATGTTTACAACCGCGTGGAGGTGACGTTGATCACCCATGACGTGGATGGGCTAAGTTCGCTCGACGCGAAATTGGCACGCAAGATGGATGGTCTCTTTGGGGCCGGGAAAGACTGACGGAGAGACCGAATGCAAGATTTGTTTGAAACCGAACTGTGGCAGGGAAAGACGATTGCCGATCTGCTGACACTGGAGTTCCTTGCCAGCGCGGCAGGCTCGGTGATCGGCGCGATTGTCATTTTGCTGCTGGGGTGGATCATCTCCAGTTGGCTGCAGCACCGGGTCGAGAACCTTGGCAAGCGGCACAAACATCTTGATGAAATGCTGTTCGAATTTCTGGCCTCGATCGTGCGCTATGTGGTGCTGGGCTTTACGGTTTTGTTTGTGCTTAACACTTTCGGGGTCAAGACGACCTCGGTCGTGGCGGTTATCGGTGCGGCGGGTCTGGCCATCGGTCTGGCCCTGCAGGGCACCCTGTCGAACGTGGCCGCCGGGGTCATGCTTATCCTCTTTCGCCCGATTAAAATCGGCGATTTCGTTGAGATTGCGGGTGAGATGGGCACTGTGAAGCAGATCAACCTGAACTACACGGTGCTTGCTGACCTTAGCAACGTGCAGGTGATTGTGCCGAACTCCGAAGTTTGGGGCAATGTCATCACCAACTATTCCGTCAACCCGACGCGCCGCGCGGAATGGACCTTTGGCGTAGGCTATGGCGCGAACCTCAAGACCGCCGAAGACATCATCCGCAGCACGATCATGGCGGATGAGCGTGCGCATACTGACCCTGAGCCTTTCATTCAGGTCAATAATCTGAACGACAGTTCCGTCGATTTCCTTGTGCGGGTCTGGTGCAGCGCGGGCGATTACTTTGCCTTCAAGGCCGATATGACCCGCAAGGTCAAAGAGGCGCTGGACGAGGGTGGCGTGGATATCCCGTTCCCAACCCGCACCATCGTGCAGGCGGCGGAGTAACCTGTCCTCCGAACTACGATACCGGCTGAAATGATTGGCATCGCCCTCCTAGTGGGGGAGGGCGATGCCCGGCGCCCCGCCGGACGATCCCTCGGCAAGGACAGCGTCTAGACTGGCCAGACGCCGGCCCTTCGCTCACATATTCGCCAGCAGCGCCTCGCCGCCGGACGTCTCGCATGTGCCACGCGCTTCTTCCGGCTGCCAGAGCGTCACCACCCCGTCCTCGGCCAGCATCGCGTAGCGCATTGAGCGCCCCATCAAGCCTGCGCCCTCGGCGTCGAATGCCATGCCGATGGCGCGGGTGAACTCGCTGCTGGCGTCGGCAAGCATTGTGATCCCGGCCTCGGTCGCGCCAGTCACTTCGCCCCACGCCTTCATCACGAAGGGATCGTTGCAGGAGATGCAGATCACCTCATCCACGCCTTTAGCGTCGAACTGATCCTTGGTGCGCACGAAGCTCGGCACATGGGCAGAGTGGCAGGTGGGCGTGAAGGCACCCGGTACGGCAAAGATCACAACCTTACGGCCTTTAAGCTTGTCAGCCATCTGCACCGGCTCGGGCCCATCGGCGCCCATCTGAACCAGTTTCGCGTCCGGCAGTGTCGAACCTTGAGAAATTGTCATGGGATAGCCTCTCCTGTCATTGCGGTTGTCTTGGGGCCAGATATAGGCTTTGACCGCGACTGAGACCAGATCAAACGGGGGTGGGCAGATGCAGCATGTTATGGTGATTGGAGCCGGGCAGGCGGGAGCCTCTTGCGTGGCGAAACTGCGCAATGGTGGGTTTGACGGGAAAATCACCCTGATCGGCGCGGAGCCCTGCCCGCCCTACCAACGTCCGCCTCTCTCCAAAGGGTATCTGCTGGGGGAAATCACACTGGAGCGGCTGTTTCTGCGGCCCGAGGCGTTCTATGTCGACCAAGGGATCGCCCTGAAAACCAACTGCCGCGTTACGGCGATTGACCCCGAAGCGCGCGTTCTTACGACCACAGATGGCGAGATCGCCTATGACGCGCTGGTGCTCGCCACCGGTTCAACCCCGCGCCGCTTGCCCGCCGCGATAGGCGGCGCGCTGGATGGCGTCTTTACCGTGCGCGATTTGGCCGATGTCGATGCGATGGCCCCGCGTTTCGTGAAAGGCGCGAAAGTGGTGATCGTCGGCGGCGGCTACATCGGGCTGGAGGCAGCGGCGGTGGCGGCCAAGCTGGGGCTTGAGGTTACGCTGGTGGAGATGGCCGACCGCATCCTGCAGCGCGTCGCAGCGCCCGAGACCAGTGACTATTTCCGTGCCCTGCATGAAGGCCACGGTGTCACGCTGCGCGAAGGCGTGGGGCTGGAACGGCTGTTGGGCGAAGGCCACGTTACCGGCGCACGGCTGAGCGACGGGACAGAGATCGCCGCCGATTTCGTCATCACCGGCGTGGGCATTGAGCCCGACATCGCGCTGGCCAAGGCAGCAGGGATCGAGATCGACAACGGCATCAAGGTCGACGCACAGGGCCGCACGACTGTGCCGGGCATCTGGGCGGCGGGGGATTGCACCTCTTTCCCCTATCGCGGCGGGCGTATCCGTTTGGAAAGCGTGCCCAACGCCATCGATCAGGCCGAGGTGGTCGCTGAAAACATCCTCGGCGCGGGTAAGGAATACATTGCCAAACCGTGGTTCTGGTCGGACCAATATGATGTGAAGCTGCAAATCGCCGGGCTGAACGCAGGCTATGACCGCGTGGTCACCCGCCTTGGCGAAGGCAGCGCTTCCTTCTGGTACTACCTTGGTGACACCCTGCTGGCCGTGGATGCTGCGAACGACCCACGTGGTTACATGGTGGGTAAACGGTTGATCGAGGCGGGGAAATCGCCTGATCCCGCGCTGGTCGCGGACCCTGATACCGACCTTAAGGCTCTGCTGAAAGCATGAGGATCATTGCCGGGAAATACCGTGGCCGACCGCTTGCCGCGCTTGGCAAGGGCGACGCCGGAGCGCATCTGCGCCCGACCTCGGACCGGGTGCGCGAGAGCCTTTTTTCGATGTTGACCCATCACGATGTGATCGAGGGCGCGCGGGTGTTGGACCTGTTCGCAGGCACCGGCGCGCTTGGGTTTGAGGCCTTGTCGCGCGGAGCCGTGTCGGTCTGCTTTGTTGAGAATGGCCGGACAGGCCAACAGTTGATCGGAGAGAACATGCGCAAACTAGAGGCAGAGGCGGAAACGCGGCTGCTGCGCAATGACGCGACGCGGCTGGGGCCATGCGCACAGGACCCTTTCGATCTGGTCTTCCTTGACCCGCCCTATGGCAAATCCATGGGGCAAAAGGCGCTTGTTGCGGCAGCCGAAGGCGGTTGGTTTGCACCCGGCGCGATGATCGTTTGGGAGGAAAGCGCGCCCATGCACGCGCCCGAGGGATTCGCCCGGATCGACACGCGCAAATACGGCGATACCCATGTGACGCTGCTGCAAAGGGCTGCAAGCTAAGCGCTTTTTGCCGAGCGCTATCCCCTCTCAGGTTGATCCTTGTCTTTTCCGACAGAATAAGTCACCTATTGCCCGAAGGCCCGGCGCGCTCTGCGTCGGGACCATGGTGATTTTCAAGGAAGGACATTCGATGCGCCTCAAAGCGACCACGGCCATTGCGCTGATCACATGCGCCGCCGCTCCGGCATTTGCACAAGACAAGGCCGAGGTGCTTGGCACCTATGCCAACATCGCGCAGGCGGGCTACGAAGACAGCCTGGCTACTGCGCAGACGCTGCAAGCCGCCGTCGAGACGCTGATCGCCACACCCTCGGCCGAAGCGCTTCAGGCTGCGAAAACCGCATGGCTGGCCGCTCGCGTGCCCTACCAGCAGACCGAGGTGTTCCGCTTTGGCAATGCAATCGTCGATGATTGGGAAGGCAAGGTAAACGCATGGCCGCTGGACGAAGGTCTGATCGACTATGTCGACGCCTCCTATGGCGGTGAGACGGATGAGAACCAGCTCGCGGTGCTGAATGTCATTGCCAACCCAACCTTCACGCTCGGCGGGGAAGAGGTGGACGCCACCGAGATCACGCCCGAACTGCTCGAAGGGCAGTTGCATGAGGCGGGAGCGGTCGAGGCCAATGTCGCCACCGGCTACCACGCCATCGAATTCCTGCTCTGGGGCCAAGACCTGAACGGCACCGACCACGGCGCGGGCGACCGTCCTTGGACCGACTACGCAGCGGGCGACGACTGCTCCGGCGGCAATTGCGACCGCCGCGGGCAATACCTCAAGGCCGCCACCGATCTTTTGGTCAGCGATCTGGAATGGATGGCCGGGCAATGGGCCGAAGGCGGTGAGGCGCGCACTGCCGTGCTGGCCGACGAAGACGCCGGGATCGACGCGATCCTGACCGGCATGGGCTCGCTTTCCTACGGCGAACAGGCCGGGGAGCGGATGAAGCTGGGCGTCATGCTGAACGACCCCGAGGAAGAGCATGATTGCTTTTCCGACAATACCCACAACAGCCACTACTACGACGGTCTGGGCGTGCGGAACGTCTATCTGGGCGAATATCTGCGCGTTGATGGGCGTGTGGTCTCGGGCGCGTCGCTGTCCGATCTGGTGGCCAGTGCCGATGCCGGTGTCGACGAAGACCTGCGCGCCAAGCTGAACGCCTCCATGATGGAGCTAGGCCAGATCAAGACCGCCGCCGAAGCGGGGTTCAGCTATGACATGATGCTTGAGCGCGGCAATGCCGAAGGCGAAGCGCTGATCATGGGCGCGGTCGATGCGCTGGTAAACCAGACCCGCGCGATCGAGCGCGCCGTGACCGTTCTGGGCGGTGACCAGATCGCCTTCGAAGGGTCCGACAGCCTCGACGCGCCGGACGCGGTTTTCCAATAAATCCACCTGCCCCCCGCGCCGCATTTGGGGCCGAGGGGATACGGAACGACGGGCGCGCCGGATGCCGTGCCCGTCGCTCCAAGATCCAAGGCTGCCGCCATGCGTTACTTAATCCAACTCTTTTTGGCCACCGCTGCCACGACTGTCTTCGCCGCTCCGTCGGACCTTGATGCGCCGCATCTGAATGTGATCCCCCGCACCGCCGAAGAGGCCGCCCGGATTGCCAAAGTGACGGCCCCCGCGACCGAATTCGACAAACCTGAACCCTTCGAGACGAACCCCGCAGGCGCTGCTACGGTCAGCCCGCGCGGCAATGCCGATGCGTTTTCGCTGCCTTCAGCCAACATCCCCTTTGAGCGGGAGTTGGACTTCAAGGTGGGCAACGGGCTGTTCAAAAAGCTCTGGGTGTCGTCGCCGTCCTCCACCCTTGCCTCTGACGGCTTGGGCCCGCTTTTCAACGCGCGCTCTTGTCAGCGCTGCCACCTGAAAGACGGGCGTGGCCATCCCCCCGAAGGGCCGGAGGATGACGCGGTGTCGATGTTCCTACGCATCTCTGTCCCCATGCCGCCGGAAGAGGCGATGAGCGAGATCGAGGCGTTTCTGTTGTCGGTGGGCGATAGCACCCCACGCACGCGGCCCGATCCGGTCTATGGCGGCCAATTGCAGGATTTCGGCGTGGCGGGGCATCCGGCGGAATATCGGCTGGATGTGCGCTATGAAGAGGTGGAAGTCAGCCTGTCGGAGGGTGAAACCGCTAGCCTGCGCCGCCCAACCTACCGCGCCGAAGACCTCGGCTATGGCCCCTTGGCCGAGGGCGCGATGCTCAGCCCGCGTGTGGCGTCGCCGATGATCGGCTTGGGCCTACTTGAGGCGATCCCAGCGGCAGACATATTGGCCCTCGCAGACCCCGAAGACGCTGATGGAGACGGTATCTCGGGCCGCGTGCAAATCGTCTGGTCCTTTGAACACGCGCGCCCGATGTTGGGTCGTTTCGGTTGGAAAGCTGGCGCGCCGACGATCCGCGAGCAATCCGCTAGCGCCTTTGCGGGGGACATTGGCGTTTCATCCCCCATCTTCGACGCAGCTTGGGGCGATTGCACAACCGAACAGACCGCTTGCCGCGAGGCCCCGCATGGGGACGGTGACGCGCGCGGGACAGAGATTGACGCCGAGGGGCTGGATCTGGTGACCTTCTACAGCCGCAACCTTGCCGTGCCCGCCCGCCGCGATGTCGGCGCGCCCGAGGTGCTGCGCGGCAAGGCGGTGTTCCATGAGGTTGGCTGCACCTCCTGTCACCAGCCGAAATTCGTGACCGAACGGTTGGAGGACCAGCCCGAGCAAAGTTTCCAGCTGATCTGGCCGATGACCGATCTTTTGCTCCATGACATGGGCGAAGGGCTGGCCGACAACCGTCCCGAGGGCCGCGCGAATGGGCGCGAATGGCGCACCGCGCCGCTCTGGGGCATCGGCTTGACCGAGCAGGTCAACGGCCATACCCAATTCCTGCACGACGGACGCGCGCGGTCGCTGCTCGAAGCGGTGCTCTGGCACGGCGGCGAAGCCCAGCCCGCCCGCGATGCCGTGGTCGACATGCCCAAAGCCGACCGTGACGCCCTGATCCGCTATCTGGAGAGCCTTTGATGCGCAGCTTACTGACCGCCACTTTCCTTCTGACCGCCGCCCCCGCCCTCGCCGGGGTAAACGACGTGATCCAAGATCACGCACTCCCGGGCACCGCGCGTTTCGCCTCTGCCACTGCGGCGCTCGACGCTGCAGCGCAGGCCGATTGCACCGACACGGCCTTGCGCCCGGCCTATCAAGAGGCTTTCGACGCATGGATGGGCATCGCACATCTGACCCTTGGACCGTTGGAGGAAGACGGGCGCGGGCTGGCCATCGCCTTTTGGCCTGACACGCGCGGCATGGTGGGGCGCAGCGTGGCGCGACTGGTGACCGAGGAAGACCCGATTGCGACAAGCGGGAAGTACGCCGAGGTCTCCATCGCCGCGCGCGGGCTCTTTGCGCTGGAACGGCTGCTTTATGACGAAGACTTCGCAGGCTACGGGGCCGATAGCTATAGCTGCGCATTGGCCCAAGCGATGGCGGCCGATCTGGCCGGGCTGGGGCGCGAGGTCGACACCGCATGGCGTGAGGATTTCGCCACGACGCTCAGCAGCGCCGGGGCGGCGGGGAACAGCCGTTTCCTCAGCCCGCGCGAGGCGTCACAGGCGCTTTACACCGCCCTCGCAACCGGGTTGGAGTTCATCGCCGACCAGCGTTTGGACCGTCCGATGGGCAGCTTTGACGCCCCCAAACCGCAGGTGGCCGAGGCGCGCCGCTCGGGCCGCAGCCTGCGCAACGTGGTGCTGTCGCTTGAAGCATTGCAGGAATTTGCGCGCGCCCTGTCGGACCAGCCCACGCCTGAAACCGATGCCGCCTTTAACCGCGCGCTCACCGCCGCCCGCGCCTTGGAAGACCCGGTTCTAGCCGGAGTGGCCGACCCGATAAGCCGTATCCGGGTCGAGGCTCTGCAAAATGACGTGCTTGCCATTGCCGAGGCCGTGAGCGCTGAGATCGCCCCGGCGCTTGGCGTCACGGTCGGATTCAACTCGGCGGATGGCGATTGATGCCCTCGCGCCGCCATTTCCTCGCCGGTTTGGCCGCTGCCACTGGCCTGCCGCGTATGGGCTGGGCCGCCGCTGGTAGCCCTGCCTACCTTGCCGCCGCGCGCGAACCTTCCGGGGCCTATGCGCTTTTCGGATTGGACTGGACCGGCCATGACATCTTTCGCATTCCGCTGCCCGACCGGGGCCATGCCGCCGCCGCCCATCCCACCGCGCCCGAAGCGGTCGCCTTTGCCCGCCGACCGGGGCGTTTCGCGCTGGTGATTGACTGTGTGCAGGGCCGTGTGTCCCATCGGCTCGACGCGCCGGAGGGGCGACATTTCTACGGACATGGGGCGTATCTTAAGGGCGGGGCCATCCTCGTCACCAGCGAAAATGACATCGACACGGGCGAAGGGCGCATCGGACTGTGGTCCCGCGCAGAGGGCTATGCCCGGATCGGAGAGATCGCCTCAGGCGGGATCGGCCCGCATGAAATCCGCCGCTGGGCCGAGGATGTGCTGGTGGTGGCGAATGGCGGCATCCACACCCATCCCGACAGCGGGCGGGAAAAGCTGAACATCGACGATATGCGGCCTAACCTGTCCTATGTCACCCTCTCGGGCGAGATGCTGGAGCAGGTCGAACTGCCCGATGACCTGCACCTCAATTCGATCCGCCATCTGGCGCTGGCCCCTGACGGGCAGGTGGCTTTTGCCATGCAATGGCAGGGGGAGCCGGGCGATGGCGTGCCGTTATTGGGGCTGCACCGGCGCGGGCAGTCAGCGATCCTAGCGGAGGCCGATCTGGCCGAGCAAATCGCCATGGAAGGCTACGCAGGCAGCGTGGCATTTTCCGCAGATGGCGGGTCGGTCGGCATCACGTCACCGCGCGGCGGGCGGCTGCATCTGTTTGACAATGAAGGTGGTTTCCTCGCCAGCCACCGCCGCGCCGATGTCTGCGGGCTGGCGCCGGGCCGGGGCGGGTTCGTCGCAACGGATGGGCTGGGCGGTATTCTGTCGCTGCAAGAGGCCGCGCTGTCACGGCTCACTACCGCCGCGCGGGCGTGGGACAATCATCTGGTTGCCATCGACGCATAGGCGGGCGGGGGCACTGCCCCCACCGCATTTTAGTCGGTCTTGTACGTCGGGTGGAACAATCCGCCGGGCGATAGGGTGAAGATCTCAACCCCATCTTCTGTCACGCCGACCGAATGTTCGAACTGCGCCGAGAGGGATTTGTCGCGGGTCACCGCTGTCCAATCGTCGGCCAAGGTCTTGGTCTCCGCCCGGCCAAGGTTCACCATCGGCTCAATGGTAAAGAACATGCCCGGCTCAAGCACAGCACCCGTACCGGGGCGGCCATAGTGCAACACGTTAGGCGGCGCGTGAAAGACCTGCCCCAACCCGTGACCGCAGAAGTCGGTCACGACCGACATGCGGTGGCCTTCGACAAATGTCTGGATGGCATGGCCGATATCGCCAAAGGTATTGCCCGGTTTCACCGCCTCGATACCGCGCATCAGGCTGTCGTGGGTCACGTTGATCAAACGCTCGGCCTTGCGTGAAAGCTTGCCTGCCACATACATGCGGCTGGTGTCGCCGAACCAGCCATCGACGATCACGGTCACGTCGATGTTCAGGATGTCGCCGTCTTTTAATTTCTTGTCGCTCGGGATGCCGTGGCAAACCACATGGTTCACCGAGATGCAGCTGGCGTGCTGGTAGCCCTTATAGCCAATGGTCGCGGATTTCGCGCCAGCGGCGTTGACCTTCTCTTCGATCATGCGGTCCAGTTCCCCGGTGGTTTGACCGGGGAAGACATGTTCCGCAATCTCGTCGAGGATCGTGGCGGCCAGACGGCCCGCCGCTTGCATCCCGGCGTGATCCGAAGGCTCGTAAATGCGAATGCCGTCGCGCGTCTGGCGGCCTCGGTGTGCGTTGTTCACCGCTCTCTCCATCCTTGTGTTCGCTCCTATTTAGCGTGGCTTTCCGGCAAGGGCCAGTGCAGCTCAGCCCGCAAAGGGGATCGGTTGCGCCAGTGTGACGGCTTGGGGCGTGATATGGGTGCCGATGGCGTAGATTTCCAGCCCCGCCGCACGGGCAGCCTGAGATGCGGCGGCATAGGTCGGGTCGATATCTGCGGCAAGCTGCATCTGCGTGCAATCGGTGCGTTGCACCAGATAGAGCAGCACGGCGCGGTGCCCGGCTTGTGCGACCTTCGCCAATTCCCCAAGGTGCTTCGCCCCGCGCGCGGTCACGCTGTCGGGAAACTCCGCCAGACCCGTTTGGCGCGAAAGGGTGACTGATTTCACCTCAACATAGGCTTCAGGCAGCCCATCGCCACGCAGCAGGAAGTCGATCCGGGAGTTCTCGCCGTATTTCATCTCGGGCCGCACCTCGGTGTAAGCCGCGAGCGGAGCCACTTCGCCCGCAATGAGCGCCGCCTTCATCGCGCGGTTGGGCAGGGCGGTGTCGACACCCGTGAAATGCCCATTCTCGTGGTCAACTAGCCGCCAGCCATAGTTCAGCTTTTTCTTCGGATCATCGTTCGGCTCCAGCCAGATGCGGCTGCCCGGTTCCGCCAGCCCCATCATAGAGCCGGGGTTGGCGCAATGGGCGATCACTTCCTCGCCCGTCTCCTCTAGCCTGCAATCAGCCAGAAAGCGTTTGTAGCGGCGGATCAGCCGGGCGGGAACAAGTTGGGTTTGAAAGCGCATGGCACGCGGCCTATACCGAAGGGACGCCATCCTCAAGGAGCCGCCCCATGTCAAACCCCACCGCCGCGATGATCGTGATCGGCGACGAAATCCTTTCGGGCCGGACCCGCGACAGCAATATGCATCACCTTGCGGGGGAGTTGACGAAAGTGGGGATTGATCTGAAAGAGGTGCGCGTGGTGTCGGATGATCATGGTGCGATCATCGCCGCCGTGCAGGCACTTTCGGCGGTTTATACGCATGTGTTTACCTCGGGCGGCATCGGGCCGACCCATGATGACATCACTGCCGACTGCATCGCCGCCGCCTTTAACCGCGACATCGACGTGCGCGAGGATGCCCGCGAGATACTGGCCGAACACTACACCCGCGCGGGCACTCAGATGAACGAGGCCCGCCTGCGCATGGCGCGTATCCCCGAGGGCGCCGCGCTGATCGACAACCCGGTCTCTGCCGCGCCCGGTTTCGTGGTTGAGAATGTGCATGTCATGGCCGGGGTGCCCACGGTCTTTCAGGCGATGGTCGCAAGCGTTTTGCCGGGGCTGACAGGCGGCCAACCCCTGATCAGTGAGACCCTGCGCATCGACCGGGGCGAGGGGGATATTGCCGGACCCTTGGGCGCATTGGCCGAGGAATACCCGCACCTGTCGATGGGCAGCTACCCGTTCCAAAAAGACGGTATCTATGGCGCGCATGTGGTGATCCGGGGCAGCGATCCGGGAATGGTCGAAGCGGCGATGGTCAAGCTCAAGGCCGCCTTCGCATGAGCGAAGCGCAGGCGTTTTTCGACGCGGGCGACGCGACTTGGCCCGCCGCGCGGCGGTTTGATCATGGGCCATGGACCCTGCGCGAAGGGCAGGGTGGCGGCAAACGCGTCTCGGCGGCGACAGCGCGTGGGGCGATCTCCGATGCCGACATTCCGGCTGCCGAAGCGGCGATGCGCGAGATGGACCAGCGCCCGCTGTTCATGGTTCGCGCGGGGGAAGATGACCTCGACGCGCTGCTGGCCGCGCGGGGCTACGACGTGGTCGACCCGGTCATCGTGCTGAGCCTGCCGATCACCCGCCTCACCGATATACCAATGCCCCCGGTCACCGCCTTTTGCATTTGGGAGCCGCTGGCGATCATGGCCGAGGTCTGGGCCGCCGGAGGGGTCGGCCCTGCGCGTCTTGCCGTGATGGACCGCGCCGCGACCAAAACAGGCATCCTTGCCCGCTGGAACGAGAAACCCGCGGGCGTGGCCTTTGCCGGGGTGCACGAAGACATCTGCATGGTCCACGCCGTCGAAGTGCTGCCGCATCAACAGCGCCAAGGCGTGGCCACTTGGATCATGCGGGCCGCCGCCCATTGGGGGCAGGCGCAAGGGGCCACGCGCCTGTCGGTGCTCTGCGTCGATACCAACACCCGCGCGCAGGCGCTTTACGCCAAACTGGGCTTTGCCCCGGTCGGGCACTATCATTACCGTCAAAGCACTGAGTAAAGGACAAGACCATGGCCAACGACATGCCCACCGCCCTTGATCTGCCGATGGTCGATCCGCTGCCCGAGGCGACGCAGAAGTATTTCGACGTCTGTCAGGAAAAGCTCGGAATGGTGCCGAATGTCCTGCGGGCCTATGCCTTTGACATCGACAAGCTGAACGCTTTTGCGGGCATGTATAACGATCTGATGCTGGGCGATAGCGCGCTGGCCAAACTTGAGCGTGAGATGATCGCGGTAGCGGTGTCCTCGGTCAACAAATGCTACTACTGCCTCGTGGCCCATGGCGCGGCGGTGCGCGAGCTTTCCGGTGATCCGCAATTGGGCGAAGCGCTGGTAATGAACTACCGCGTGGCCAAGATCAGTGCCAAACAACGCGCCATGCTGGATTTCGCGGTCAAGCTGACCGAGGCCAGCGCCAAGGTCGAGGAGGCCGACCGTCAGGCACTGCGCAATGCAGGTTTCACCGACCGGGATATCTTTGACATCGCCAGCGTGGCAGGGTTCTTCAATATGACCAACCGGGTGGCCAGCGCCACTGACATGCGGCCAAACGACGATTACCACGCGCAGGCGCGATGAGCCGGGCGGGCGTCGCTGCGGCTTTGCTTGGGTTGCTGCTGGCGGCCCCGGCTGCGGCGCTTGACCTGGTGCTGCCCAGCACCGCGCGCCTGACGGCAGAGCGTAACACCGCGCCGGATCGCTATGCGGCACCGGTCGGGGTCTATGCCGAGGGGCAGGTAGCGCGGGTCAATGTGGACGGCCCCGTGCGCCGCGCCGCTTGGCGGATGGACACGCCGGGGCTGACCGCCTTGCAGGTGATGCGCCCGCTGCGGCGGCAGCTTAATGAAGCGGGCTTTGACATCGTGCTCGACTGTGCTGCGCGGGAATGCGGCGGCTTTGATTTCCGCTTTGCAGTGGAGGTGCTGCCGGGGCCGAACATGTACGTCAACCTGCGCGCTTTCCACTTCATCACCGCCCTGCGCAGGGCGGACGATGGAACGCCGACCGAGGCGATCAGCATCGTTGCCAGCACGGCTGCGACCTCGGCCTATGTCCAGATCATCCAAGCCCGAAGCGGTGAAGCGTCGGAGGAAGAGAGCACGCCGATTGCGCCCGAAGCAACCGCTGAGGTGCCACTTGCCACGGCAACGGGCGACCTCGCGGCGACGCTAAAGGCTGAGGGGCATGTGGTGCTCACCCGGCTGGAGTTCGAAACCGGCACCTCGGCGCTTGGTCCCGGCCCCTTTGCCACCTTGGAGCGTTTGGCCGAGCTGCTAAAGGCAGACCCCGGCCTGCGCGTGGCGCTGGTGGGGCATACCGATGCGGTGGGTAGTTTGGAGGCGAACACCGTCCTCTCGCGCAAGCGCGCAGAGGCGGTGCGGGAACGGTTGGTGCAGAGCTATGATGTCGACCCTGACCGGCTGGAGGCGCGGGGGGCCGGCTATCTCGCGCCCCGCGGTAGCAACCTGACCGAAGCAGGCCGCGAACGAAACCGGCGGGTCGAAGTGGTGGTGCTATCTGCCGAATAGGTTATTTCGTGACCGTCATCTGCGTGGCCAAGAGCAAGTTCGTCTCGCTTGAGCTTACCCCCTGAATGCGCCGAATTTGTCCCAGCACGCTGTCCAACTCTTCGACGGTCTCGGTCCCCGTCTCGACAATCAAATCCCATTTACCATTGGTCGAATGGATCGCCTGTACCGCGGGCATGCCCGCAAGGATGCGTTTGATCCGGTCGGTGCCCGCCCCTTCGATGGCCAAGAGGGTATGACCCCGGATTGGGCTGTGGCGCATGTCTTCTTTCAGGATCAGCGTGAAGCCCAAAATTGCACCGGAACTGACCAGCCGCTCCACCCGCGCCCGCACCGTCACCCGCGACAGACCGGTGGTGGCCGCCAGCGCGGAATAGGACATGCGTGCGTCGCGGCGCAGTTCTGCGATGATCTTGTTGTCGATCTCGTCCATGGGGATCCCGTTTGCTTTGTTAGGCAGGGTTTACGTCAGCGCGGGCGGGCTGGCCAGTCTTTGGCCTTACGGATGCGCAATTGACGGCGGCGGGGAAACTCATAATCTGCCGCGGAAAGGATTTCCTCCATGCAAAGCCGCGCGCCCCTGTTCACCCCGGTCCTGATGGTCGGATGTATCATCATCATGGTCAGCTTTGCCGTGCGGGCCTCCTTCGGTGTTTTCCAAATCCCGATTGCCGAGGAATTCGCATGGGCGCGGAGCGAATTCTCCCTCGCCATCGCGATCCAGAACCTTGCCTGGGGCATCGGCCAGCCGATCTTTGGGGCGCTGGCGGAAAAGATTGGCGACCGAAAGGCGATCATCATCGGAGCGGTCGTCTATGCCGTGGGTCTGCTGCTCTCGGCCAATTCCGCCACACCGATTGAGCATCAGACCTATGCGTGGCTGGTGGGTTTTGGCATCGCGGGGACCGGGTTCGGCGTGATCTTGGCCGTGGTGGGCCGCGCCGCGTCGGATGACAATCGCTCCATGTCGCTGGCGATTGCCACGGCGGCGGGGAGTGCGGGACAGGTCTTTGGCGCGCCGGTGGCGGAGTGGATGCTCAGCTTCATGTCTTGGCAGATGACCTTTGTCAGTTTCGCGGGTGTGATCCTTGCGATGCTGCTGACCCTGCCGATGATGCGCGCGCCTGCGATGGCCAGCCGGGCAGAGCTGGAAGAGTCGATGGGCCAGATCCTCGGCAAAGCCTTCCGCGATCCGTCCTATACGCTGATCTTTCTTGGCTTCTTCTCCTGCGGCTACCAGCTTGCCTTTATCACCGCGCATTTCCCGGCTTTCGTGACCGAGATGTGCGGTCCGATTTTGGCCGGTGGCGTGCTGCATAACATCGGAATCACGACCACCTCGGCGCTCGGTGCGGTGGCGATTTCGCTGATTGGCCTCGCAAATATTGCGGGCACTTTGCTCGCCGGGTGGGCGGGCAAACGTTATTCCAAGAAATACCTGCTGGCGGGGATTTACGTGGGGCGCACGGTGATCGCAGCGGCCTTTATCATGTTTCCGATCACGCCGATGACGGTGATCTTATTCTCTGTCGGTATGGGGGCGCTTTGGCTTGCCACAGTGCCGCTGACCAGCGGATTGGTCGCGCATATCTACGGGCTGCGCTACATGGGCACGCTTTATGGGATCGTCTTTTTCAGCCACCAGTTGGGCAGCTTCCTCGGCGTGTGGCTGGGCGGGCGGATGTATGACATCTATGGCAGCTACACCGGCGTCTGGTGGGTCGGCGTGGCCGTGGGGGCGTTCAGCGCCGTGGTGCATCTGCCGATCCGCGAGAAACGGCTTGAGGGGCTGGTGACCGCTTAGCGCGCGCGCCAGCGTTCGAGGATGTGCCGCGCGGTCATCAGGTCCAGATGCGCGCCGCCGCCGTTTTTGAACAGGGTGATTTCGTCATCGCTTTGGCGGGTGAAGACCCCGAGGTCGTAGTAATCCGCGATCAGGTGGTCGCGGGGGATGGTGCCTGCCTCCAGCGGGATGTTGATTTCACCGATATGGCCGATCGTGGTGTCGAAACTATCGACGAAGACCCGCGCGCGCAGCAGCGCCGTGTCGTCCACCTCACGCATGTCGGGGCGGTAGGCACCGATGAGGTCGATGTGCTGGCCAGGTTGCAGCCAGTCGCCCATGATCAGCGGGTCAGTCGACATGGTAGCAGAGGTGACGATATCGGCGGCGCGTACAGCTTGTTCGAGGTCGGTGGCCACGTTGATCTTAAGCTCGGCCGCCATGGCTTCTGCGTTCTTGGGCGTCCGGTTCCAGACGGTGAAACGCGCCTTTGGGAAGGCTGCGGAATAGGCGGCGTGCAGCGCACGGCCTTGGGTGCCCGCACCGACGATCAGGATGTTTTCACTGTTGGGGCGCGCCAGTCGGCGGGCGGCGAGCAGGCTGTCTCCGGCGGTTTTCCATTTGGTGACGAGGTGGAAGTCGACAATGGCGGCAAGCGTGCCGGTCTCGTCATCAAAGAGGGACACGCCACCATTGACCATCGGCACTTCGCGGTCGGGATTGCCGGGGAAGATCGTGGCGGATTTCACCGCAATGCCCAGCCCGTCGATCCATGCCGCGCGGCTGAGAAGCGTGTCCTTGCCGCGATAGAGGAAGGTATCACCAATCTCGGCCTTTGGCAGGTCATGGCCCGCCGCCAATGCGTCGGTGAGCGCGATCCAGTCCAGTAGCGCTTCGCCTTCGTCGAAAGAGATATTGG
The DNA here is from genome assembly GCF_025143985.1 of Sulfitobacter sp. W027. Taxonomy (NCBI): domain Bacteria; kingdom Pseudomonadati; phylum Pseudomonadota; class Alphaproteobacteria; order Rhodobacterales; family Roseobacteraceae; genus Sulfitobacter; species Sulfitobacter sp. W027. The sequence continues at coordinate 368,609 of NZ_CP083564.1, forward strand.
GGATCACGGTCATGCGGCTTCCTCCCGGCTCAGTAGCCCGGCGTGAACGAGCCGGTCGGCCCAGCCCTGCGGCCCGGTGAAGTGATGCGTCTGCCAGCCGCGTGCGGCGGCGGCGGCGATGTTGTCGGCGCGGTCATCGGTGAAGATGAGCGCTTCGGGCGGCAGGCCGCTGCCCTGCTCCACCGCCTCGTAGATGGCAGGCCCTGGCTTGATCATGCCCAGATGGCCCGAGATGAAATCGCGGTCAAATTCGCGCAGGAAAGGATAGTGCGTCGCCGCGTGGTCATAGCTCTGGATGCCAAAATTAGTGAGCGAGAAGACCGGCACGCCACGCGCCTGAAGCGCTTTCATCAGCCGCAAGGAGTGGTCGATCACCGGGGCGGCCATCTCAATCCAGCGGTCGTGCCAGAGGCGGATTTCATCTCGCCAATCGGCGTATTCCTCAGCCGTGGCATAGATCGTGTCGCGGAAGTTTTCGCCGCTGTCGACGCGGTCGTTCATGCCGTGCAGGTCCACCGCGTCGAACATGGCGCGGCGGCGGTCGGGGCCGATGACGCTGTCGTAAAAGCGTTCCGGTTGCCATTCGATCAGCACATTGCCGATGTCGAAAACGACTGCCTGTGGTGTCATATCACTTGCCCTAACAATTCTTTAACGCAGGCTAACCCCGCGCCGCTGCGCGCAACTCCCGCTCCAATGCCTCGAGAAAGCGGGAGCGGTCGGCCTTTGTAAACCCCTTGCCGCCGCCTTGGCGGAAAGGGTCGGCGGCACGCAGGTCTGTCATCAGATCACGGGTCGCCAGCACATTGCCGATATTGGCCTGCGTCAGCGCTTCGCCGTTGTGTTTCAGCACCCGCGCCCCCGCCTCGACGCATTTCGCGGCCAGTGGGATGTCCCCGGTCACCACCACATCGCCCTTGCCGCAGCGGTCGGCGATCCACATGTCGGCAATGTCGGGCCCGTCAGGCACGATCACCACTTCCACCAGCGGGTTCTGCGACATGCGCAAGCCGCCGTTGGAGACGAGGTACATCTTGACCTTGTGACGCGTTGCGACCCGCTCGGCCTCGGCTTTGACCGGGCAGGCGTCGGCGTCGATATAAAGTGCGGTCATCGTTTAGCCCGCATAGAGCGCATCGGCGTGGAAGGCGATGTGGTCTTCCATGAAGCTCGCCACGAAGAAGTAGCTGTGGTCATAGCCCGGTTGCATCCGGAAGGTGCCTTGTTGCCGCTTGGCGGTCATGGCTTCGGCCAGTGCTTCGGGTTTCAGCAGATCAAGGAACTGATCGCTGCTGCCTTGGTCGATCAGGATCGGGCCATCGAAGCCTTTTTCGCGCATCAGCAGAGTGCTGTCATGCTTGGCCCATGTGGTTTCATCCGTGCCGAGATAGGCGCTGAGTTGTTTCTTGCCCCAATCGCTCGACGTCGGATGGGTGATCGGCGCGAAGGCGGAGACCGACAGGAAGCGCCCCGGTAGGTTCATCGCCAAGGTCAACGCGCCGTGGCCGCCCATGGAGTGCCCGGTGATGCCCTGCCGCTCCATATCAATGGCGAAGTTTTCGCCGATCAGGCCGGGCAGTTCATCGGCGAGGTAGTCCCACATCTGATAGTTTTTCGCCCACGGCTGCTGCGTCGCGTTCACATAGAACCCCGCGCCCTTGCCGAGGTCGTAGGCCTCATCATCCGCCACATCCTCGCCGCGTGGGGAGGTGTCAGGGAAGACCACCGCGATGCCGTGCTCGGCTGCCCAAAGCTGCGCGCCCGCTTTGGTCATGGCGTTCTCATGGGTGCAGGTCAGGCCCGAGAGATACCACAGCACCGGCACCGGGCCATCCTGCGCCTCGGCGGGGAGGAAGAGGCCAAAGGTCATGTCGCAGCCGCAGGCGTCGGACGCATGAGAATAGACCCCCTGCGTGCCACCGAAACAGGCGTTTTCCGAGATGGTCTTCATGGCAGCGTTCCTTTCGAAATTGGGTATGTCACAGGGCCGAGACCCAGCCTACGACAAGGCTGACGGTAACGATACTGACTGTGGTTGAGACGAGAATGGCGGCAGAGACCCGCTGAGGGGCGACGCCGTAGTGTTGGGCAAGCATATAGACATTGCCCGCGACCGGGAGAGAGGCCGTGGCGATGATAACCCCGGCTTTGTACGGGTCGACGCCGAAGAGGAACAGCGCGCCAAAGGCCACGAACAGCGGGTGCAGCACGAGCTTGCAAAAGGTCAGCCAGCCCGCGATCTCGATCCGTTCGGCGGATTTAGAGGCAAGCGAGGCACCAATGGCAAAGAGCGCCCCGGGGGTGGCGGCCCCGCCTAGGATGGCCAGAAATTCGTTCAGCGGCACCGGGATCGGGATGCCGAAGCCGGACCAAAGGAACCCCAGTGTGATGGCGACGATCATTGGGTTTTTCAGCAGGCCGAGCCCGACGATCTTGAAGGTCGCCAGCCGCAACTGCCCCTCGCGGGAGCCGGTGATGAGGATCACGATCAGGCTGGAGAAAATGATCATGTCGACGGTCAGCGCCAGCAGCACCGGGCCAATCGCCTCTGGCCCCAAGAGCAGCGTCAGCATCGGCACGCCCAGAAACCCGGTGTTGCCGATCACGGCACATTGCGCCTCGATCCCGTTGGTCGCCACGTCGAGCCCGCGCAGGAAGCCAATGAGGCTCGCGATGGCATAGACGAAAGCCGTCCCCCAAAGGTAGGCAGCGACAAGGCGGCTGTCCCAAACCTCGGCCAGTGACAGGTTGGCAGAAAAGCGAAACAGCATCGCCGAAAGGGCGAAGTAGAAGACGAATTTGGTGAGATAGGCCGTCGCTTCGGCTGAGAAAAACCGCGTGCGCCCGGCCCAGTAGCCAAGGCCGATCAGCGCAAAGAACGGCAGGGTTTTCAGGAAGATCGCGACCATGGGTCAAGCATTATCCAGCCCGCTCGCGGGGTGCAATGGGGCAGGGAGCATTGCTTAGCCCGAGCCGATCAGCACCCCGGCAGCAAAGACCAGCGCGCCGCCCAGCACCACTTGGAAAGCGGCGCGGAAAAAGGGTGTTTCCATGAACTTGTTCTGGATCCATGCAATCGCCCAAAGCTCAACAAAGACGACGATGATCGCGACCACGGTGGCGGTCCAGAAATCGGTGATGAGGTAGGGCAGGGCGTGGCCCAGCCCACCCACAGTGGTCATCACGCCCGACGCCAACCCGCGTTTTATGGGGGAGCCACGACCCGACAACTCGCCGTCATCCGACGCGGCCTCAGTAAACCCCATCGAGATGCCGGCGCCCACACTGGCGGCAAGGCCCACAAGGAAGGTCGTCCAAGTGTTATGGGTGGCAAAGGCCGTGGCGAAGATTGGGGCGAGGGTAGAGACAGAGCCGTCCATCAGCCCCGCCAGACCCGGTTGCACCCAAGTCAGCAGGAATTGCCGATGCGCACGGCTGTCCTCGTCGCTGCGGCTGTCGTCATCAAGGTGCCGTTCTGTCAGATCCTGTGCGTTGCCTTGGTGGCCTGCCTCGGCTGCGGCCAGATCACCCAAAAGCTGCCGGGTCGCGGCGTCGCTGGTGCGGGCCGCGGCGGCGAGGTAGAACTTCTCGGCATCCTGCTCCATTGCGGCGGCCTCTTGCCGGATGCGCTCCAGCGACAGGTTTTCGATCAGCCAGACCGGGCGCCGGGCGTAATAGCCAGAAACATGCTCGCGCCGGATGAGGGGGATGACCTCTCCAAAACGGCTGCGGTGCAGATCAATGAGGCGGCGGCGGTGTTCATTTTCCTCCTCGGCCATCCCGTCAAAGATTGCGGCGCTGTCGGGGTATTCGTCACGCAGCCGTTCGGCATAGTCACGATAGATGCGCGCGTCGTCCTCTTCGGAGGAAATAGCAAGCGCCAGCACCTCTTGTTCGCTGAGGTCTTTGAAACGTTTGCGGTTGAACGAAAATCGCATGGGAGAACTCCGTAATCTGGCGCTTACCGTAGTGCCATCGGCGGGTTCCAGCAAATGCAAAGCGCCTTGCCCTTGGCGACGCGCGGGATGGACCTACCTGTTGCGAGATGGTCGGCCCTTGCTCCGACGCCACGCGAATAACGAGGTTTGGAACATGAGATTAGTTTTCTTGGCACCCCTATTGGTGGCAGGCTGCGCCGAAGTGGCGACTGCACCGGTGCAAAACCCCATTCCGGCCCCTACGGTGCCGACCGGGCAGATCACCCCACCGAGTGCCACGGCGACACCGCCCGCCCGCACAGCGCCCCGTCCGTCACGGGTAGAAGCGCGCGCCTCCACGACCAAGCCCAAGCCCTTGCCCAATTCGGTGATCGACGCGGTGAATGAGCCGTCTAGTAACTCCAGCAGTTCCAGCACGCCTACCGCGCCCACGCCTGCCAAGCCCTTGGCGGAATCCTGCAAAGAAGGCAGCTGGTGGGGTCTGATTGGCCGTCCCCGCGCGGCGGCAAACATCGTGTCCGAGCCCAAGCGCGTCTATACCGAAGGCGACCCGGTGACCATGGATGCCAATCCCAACCGCACCAACATTGTGTTGGACGCGGAAGGGAAGATCGCCAAGGTCACCTGCGGCTAGGCTCGACCCCCTAGCCCTTTGGCCGCTTGTCGAGAATGCGCACGGCTTTGCCCTCTGACCGGGCAACGCCGCCGACATCCATGACCTCAACCTTGACCGAGATGCCGATCGTCTGCTTGATCTGTGCCGAGAGCGCTTTGATCGCCGCTTGCCGGGCGTCGGTGCTGATGCTGGCATCCGCGCATTCGCATAGCACACGCATCTGATCCATCCGGTCGGGCCGTGTGAGTTCGATCTGAAAATGCGGCGCAAGGCCCGGCGTGGCCATCAGCGCCTCTTCGATCTGGGTGGGGAAGACATTGACGCCGCGCAGGATAATCATGTCGTCGCTGCGGCCCGTCACCTTCTCCATCCGCCGCATGGAGCGGGCGGTGCCAGCCAGCAGGCGTGTCAGATCGCGGGTGCGGTAGCGGATGATCGGAAAGGCTTGTTTGGTGAGGGAGGTGAACACCAGCTCGCCCATCTCGCCATCTTCGACCGGAGCACCCGTTTCGGGGTCAATAATCTCGGGGTAGAAGTGATCCTCCCAGATGTGCAGCCCGTCTTTGGTCTCCACACATTCCATCGACACGCCCGGCCCCATGACTTCGCTGAGGCCGTAGATATCGACGGCATGCATGTCAAAGGCCTGTTCAATTTCCAGCCGCATGGCGTTGGTCCAGGGCTCTGCGCCGAAGATGCCGACCTCTAGCGAGGATTGGCGCGGGTCGATGCCTTGTTTGGCGTATTCATCCACGATCGACAGCGCATAGGACGGGGTGACTGTGATGCCCTTGGGCTGGAAATCCTCGATCAGCCGCACTTGGCGTGGGGTCATCCCGCCCGAGATCGGCACGGTCGAGAGGCCAAGCGCGTCAGCGCCAAGGTGAATGCCCAAGCCGCCAGTAAACAGCCCGTAGCCATAGGCGTTGTGCAGCATGTCGCCCGGGCGCATCCCTGCCGCGCGTAGGGAGCGGGCGACGACTTGGCCCCAGTTCGCCAGATCATCCTTGGTATAGCCCACCACCGTCGGCTGCCCGGTGGTGCCAGATGATGCGTGAATGCGCGCCACCTGATCGCGCGGCACGGCGAACATGCCAAAGGGGTAATTGTCGCGCAGGTCGGTCTTTACCGTGAAAGGGAAGCGCGAGAGATCGGAAAGCTGTTTCAGATCGTCGGGGTGCATGCCTGCATCGTCAAAGCTTTGCTTATAGAAGGGGACGTTGTCATAGGCGTGGCGCAGGGACCATTTCAGACGGTCCAATTGCAGGGCGCTGATCTCGTCCCGGCTGGCGATCTCAATCGGGTCGAGCGTGTCCTTCGCGGGGGTCAGGTCTTTCATCAGGTCGGCTCCTCCTCGGTAAATAGCTGGCCCTTGATGCTGCGGGAGAGCCCGCGAAACAGGGCCACGACACGGTCATCCTCGCCCGTGACGGTCACATCATAGATGCCCGACCGACCGCTGCGCGACACTTCGCGTGCGGTGGCGGTCAGCCGCTCCTCTGGCTGACCGGGGCTGAGATATGTGATCTGGTTTTGCTGGGCGACAGTGGTCTGGTTGTAGCTGTTGCAGGCAAAGGCAAAGGCGCTGTCGGCAAGGGTAAAGATGAAACCACCGTGACAAATACCATGTCCGTTCAACATGTCCGCGCGCACCGACATCGACAAAACCGCGCCGCCGGGGGTCACATCGTCGATGGTCATGCCCAATCCGGCAGAGGCGGAATCTTGGGCGAACATCACCTCGGCACATTTGCGGGCGCGGGCTTCTGGGGTCATTCCATCATGCCTTTGTGTTTCATTTTTCAGATTGGTTGCACAATTCTGTAACGCTTTCAAGAAAATTTGAGCGGCGCATTCGACCATGTCAGGGCTTGATTTGGCCCCCGTCAGGGTCAACTGTCAAACTATGAGCATTGAGCCACCACCGCCGATATCGGCTTTTGAACGCACCCCCGAACAGGTCGCCTTTCACCGTACGGAACTGTCGCTGATCCTATCGCTCTACGGGCGCATGGTCGCTGCCGGAGAGTGGCGCGATTATGGAATTTCTCATTTGCGGGAAGTGGCGGTTTTTTCAGTCTTTCGGCGCACGGCGGAGATACCGCTCTACCGGATCGAAAAGCGGCCCAAGCTGCGCAATCGGCAGGGGATGTATGCGGTGGTGGGCACCGGCGGGCAGGTGCTGCGCCGGGGCCATGACCTTAAAGCGGTGCTGCGCGTGTTGGAGCGTAAGCTGATCCGCGCGGTGGACTAAACGCCGGGGCGGCGATGTGCCGTTACCGGGCCATCACCGCCCGCTTTGATCCGGGCGATGGCGTCGGCGATATTTTCATAACTCACCGCCATGGCATGGGCATTGGCGTGGATCATCGTTTCCCCATCCACCACCAGCGCGACATGGCCCTTCCAGAACAGTAGATCGTTGCGTTGATAGTCTCCGCTGACCGACGCACCTACGGTGCTCTCCTGCTGGTCGCTGTCACCGGGGCAGGGGATGCCGCAGGCCAGCAGCGCCGCTTGGACAAGGCCCGAACAGTCGATCCCCCAGCGGCTGTTGCCGCCCCAGAGGTAGGGCGTGCCGAGGAACAGCGCCGCCACTGAGGCCGGCTCGTCGTGATGCTGGTCCAGCGGGGCGAGGTGCCCCTTCGGGATATGTCCCTGCGGTGTTTCGGCGAAATTTTTGGTTTCCCCGGTGACCGTCACCAGACTGCCGAAGCTGAGGCTAAGCAGATCGGGTGATTTCAGATCGGCGTTGCGATAGGCATGGGAGGCGGGGACACAGACACGGTGGGTGGCGTTGCGCGGCGTGCCGAGGGTGCTTTCCAGAACATGGCCGCAATAGCCATCCTTGGCGGCCTCCACATAGGCCCAGCCCGACGCCTCATACAGCACGGAGACCTGCTCGCCGAACAACAGCTGCCGGTCGCGCGGCCCGTCGGGGCGACGGCAGAGATTGGTCACCGGCACCGCAACCTGCGCGGCACGGTTTTGAGTCATCAGTGCAGGGTCAGGGGTGAGCCGCGGATCGCTCATAGTTTCAGAAGTGCTGGCAGCGCGGCAAAGAGAGCACGGGTGCCCTGGCCAGTGCCGCCTTTGGGGCGGGCAGGGGCATCGGCAGGCTGCCAGCCGTAGATATCAAAATGCGCGTATTTGCTTTCGGTCACAAAGCGGCGCAGGAAAAGTGCCGCGGTGATCGACCCGGCAAAGCCGCCCTTGGGCGCGTTGTCGAGGTCGGCGATGCCGGGCTCGATAAGTGCTTCATAGGCATCATGGAAAGGCATCCGCCAGACCGGATCGGCAGACCCCGCAGCGGCGTCTTCTAAGGCAGAGACGAAACCCGCGTCATCGCTGTAATAGGGCGCAAGGTCCGGCCCTACGGCCACTCGCGCGGCCCCAGTGAGCGTTGCCATAGAGATGATCTGATCCGGTTTTCCCTCATCCGCCAAGGCCAGCGCGTCAGCCAAAACCAGACGGCCTTCGGCGTCGGTGTTGTTGATCTCAACCGTCAGCCCCTTGCGCGAGGTCAGGATGTCGCCGGGGCGGAAGGCATTGCCGGAGACGGAGTTCTCCACCGCCGGGATCAGCACGCGCAGCTGCACAGCCATGCCGGTGGCCATGATCATATGCGCAAGGCCCAGCACGGCGGCGGCCCCGCCCATGTCCTTTTTCATCAGCGCCATCGACGCGCCGGGTTTCAGGTTCAACCCGCCGGTGTCGAAGCAGACGCCCTTGCCGACAAGCGTCAGCTTTGGCCCTTTGTCGCCCCACGCCATATCGATCAGGCGCGGCGCGCGGTCGGCGGCGCGGCCCACGGTGTGGATCATCGGTAGATTGTTTTCCAAAAGCGCATCGCCGGTGGTAACTTCGATCTTCGCGCCATGCTGTTCGGCCAATTTGCGCGCGGCGGCTTCGAGATCGGGCGGCCCCATGTCGGAGGCGGGGGTGTTGATCAGGTCGCGGGTCAGCATTTCACCCGTGGCAAGTGCGACGACCTGATCGGCGTCGATCCCTTCCGGCGCGACAAGCCGGGCCGCCAGCGGGGTCTGGTCGCGGTAGCGGTCAAAGCGGTATCCTGCCAGCAGCCAGCCGAGCGCCTCATTCGCCGCTTGGTCCTCCGGCAGACCGCTTTCAATTCGGTAGTCGCCCGCAGGCAGCTTTGCCGCAGCGGCGGCAAGGTGGAACCGCCCCCGGCAGAGTGCCGCGGCATTGCCATAGCCCGCCAATGCCATCACCGGCGTGCCCTCTGCCCCCGGCACAACAAGCGCCTGACCAAGACCCCCGGCAAAGCCGCTGGCGTTCACCCAAGCCTGCACAGGGCCGGGCTGCTCGGCAAGCCAACCCTCAAGAGCGGCTTCGCTCAATACATGGAGCGATAGGGCGGCGGCGGAGGGGGCGGCGAATTCGGCGGACATGACAAACCTTTGCAAATCTGGATTTGCGCGCAGCCTACCTTTTCCATCGCCACCCGCAAGCGGTCAGATCGTGATCTCGGGCAAGTCCCAGATCGCGCTCAGCGACCGTTCGCCGCTGCGGATCAACCGCGACAGGGTGGCCGCCGTCCCGATGTCATCCCCGGTGTCAATACAGCCCATAACATCTGCCGCCACCCGGGCCACCAGCGCCATGCCAATCTGTTCGGCAATGGCGATCAGGCGGTGCACGCTTTTGCGCAACCCGGCGCGGTCCTGCGCCTTGTGCAGCTTTTTGCAATGCGACAGGCGCAGGGCCAATTCCTCCATCGCGCGGCAGACCACGTCTTCGGCGCCCACTTCACCGAGTTGTGTGTAAAGCAGGCCAAGCCGCTCTTGATCGACGCAGACCTGCTCAGTCGGGCGTATTTGCATAAGTTGCATTCTTGTCATCCTTCAATCAGCCCCCACGGCCTTGAGACAATATGGCGCGTGAAGGTGTGCAAAGGGTTGCGATGGCAGTGCCTTTTCTCTCGAATTCGTATGGCATTTGCGCTATCTGCGCTAAAACCGCATCATGCATTAAGGGACGTTTACACATGGACAAGGCCAAGGCTCTGCCGTCGTATCTGTTGCAACGCTATCAAGGGTGGAAGGCGACCGGCTATGCCGAGAACCAAACCTGGTACCGTCGATTGGCCGCTGAGGGGCAGCGCCCGCGCGCGATGGTGATTTCCTGTTGTGACAGCCGCGTGCATGTCACCTCGATCTTCGGGGCCGATCAGGGCGAGTTCTTCATTCACCGCAATATCGCCAACCTCGTCCCGCCCTATGAGCCGGATGGCAAGCAGCACGGTACATCGGCGGCGGTGGAATATGCCGTCAATGCGCTCAAGGTCGCGCATCTCATCGTGTTGGGTCATTCCAGCTGCGGCGGCGTCGCGGGCTGTATCCAGATGTGTCAGGGCAAAGCGCCCGAGCTTGAGAACCAAGACAGTTTCGTGGGCCGCTGGATGGACCTGCTGCGCCCGAAATATGAGGTGGTCGAGAAGGTCGAAGACCCCGCCGAACAGCAGTTGTTGCTGGAGCGGGAGGCGGTCATGACCTCGCTGGAAAACCTGATGACCTTTCCTTGGATCAAGGACAAGGTTGATGCCGGCACGCTGAGCTTGCACGGGCTTTGGACCGATATCGGCGAGGGCAGCTTGGAATATTACGACGCGAAGGCGCAAAAGTTTGAGCCGGTTTAAGTTAGTCGGGCCGAAACCGTAGGCACGAAAAAGGGGGCCGCTTGGCCCCCTTTCCTATTCCAGAACTGCAGCAGAACCTCAGCCCTTTTTCAGCACTTCGCGGCCCAGCAGTTCGGCGATCTGAACGGCGTTCAGGGCGGCACCCTTGCGCAGGTTGTCGCTGACGCACCACAGGTTCAGACCGTTGTCGATGGTGCTGTCCTGACGAATGCGGCTGATGAATGTGGCAAAATCACCCACGCACTCAACGGGCGTGACGTAGCCACCGTCTTCGCGCTTGTCGATCACCATGATGCCCGGTGCTTCGCGCAGGATGTCGCGGGCTTCGGCTTCATCAAGGTGATCTTCAAACTCGATGTTGATGGCTTCGGCGTGGCCTACGAAAACCGGAACGCGCACGCAGGTCGCGGTGACCTTGATGCTGGTGTCGATGATCTTCTTGGTCTCAGCGACCATCTTCCATTCTTCCTTGGTCGAACCGTCCTCAAGGAAGACATCGATATGCGGAATCACGTTGAAGGCGATCTGCTTGGTGAACTTGGTGGCGGGCTTGTCGTCTGTCGGGTTGTAGATGCTCTTGGTCTGGTCCCAAAGCTCATCAATGCCCTCTTTGCCCGCGCCGGAAACCGACTGGTAAGTCGAAACGACAACGCGTTTGATCTTGGCGCGGTCGTGCAGTGGTTTCAGCGCCACAACCATCTGCGCGGTCGAGCAGTTGGGGTTGGCGATGATGTTCTTCTTGGAATAGCCGTGCACAGCCTCGGGGTTCACTTCCGGCACGATCAACGGCACGTCTTGATCATAGCGGTAGAGCGAAGAGTTATCGATCACCACGCAGCCAGCCTTGGCAGCGGCGGGGGCGTATTTCTTGGTCGCTTCGGAACCCACGGCGAAAAGTGCGATGTCCCAGCCAGTGAAATCGAAAGTGTCGAGGTCTTTGGACTTAAGGGTTTTATCCCCAAAGCTGATTTCCGAGCCCAGCGAACGGCGGCTGGCCAGGGCCACGATCTCGTCCACGGGGAACTGACGTTCCGCGAGGATGTTCAACATTTCACGGCCCACATTGCCTGTGGCACCGACGACGGCGACGCGATAACCCATCTGATTACTCCAGTCTGTCCAATTAAATTTGACGCCATTTAACGTGCCTGCGGGGCATTGGCTAGGGCCAGCCGCGCGCAGACCGGGCAGGGCGCCGCTCTGCCGGGGTTAAAGAACCTTGATGACGTCCTTGTTGATCGCCAGCATATAGCCACGCCGGGCGATGTTTTTGACCAGCAGTTCCGACACCAATTGATTGCCTAATGTGTCGCGCAAACGTTTGATCCGCGTGGCCCCGGCGGCCTCATCGCAATCGGCGGGGCTGCGGCCAGAGATCATGCCCTCGATCTCGGAGCCTGACAGTACGTCGTCATCCATCCGCGCTTCGGCGAGAACCGACATCGTCTCCATCGCCGCTGCGGTCAGTTTGAAGCCGAGGTTATTAAGGTAAACGGTGTTTTCTTCGCGGCTGATGAGCAGTGAGTTCACCTGAATGCCCGTCCGCTCAATCTGCGCCATACGGCGGTTGAAGCCGACGAGCATGAACAAAAACACCATCGCTGCGACCAGCATGGCGCTGGCAAAGATCAGCAGCACGACGATCACGACACGGTAGCTGGCCAAAGTCTCTGAGAATGCAGTGCCGGATTGGGCGAGGATTTCGAGCAGTTTGATCTCGGCTTGGGTGGTTAGATCGTCATTCTCGATAAAGATCCGCTCAACCCGCGCATTAAAGACGTTCGCATCTGGCAGCGCCCAGAGCAGCAAAAGCGCCCCGGCCAAAAGCACGGCGACAACGGCGGCGATGCCACCGATTACGAAACGTCCGCCAAATCTGCGCATGTCAGAAGCGGAGGTAGAATGTTCCTGCACTGTCTTTCCTTTGATCCAGGCCTTCGTCACCGAATACGGACAGTACATTCAACAATGTCCAGCCCTCCGCCGCAAGACGCGGCGTGAGTTCGGTTTCGGCGGAAGCTGGCTCGCAGGCCTCGGAAATCTGCGCCACCCCGTAATGGAGGCGCAGCGGATTGTCTTGCTTGGCCTTGTAATCGGCAAAGCATCCAGCGGTTGCCGCAGCGGGCAGGGCCAGAATGACCGTCAGCGCGGTCAGCAGGGGGAGACATGGGTTTTTCATATGATTTTAATGCGCTTTCGCCCGCTGATATTCAATAACCAAGGCGTTTTGAGCGCCTTGTTATTGGATAACGACCCCCTGTTATTGCCTGTCTTTGGCCCTCACCCCAATTTGGTGGCACCAACAGACACACGAACTCATACACGGCCCCCGAGTTATGGCCGCAGAGGATCAAGGGCGCAGCGAACGCGCCAATAACGAGAAGGGACCAGACCCATGTACCGCAAGTTCATTGCTACCATCGCCGCTTTGTCGGTTGCCATCACCGCTTTTGGTGCCCGTCCTGCCGCTGCCGATGAAAAGGAAGTGCTTCGCACGCTCGCCGCGATTGCGGGCGTCGCGATCGTGGGCAAGATGATCTACGACAATAACAAAGAGCGCAAAGAACGCGAGACCGTGACCCGCCGCCGCGCCGCGCCGGTCTATGAAGCGCCACGTTATTACCCAACCGTTTCCGAGCGGCCCCGTCAGCGCCCCTATATCGATCCACGCCCCGAACCGCGCCGCACGGCCCGGACCTACCCTGAGCGCGAAGTGCGCCCCCTTCCTGAGCGGGTGGACCGTAAACTGCTGCCGCAGCAGTGCTTCCGCAGCTATGAGGGCAAAGAGGGTAAGGTCATGATGTTTGGCGAACCCTGCCTTGAACAGAATTACTCCTATGCCGATCGCCTGCCCAGCTACTGCGCCAAACGCGTCAGTACGACTGAAGGCGCGCGCTACGGCTATGACGCCCGCTGTCTGCGCGACTCGGGTTACAGCTTGGCCCGTCGGTAACACCGGCGTGCCTTGACCGAGCGGCACGTCCCTGTCGCTCGGGTGTTGAAAGGGGGGGTGTTCGGGCGCCTCCCCTTTCTCTTTTTTGTTGCACCTTTTCGGCACATGCGGTTTCACCGCCTCCATGATACCAGACTTTGAATTTGAACGCGGCGCGGCTGCCCGCGGCTTTCGCACCATCGCCGGGGTGGACGAAGTAGGTCGCGGCCCGCTGGCCGGTCCCGTCACAGCCGCTGCCGTGGTCTTTACCGAAGGGCAGATCCCCGAGGGGCTGAACGATTCTAAAAAGCTGACCGCCCGCGCCCGAGAGCGGCTCTATAATGAGATCATGTCGGTGGCCGTGGTTTGCGTGGCCCATGCTACCGTCGAAGAGATCGAAGAACACAACATCTTGCGTGCCAGCCATCTGGCGATGACCCGCGCACTCGCCGGATTGGCCTGCGTGGCGGACTACGCATTGATCGACGGTAATATGCTTCCGCGCGATCTGAGCCTTCCGGCGCAACCTGTGGTGAAGGGTGACGCCCGCTGTCTGTCGATCTCAGCCGCCTCTATCGTTGCCAAAACCGTGCGCGATAACCTCATGGTGGATTTAGCGCAACAGCATCCCGGCTATGGCTGGGAAACCAATATGGGCTACGGATCGAAAAGCCACATGGCTGCCCTCCGGGATCTTGGTGTGACCCCACACCATAGACGTTTGTTCAAACCCGTACACAATATCTTGTATCAAGCCAATTTGTTAACCGATTGATTCAAAAAAGAAATTGACCACGAATCGTTGATGCCCCATTTTATCCACAACCAATGAGCGCTTAAGCGCCGGGTAATGAGGCAGAGATATGAAAACGATGACAAAGGGCGCTGCGGCGCTTCCCTTGAACACTATTGTTGCGGGCGATTGCATTGAGGCAATGAACGCCCTCCCAGCAGAGTCGGTGGATCTGATCTTCGCGGATCCGCCCTACAACTTGCAGTTGCGGGGTGATTTGCATCGCCCGGACAACTCCAAGGTCGATGCAGTTGATGACGAATGGGACCAATTCGCCAGCTTCAAAGCCTATGACGATTTTACCCGCGCTTGGCTCAAAGCCGCGCGGCGTTTGCTGAAACCCGATGGCGCGATCTGGGTGATCGGCAGCTATCACAACATCTTCCGTGTCGGCGCGGCTCTGCAGGACCAAGGTTTCTGGATCCTTAATGATGTGGTTTGGCGCAAGTCCAATCCCATGCCGAACTTCCGTGGCAAACGCTTTACCAACGCCCATGAAACGATGATCTGGGCCGGCAAGAGCGAGAACAGCAAATACACCTTTAACTACGAAGCACTGAAGGCGTTGAACGAAGGCATCCAGATGCGCAGCGATTGGGTGCTGCCGATCTGCACGGGCCATGAGCGTCTGAAGGATGAGGCGGGCGACAAGGCGCATCCGACGCAAAAACCGGAAAGCCTGCTGCACCGGGTTCTGGTCGGTTCGACCAACCCCGGCGATGTGATCCTTGATCCGTTCTTTGGCACTGGCACCACCGGCGCTGTCGCCAAGATGCTGGGCCGCGATTTCATCGGGATCGAGCGTGAGGCTGCCTACCGTAAAGTCGCGGAAAAGCGGATCTCGATGGTCCGCAAATTCGACAACGAAGCGCTGCAAACCACCACCTCCAAACGCGCAGAGCCGCGTGTACCTTTCGGCCAGTTGGTCGAGCGTGGCATGCTGCGCCCGGGCGAGAACCTCTATTCCATGAATGGCCGTCACAAGGCCAAGGTCCGTGCCGATGGCACCCTGATCGGCAGCGATGTCAAAGGGTCGATCCATCAGGTGGGCGCGGCCTATGAGAAAGCGCCAAGCTGCAACGGCTGGACCTATTGGTGCTACAAGAAAGACGGCAAGAATGTCCCCATCGACATCCTGCGTCAGCAGATCAGAGCTGAGATGGCCAACTGATCCACTCCGAACAATCGAACACCGCCGGCACCCGTGGCCTCTCTGCGTGAGGGGCAGCCACACGGGTGCCTACCTTGACCCCGCCGCTCGGCGGGGTTTTTTTGTGTCCGGGCCTAATGCATGCGCCCTTTGCGCGCCTGAAACTCCCGCAGTGCGGCGGTCAGGTAGCGGGCGTCGAACTCCGATTTATTCACGACATAGAGCACCCCGGCAGAGGCTGCCTTTTCCCACATGACGGGGGAGGGCCAATCGCTCAGCATAATGACGGGCGTCTGTGCATGGCGGTTATCGCAGGCCAGTTCCAGCGCGAAATTCGCGCCCAACCCGTCGGGCAGGTTGTTGTCGAGCAGGATGAGCGCCTTGTCTCCGGCGCTCAGCGCCCTTCGCGCGGCTTCGATGCTGGGAGCAAACTCCACCCGCATCCCGCCATAGCTGCGCGTCAGAACACGGCGCAGTCTTTCCCTGTCAAACTCACTGTCTTCAACAATCAGGCAGGTGCCATCATACGCCGCCCCTGGGGGCGTTGTTTGTTGCTGCATCAATACCACTCCACAGGTAACGGTTGCAGCCTTTCTGACAGGCAAAGTTTAAGTTTGCGTTGCCGTAATCAAAGACGGGGCAGTGGATTGTTGGCCTCGTTGTAGGCTTTCCAGTCGGTAATCTCGGGGTAATACATCTCGCGCCATTTGCGCACGCGGGGGTTCATGATGCGCCGCCAGAGTGGCGGCAGCATCGCGGCCATGGTCATTACTGGATAGCCATAGGGCAGCTGCGGCGCGTCGCCGGTGCCATAGGTCTGCAAGACCGGGAAACGTCGGTCGGGTTTGTAGTGGTGATCGGAATGGCGTTGCAGGTTAATCAGCAGCCAGTTTGACGCTTTATGCGCGGCGTTCCACGAGTGGCGTGGCTGGACGTGCTCATATTTCCCGCCGCCCAGATGCTTGCGTGTGAGCCCGTAGTGCTCGATGTAATTCACCAGTTCCAACTGCCAGATCGCGACCCCGGCCTGCACGAGGAACAGGCCCAAGCCACTCCATCCGCCCAGCACCAGCGCCAGCAACAAGAAGGCGGCCTGCAGCGCCCAGTATTTGAAGAACGGATTGCCTGGATCGGTCCACGGCAGCCCCTTGCGCGCCAGCATGTTCTTTTCCGCATGAAAGGCCGAAGTCAGCGACTCGCGCAGCACGCGGGGGTAGAAGCGGTGGAACCCTTCATTATAGCGCGCCGTCACCGTGTCGCGCGGGGTGCCGACATGGCGGTGATGCACCAGCAGATGTTCCGACCGGAAGTGAGAATAGAGCACCATGGCCAGCAGGATATCCGCCAGCCGCCGTTCGGTCTTGTTCCGCTGGTGCATCAGCTCGTGGCTGTAGTTGATGCCATTGGTGCCGGTGATGACGCCAACGCCGAAGAACAGGAAAATTCGTTCCGCCGTGCCCAGATGCCCGGCCCGGGTGGCGTAATAGATCAGGCCAAAGACGGTCAGGAATTGCAGTGGAGTCCAGATCAGCGTGACAAGGCGGTACCAATAGAGGTCATCTTCGGTGGCCTCTAGGTCCGCGTTGTCGAGGTTCAGCCCCAGCACCGCGTCGAGCATTGAAAACAGATACCACGTGACCAGCGGCAGGAGCGCAATGGTCCAGCCGCCCTGCATGGCACAGAACCACGCCAGCGGGATCAGCAACAGCGACATCCAGAATGGCAGCGCCCGCGACAGGCGAGCGAGGTCTTGTGGAGAGATAATCCGGTTTGCCATGGGTCACCTTGCTGTTTCGCGCCAGATATACCGCAGTTCAGTCGGCGCTCAAAGCCTGACGCGGCGCTAGCGCGTCAGGTCGAAGGCTTTGCGCATTACGGTAGGCAGATCACTGGGGCTGAATTGATTTTGGCCGATGAACTCGCCGTTTCGGGGCGCGGTATCATGGCCGACCTGCGCGTGCTGCACGGTCAGCATAAGGTGAAAATGGGTGAAGGTATGGCGCACCTCACCGGGCAGGGGCTGCCAATCGGCGGTTAGCGGCGGCGTCCCTTCAGGGCGTGGCTGAGACGTGTCGACCCAGTCGGAACCGGGCCAGCCGAGCATGCCGCCAAGCAGCCCTTTGTCGGGACGTGTCTCCAACAACCAAGCGCCGTCTTCACGCTGGGCGAGGTAGACGGTCCCGTGCCGCACCGGTTTCGGCTTTTTCGGGGTTTTTTTAGGCAAAAGCGCCGCCGTGCCTTCCGCCCGCGCGGCGCAAGGATCGCGCCAAGGGCAAATGCCGCAGGCCGGGGACTTTGGCGTGCAGATCGTTGCGCCGAGGTCCATCACCGCTTGGGCGTAGTCTCCGGGCCGGTCCTGCGGGGTCAGCGCGACGGCCCGTGCCATCAACTCGGGCTTCGCTGCAGGCAGCGGCGTGTGAATATCATAAACCCGCGCCATCACCCGCTCCACATTGCCGTCAAGCACCGCGTGAGGCAGGTCAAAGGCGATGGAGGCGATCGCCGCCGCCGTATAAGGCCCGATCCCCGGCAGTTTCAGCAGCGCGTCATGGTCGGCGGGGAAATTGCCGCCATGCTCTGCCACCACCACACGCGCGCATTTCAACAGGTTGCGGGCACGGGCGTAATAGCCAAGGCCCGCCCATTCGGCCATGACATCCGCGTCTTCCGCCGCCGCAAGCGCGCCAACATCCGGCCAGCGGGTGGTAAAGCGCGCGAAGTAGTCCTTTACCGTGGCCACGGTCGTCTGCTGCAACATGACCTCGCTTAGCCAGATGCGGTAGGGATCGGGCGTGACACCTGCCATCCGGTCGTGCGGCGGCACCCGCCACGGCAGGGCGCGGGCATGGGTGTCGTACCATTCCAGCAGGATCGGCGGCAGCTTGCTGACGGATGTCTTCTCACGCAATGTTTAGGCCTTTCGAGGGGGCAGGGGCTGGTGACGCTGGGGCAAATGGTTATGTATGTCAGCACATTCGGGAAACAAAGCCATGCCGCCACGTCGTACGAGTACAAAAGGGTTTAAACGCACCGACAGCCTGCTCTCGCAGCAGATTCGCAAGGCAAGCGAGACCCGTGGCTTTGCGCAATCGCGTCTGTTGACCCATTGGCCCGAGATCGTGGGCGAAGCGACAGCCGCCATCTCACGCCCGGTTGAGGTAAGCTATGGCCGGAAAGAAGGCATCGGTGCCACGCTGACCCTGCTGACCACCGGGGCCAATGCGCCCATGCTGGAGATGCAAAAAGAGCAACTGCGCGCGCGGGTCAACGCGGTCTATGGCTATAACGCCATCGCGCGGGTGCGGATCACCCAGACGGCGGCGACAGGCTTTGCCGAAGGGCAAGTGGCGTTTGACCATAAACCCAAGGCCGAAAAGACCGCTCCGAGCCCGGCGTTGCAACGCAAAGCAGCCGAAGCTGCCAAGCCTGTCGCCGACGAAGGGCTGCGCGCAGCCCTTGCACGTCTGGGCGAGAACATATTGAACAAGAACCAAAGCTGACCAACCTAAAGCTGACGTAACAGACAAAGGAACACCTCATGAATCGCAGAAACGTAATCCTTGGCGGTCTCGCCACACTCGGCGTCGGTGGCTGGTTTGCCGCAAGCAGCTTCGGCTCTTCCCCCCTTGGCAGCACCGCGCTGACACCTTTCGTTGGGGCCGCGAACGCGCAGACGACCGAAGGGGATGTGGATACCTCAGGCATCACCGAGATGGTCATGGGCGATGAAAATGCGCCGGTCACGATGATCGAATACGCTTCCTTCACCTGCCCGCACTGTGCGACCTTCCACAATGACACCTTCAAAAAGCTGAAGGCCGACTACATCGACAGCGGCAAGGTCAAGTTCATCTACCGCGAAGTCTTTTTCGACCGCTACGGTCTTTGGGCCTCCATGGTGGCGCGCTGCGGCGGTCAGGAGAAGTTCTTTGGCATCGCCGATCTGATCTACAAATCGCAAAGCGAATGGACCCGTGCGGGTGAGCCTGCGGCCATCGTCGAAGAGTTGCGCAAAATTGGTCGTCTGGCTGGGCTCGACAATGAGATGCTGGATGAATGCCTGAAAGACGGCGAAAAGGCCGAAGCACTGGTGGCGTGGTACACCGAAAACGCAGAGAAGGATGACATCTCAAGCACCCCGAGCTTTGTCATCGACGGCAAGAAACATTCGAACATGTCCTATGCGGACATGAAGGAACTCCTCGACGACGCGCTGGCTGGCTAATGACCGCGCCGCTTGCAGGACTGAAAGTCGTTGAACTCGCACGTGTTCTGGCCGGCCCTTGGGCTGGTCAGACACTGTCTGACCTCGGGTGCGAGGTGATCAAGGTGGAAAGCCCGGCGGGAGATGACACCCGTCAATGGGGACCGCCCTTCGTCACCCGTGACGAGGATGTTACCGCCTCCTATTTCCATTCGACGAACCGGGGCAAAGCCTCCGTCACCGTCGATTTCCGCACCGAGGAAGGTCAGGCGCAGGTCAAAGAACTTTTGGTCGATGCGGATATTCTGATCGAGAATTTCAAGACCGGGGGATTAGCGAAATACGGGTTGGATTATGCCAGCCTGTCTGCGCAATTTCCCAAGCTGATCTATTGTTCGATCACGGGTTTCGGCCAAACTGGCCCTTACGCTCATCGCGCGGGCTATGATTTCATCATCCAAGGCATGTCTGGCCTGATGTCGATCACCGGCGAGCCGGACGGCCAGCCGCAGAAATCCGGCATGGCGATCACCGATATCTTCACCGGGGTCTATGCCAGCACTGCGATTTTGGCCGCCGTGCACCAGCGTCACCAAACCGGCGTCGGCCAGCATATCGACATGGCACTGCTTGACTGCGCCGTGGCGATCACCGGCAATCAGGCGATGAACTATCTTACCACTGGCAAGGCGCCGACACGGATGGGCAACGCGCATCCTAATCTGACGCCCTATGAGGTGTTTGAGTGTTCCGACGGGCATCTCATCATCGCCACCGGAAATGACGGGCAATATCAGCGCCTGTGTCAGTTGCTGGGGCTGGAGGACATGGCCACCGCGCCCGAGTACCTCAAGAATGCCGACCGTGTCGCCAACCGGCCCGAGATGATCCGCCGCCTGACCGGGGCCACCCGTTTGCGCAGCCGGGATGATCTACTGGCCGCTTGTGAGGCGCATGGCGTGCCTGCCGGGCCGATCAATGACATGGCCGATGTCATGGCCGATCCGCAGGTCGTGGCGCGGGGCATGCAGATCGAACTCGACGGTGTGCCGGGGCTGCGGTCGCCCTTCACCTTTTCGGGGGCCGAGCTTTCATTGCACCGGCCGGCGCCGAAGCTGGGCGAAGACAACAAGGCCTAGGGCGGTGGCAGCCTGTCCAGCGCCGCGTGCAGCGCATTGCCTTCGGGCAGGGACAGGCGCACCGGCAGGGTCAGCACCTTGGCGCGGAACTCCATCGGCAGGCGCACGGCGTCTTTCTCGGTGGTTACAAGTTGGGCACCGCGCATCGCGGCTTCAGTCTCGAGCCGCAGCATCAGCCGTGAAGTGAGCGGCTGGTGATCTTCTAATGCTTCGGCATGCAGGATCGTGGCACCAAGGCCGCGCAGCGTGGCAAAGAACTTCTCAGGATGGCCGATGCCTGCAAAGGCAAGCACTTGAGAGTCGGACCAATCCATCCCTGTTTGCAGTGGCGCAAGTTCGGCCCGCGCGTGGGGGAGATCGGTCTTTGGCAGCCCTGCCGCGAAAGCTGCCTGCGCTGCGTCAGCCCCAATCGACAACAGTAAGTCAGCCCGCGCCAGCCCCGTTGCAACAGGCTCACGCAGCGGCCCGGCGGGCAGGCAAAGGCCGTTGCCAAATCCCTTCACGGCGTCCACCACCACAATGCTCAGATCCTGCGCCAATGCGGGGTTCTGAAAGCCGTCATCCAGCACCACGACACTGGCCCCCGCCGCCTCTGCCGCCCGCGCACCGGCTGCACGATCACGGGCCACCCAAACATCGGCGAATGCGGCGAGCAGCAGCGGCTCGTCGCCCACTTCATTCGCACTGTGCTGCGCGGGATCGACCCGCACCGGCCCTTCCAGCGTGCCGCCATAGCCGCGTGAAACGACATGCGGACGATGACCGCGTTCCAGCAGATAATGCAACACCGCCATCACCGTGGGCGTCTTGCCGGTGCCGCCTGCGTTGATGTTGCCAACGCATATCACCGGCACCCCCAGTCTCAGGGGCGTGATGCCGGCCAGCCGCCGTGCAGTGGCCGCAGCATAAAGCGCGCCCAGTGGCTGCAACAGGCGGGCGCGCCAGTCGGGTCGGGGAAGATGCCAAAAGTCAGGCGCGCGCATCGGATGCTCCTGCTTGTTGGTCGAGCCGGTCTTGGATCAATTCAATCACCCGGTCAGCCAATTCGGCCCCTTCGCTAATCACGTCCCAGCCCGCGTGGGCCATCGTCGCTGCCTGATCCGGCGCGATGAGCCGCGACACCGCATTGCCAAGCGCACCCGCGTCATTGACGATCCGCGCCGCGCCTGCTGTCGCCAGCCGCCCGTAGGAGGGGAGGAAGTTCCGTACCTTGGGGCCATAGAGCACGGCAGACCCAAGCGCTGACGCCTCGAAGGGATCGCAGCCACCATGACCAGAGACCAGCGAAGAGCCGAGGAACGACACCGGCGCCACGCGGAAAAACAGCCCCCGGTCGCCGGGGTCATCGGCCACCATGACTTGAGTGGTTTCATCGGGGTAGGGGTCATCTCCCCACCGCATCGCGGTGAACCCACGCGCGCGGGCGCGTTCATAAGCAATATCGGCGGTAGGGTAGTCATGGGTGTGCAGGATCAGCAGCAAGCGGTGCGACAGGCGCAGCGCTTGGCGGTGAGCGGTCAGCACGACGGGAATCTCTTCAGGCAGGATCTGCGTGGCATACCAGACCGGGCGACCGACAAGGCAAGCCGACATATCCGCCAGGTCCGAATCCGCGCAGCGCAGCGCTTGGCCCCCTGCCATCAACGGCGATGTCGCCTCGCCCCTACTGCGGGGCAGACCAAGCTGCACAAGGCGGCGCAGCGCGGTAGGGGAACGGGTGAGGACAAGCTCGAAGGTCGCAAGCAACTGCCGGGTCACATCGGGCAGCCAGCGGTCCCGGCGGCCATCGAAACCGGCGCTCTCGGCGTCGATCATCATCATGGGGCAGCCCCGGGCAGAGGTTTCCAGCACAAGGTTCGGCCGCAGCGCGCCCCAGGTCCACAGGCAAAAGCTGGGCCGCCAGTGGCCAAGAAACCGCTCTACATTCTCGGGATGCTCGCTGGGGGCTTGGACGACGAAAAGATCGCGGGTCTCTGTCGTCGGAATGTCATGGGCGGCTGCGGCTTCGGGCAGGGTCACCAGAACCGCGACACGATCGCGCATGGCCATGAGCCGCTTGGCAAGGTCGAGCACGGCCAAGACATTGCCCGCCTCGGCGGCATGCATCCAGACCAGTTCACCTTCGGGGCGCGGGGCGTAGGGCGGTGCCTCTTCGGCCCCGCCCCGGCGCACAAGGGCGCGATAGGCTGCAAGCCCCAGCGACCGCGCCGCCATGGTGGTTTATTCCAGCTCTTCGGTGGGCGAGGCCGAGGTCTCCTCATCGCGCAGGCGGTGCAGATGGGCGATGTAATAGCGCATATGGGCGTTATCCACGGTTCGGTGCGCTTCGGATTTCCATGCGTCATAGGCGCTGGCGTAGTTGGGGAAGATCCCGACGATATGGATGTCGTCGACATTCTTGAACGCGTTCTTGGTCGGGTCGACAAGTTCGCCACCGAAAACAAGGTGCAGGCGTTGGGTCATGGAGCTGTCCTTTGATCTGTCAAAGCTGCGGTGCTGCGCATAGTGCCTAGCAGATGGGGCCGGTCACGCAAGGGCGTCAATCAGCGCGCGCTGCACCATAGAACCACCCGCAACGATGCCATCGACACGCGGGTCGGGGTTGTTGAACCTGAGCGGCGCGCCCTTGGTGGTGGCGCAGGTGCCGCCCGCTTCAGCCACGATCAGCGTCCCTGCGGCGATGTCCCATTCCCATGTACGGCGCAGGGTGATCATGGCGTCAAAAGACGCATCGGCCACAAGCGCCATGCGGTAGGCAAGCGAGGGGCGGTAGCTGCGTTTGAAGACGGGCGGTGCGCCTCCGTGCCAGCGTTCGGCCACCAGCGCGGGCCGCGCGGCGAGCACAGTCGCCTCGGCCAGATCGCTGATCTTAGATGTGCGGATCGGCGCGCCATTCAGCGTGGCGCCAGCGCCCCGGCTCGCGGCATAGAGCATATTGCGCATCGGCAGATAGACCACCGCCGCTGTCACTTCACCGTGCTCAGCCACGGCCAGTGAATGCGCCCATGT
The DNA here is from genome assembly GCF_025143985.1 of Sulfitobacter sp. W027. NCBI lineage: Bacteria > Pseudomonadati > Pseudomonadota > Alphaproteobacteria > Rhodobacterales > Roseobacteraceae > Sulfitobacter > Sulfitobacter sp. W027. The sequence continues at coordinate 392,049 of NZ_CP083564.1, forward strand.
GTCGGAGCCTTCGACAAAGCTGCGGGTGCCGTCGATCGGGTCAATGATGAAGACCTTGTCATGCCCCAGCCGGTCAGTGTTGTCCTCGGTTTCCTCGGACAGCCAGCCATAGCCGGGCCGCGCGCCGCGCAGGTCCGACAGCAGCAGATCGTTCACCGCCAGATCGGCCTCGGTTACCGGACCGGCGTTATCGGGCTTGTCCCAGCGTTTTGCCGTGGCCCCGACAAAGCCGCGCGCCACAGCACCCGCCTTGCGGGCCGCGTCGATCAAAAGGGCGAGGTCCTCCTCAGGCACCGGCAAGGGTCATTCCCGGCACCAGCAGCGAGGGCACAACCCGGCTGAGATGAGTGCGCGCGTCATTGGCGGGGATCATCGCCCGCAGCATGTCGCGCAGGTTGCCCGCGATGGTGCATTCGTTGATCGCATGGGTGATCTCCCCATTCTCGACCCAGAGGCCCGAGGCCCCCCGCGAATAGTCGCCCGTGTTGGGGTTGATCGTGCTGCCGATCATCGAAGTCACCAACAGCCCGGTGCCCATCTCACGGATCAGATCGTCGCGGCTGGCCTCCCCCTGAGTCAGCGCGATGTTCCAGTTCGACGGCTGTGGGCCGGAGCTTGGACCGCGCGCGGCGTTGCCGGTGGGGGCAAGCGCCAGCTTGCGGGCTGTCGCCAAGTCGAGCGTCCAACCTTGCAGAATGCCCTTGTCGACGATGGCACGCTGCTGGGTCGGCAGCCCTTCGGCGTCGAAGGGACGGGAGCCGGTTGCGCGGATGCGGGTTGGGTCTTCGATCAGCGAAAGGCCTTCGGGCAGCACCTGCTCCCCCATCGCATCGCGCAAGAAAGACGCCCCGCGCGAAATCGCCTGACCGTTGATCGCGCCCAGCAGATGGCCGATCAGCGAGGCAGCGATGCGTTCGTCAAACAACACCGGATAGCTGCCGGTGGGCGGTTTGCGCGCATCCAGCCGCGCCAGCGCGCGTTCGCCTGCACGTGTACCGATGTCCCCGGCATCCCGCAGATCAGCCTGAAAGATGCGGCTGTCGCCGTCGTAGTCGCGCTCCATCCCTGTGCCGCTACCGGCGATGGCGACGCAGGACAGCCCGCGTTCACTGCGGGCATAGCCGCCCTCAAAGCCGTTGGTCGCGGCGAGGTAGATTTTCTGCGCCCCATAGCCAGCGCCCGCCGATTGCACCTGACTGACGCCTTTCACGGCAAGTGCAGCAGCTTCGGCGCGGGCAGCGTCATCTTGCAGGGTTTCGGGGGAGGGCTCGGGCGTTGCGTCATAAAGCTCGAGCCCTTCCGCATCGCGGCGGGCAGAGAGTTGATCCGAATCGGCCAGCCCCGAATAGGGGTCTTCGGGCGCTTCGCGGGCCATGGCAACGGCGCGTTCGGCCATCTCTTCAATCGTGCGCGATGACGTGTCGGAGGCCGAGACATTGGCCGCGCGCTGGCCGACGAAAACCCGTAAGCCGATGTCCGTCCCTTCCGAGCGTTCGGCCTGTTCCAACGCCCCGCCGCGCACTTCGATAGAGACAGAGCTTGCCTTGATCGCCATGGCATCGGCCGCATCCGCACCGGCCTTGGCAGCCGCATGAAGGAGGGACTTGGTCAATGCATCAAGGGCTTCTGGCATGGTCTGGCTCCGGTTGGGGTCGGGAAAGGGGTAATCCCCCGCCCCGAAAGGGGCAAGGGCAACACTGTATTTTCCCAGTTGTGAGGGCGCGGAACAGGGCCGCGCGAATTGTTATTTGATCTGCTGACCGTTGGCGAGGATGCCGCCCTCTTCGGTGAACTCGATTTTGGAGGTCAGGGAGTCTTCGCCCTCGCCCGGCACGGTAAAGAGACCCATCATCATCCGGGCACCCAATGCCTGTTCTTGCGGGACCAGACCCATCGTCACCAATTTGTCGAGGAGGGCCACGCCACCGATCAGCGACAGGTCCAGCGCGCCGACAGGTTTCGGCATGCCGGGCACGGTTTCCAGATCGTCGTTGTCGAAGGTGATCGCGCCTGTGGCATCGAACTCGGCACCCGCCACGTCGAGCGTAACTTCATTCACGTTCAACTGATGAATTTCGCCCGGTACCTCCTCGCCCATGGTGGCGGCGACTTCGGGGTCCATCAGTTCAAATAGCAGTTTGGCCTTGCCCGACAGGTCCACAACCAAGGTGGCAGGGTCGCGGGCCAACTGGCCGGTCGGGTCAAAGATGCCCCAGATCATGTCTGACATCTTGAAGCTGTCGAGCTTGATGCCAAAGGCGAAATCCTGTGGCTCTTCGGACTTCATCACCGGCATTTTGAGGTTAAAGGCGCTTTGTGCCATGCTGAACTGGATCGGGAAGGGCATGTCGGCGCCGGTGACGCTGACTTCGATGTCCTGCTGGCCACCCTCATAGGAAAGCCCTTCCGGCCCCATGGCAACGCCCAGCTTCGCCCCGGTCGAGCTCGAAACCAGTTGAAACTCCCCATTTTCGGGGTCGGAGACCTGCATGTCGGTGCGGCCCGCGCCGGCGGTAAAACTGCCGTCGAAGGTGAGGCCCGCGCGCATCATCGCGGCCATGTCAGAGCCAGCTTCCAACATGGGCAAAGCGCCGCTGCCGTCAAAGACCACCTGATCTACGCCGCCTTTGACCGCGACGCGGGCGGGGTCGTCTGGGGTTTTCATCACCACGTCATACTGCAGGCTGTCGATGCGGCCTGTCTGATCATAGCGGCGCGTTTCCGTGCCCGTCATCTCGGTCCGGCTGCTGACGCCGCTGCCGGTGACGCTGAACTTGGCCTCTTCTTCGGTATAGCTCTGCTCACCGACCTTGAGCCCCGCAAGGGTGAGCGAGATCGTATCGGCGGCATAGTCGTATTGCAGCGCGTCGGGGCTGCCGCTGGCGCGCATCACGGGCGCGGTCTGGGCATAGTTGAGCACCATCGACACCGGTTCATCCTCGGGCGTTTCCGGGGCGACTTTGATGGTCATCGGCATGACATTGGGCATGCGGATGTTGACCGCGCCGTCGCTTTCCGGCTGAAAACTCAGCGTGCCGAGCGACATGGAGAAATCGCCACCGTCTTCAACCATATCCATCTTCAGGGTCACATCGCTGACCGTCAGGTCTTCGCCGTCGAAGGCTTCGCTTGCCTGAACCTGATAGCCCATGCTCTCCATATATTGGCGCCAATCGCCCCAGACCTCTGCCGGGGTCAGATCGGCCCAGAGGGCCGTCGATGCTAGCGATACCGGGAGAGCGAGAAACAGCGATGCTGTGGGAATGCGGGACATCAGAAAATCCTTTTCGGCAATGAGTTGCGCATAGAGTCTGCCAATCCCCGAGCAGGGTCAAGCGACGCGAGGCTGGACCCGGATTGATCGGCGGATTACCACAGCCCTCAAGCAATCTATAAAATCAGCGGAAGGATCACGATATGGACATGACAGGCAAGACGATCATGATAACCGGCGCAAGCCGGGGTATTGGCGCCGCCGCCGCGCGTGTATTCGTTGAGGCGGGGGGCAATGTCGCCCTGCTGGCGCGCAGTCAGGATGCCATCGCCGACCTGTCCGGCGAACTGGGCAAACAGGCCATCGCCATCCCCTGCGATGTGACCCGCTATAACGAGATGACCTCGGCGGTTGAGACGACGCGGCAGGCTTTTGGGGGGCTTGATGTGTTGATCAACAACGCAGGCGTGATTGATCCGATCTCCCTTATGGGGGAGGCTGATCCGGCAGATTGGGCCAAGGCGATCAATATCAACGTGACGGGCGTGTTCCACGGGATGCGCGCGGCCCTGCCGCTGATGAAGGAAAACGGCGGTGGCACAGTGCTGACGATTTCTTCGGGTGCGGCCCATAACCCGGTCGAGGCATGGAGCCACTACTGCGCCTCTAAGGCTGCGGCGAATATGCTGACCCAATGCCTGCATCACGAAGAGGGCAGCAACGGCATCCGCGCTATCGGCCTGTCGCCCGGCACGGTCGCCACCGACATGCAGCGCGACATTAAGGACAGCGGCGTGAACCCGGTCAGCCAGCTTGACTGGGACGTGCATATCCCAGCCGATTGGCCCGCGCGTGCCCTGCTGTGGATGTGTGGCCCTGAGGCGGATCGTTTCTTGGGCGATGAGATTTCCCTGCGGGACGAGGGCATTCGCAAGGCGGTGGGCCTGATATGATTGAGGTCGACCGCGCCAGCGACATCTGGACCGTCACGATCAACCGGCCCGACAAAGCCAATTCCCTGACACATGCCATGCTGGTCGAACTGGCCGAGATTATGGAAGCGGCGCAGACCGCCCGCGCGGTAATCCTCACGGGGCGTGGCAAGGTGTTCAGCGCCGGGGCCGATCTTGACGAGGCCCGCGCGGGACTTGCCAAATCGGATGTTTGGGAACGTCTCTCGGGCGCGGTGGCGGCCTTGCCGGGGCTGAGCATCGCCGCCCTTAACGGCACGCTGGCGGGTGGTGCGATGGGCATGGCGCTGGCCTGCGATCTGCGCATCGCGGTGCCGGGGGCGAAGTTTTTCTATCCGGTGATGAAGCTCGGTTTTCTGCCGCAGCCTTCGGACCCGGCACGGATGGCGGCGCTCATCGGCCCTGCGCGAACCAAGCTGATGTTGATGGGCGGGCAAAAGATCACGGCGGAAGAAGCGCTGGCCTTTGGCCTGATCGACCGCATCGTTGAAGGGGACGACCTGCTTACCCACGCCGCCCAGCTCGCCGCTGATACACTTGCAGCACCTGCCGAGATCGCCAGCGGCATCAAAGAAATGTGTGCGCCAGAGGGCGGCGTCTTCGACCCGCAGACTCGTCGATGAAGAGCGCGCTGGTTATCGGAGGCGGCCCCGCCGGGTTGATGGCGGCAGAGGTCATGGTGGATGCAGGGCTGTCGGTGACGCTCTGTGAAGCAAAACCCTCGGTTGGGCGGAAGTTTCTAATGGCGGGCAAATCCGGGCTGAACTTGACCAAGGCAGAGCCGCTCGACCCGTTCCTCGCAGCCTTTCAGGAGGCAAGCCCCGCCCTGCGTCCGATACTTAAGGCGTTTGATGGCCAAGCGGTGCAGGATTGGGCTGAAGGGCTCGGGCAAGAGGTCTTTACCGGCTCAACCGGACGCGTGTTTCCCCGCGCAATGAAAGCTTCCCCTTTGCTGCGCGCTTGGCTGGCGCAGCTGGCCGAGCGTGGGGTGACGATCAACACCCGCTGGCAGTGGCAGGGCTGGGACGGGGATGCCTTGGCCTTTGATACGCCGGGTGGCCGGGAAGTGATCGATCCCGATGTGACCGTGCTAGCCCTTGGCGGTGCAAGTTGGCGGCGGCTTGGCGCAACGGGGGCATGGGCGCCTCTTCTCGCGGAGCGCGGGGTGGCCCTGCGGGATTTCGCCCCGGCCAATGTCGGGCTGCTGGTCGATTGGTCGCCGCATATGACCCGCCATTTCGGCGCGGCGCTAAAGGGGGGGGCATGGTCTGCCGGCCCCTACCACTCTCGCGGGGAGGCGGTGATCTCAGCCAAAGGGCTGGAGGGTGGTGGCATCTATTCCGTCTCGCGCGGGCTGCGTGAAGGACATGGGCTGGCGCTTGATCTGTTGCCGGACTTGCAGGTTGGCGACGTGGCGGCACGTTTGGCGAAACCGCGCGGCAAGGACAGTCAGGCGAACCACCTGCGCAAGCGGTTGAAACTGACCCCCGCGCAGATTGCGCTGCTCCAAGAAATGGCGCGCCCGCTGCCGCAGGATGCCGAAGCTCTGGCCGCCTTGCTAAAGAACCTGCCCATCGCCCACGCCGGATTGCGCCCCATGGATGAGGCGATTTCGACGGCGGGGGGCATTCGGCTCGACGCGCTTGACGACGGGCTGATGCTGCGCGCCCTGCCGGGCGTCTTTGCCGCCGGGGAAATGCTGGATTGGGAAGCGCCCACGGGCGGCTATCTGATCAATGGCTGTCTGGCGACCGGCCATTGGGCGGGCCGCCATGCTGTGGAATGGGCGCGGCGTTAACCGTTTTCCTTGGCCATCGCGGCGACGAAAGCGGGGCGTTCGCGTAGGGATTTGGCCCAGAGGTTCAGTTTGTCATCCACACGCGGGAATTTCGCGCCGATGGACCAGTTGATGCAATGCACCGCCAGCAGGTCGGGGACGGTGATCTGATCGCCCATCAGAAACGGCCCCTCTAGGCGGTCGGACAGGTTTTTGGCCGCACGTTCAAACTCGGCCTTGAGGCTGTCTTTGATCGCGGGCACGCGCGCTTCTTCGGGGAAGATGAAACTGTGTTTCGCCGCCGCCCAGAGGATCGCGTCAAACTCGTCGATCAGCCAAAAGGTCAATGCGTCCTGCCGCGCGCGTTCGGGCGTGCCTGCGGGGGCGGTCAGCGCGCCGTGCTTGTCGGCCAGATAGGTCATGATCGCGAGGGAATCGGTCAGCACCTCATCGCCGTCCACAAGCGCGGGGATCTTGCCCGAAGGGTTGTATTTGCGCGCCTCTTCCGAGCGGGGTGCTGCGGGGTTCAGCGTGTAGGGCTGGCCCAATTCTTCGAGCATCCACATGACGCGAAAAGCGCGCGATTTGGTGCCGCCGATGACAGTATACATTGAATTTCCTCTCCCAAAATCAACGTTGTGCGCCCAGCATTGCCAGACGGATAAAGGCCCGCTCGACCAAAGCCAGCGCCGGGGCGTGCTGCCCGGCAGAGCGCAGCTTGAGGTCGGTTTCGGTCAGCACCGCAAGCGCCGTCTCAAGCTTGACCGCGCCCCAGTTGCGAGCCTGCCGCATCGCGCGGTCGCGGTCACGCACACCGTAGATCGGCGCGCCGGGGTTGGCAGCGATGCGGTAGAGGGTGCGGAAATGACGGGTGGCCATGATGATCAAGGTCACGGCGTTGACGCCTTGGCCTTGCAGCTTGCTCATCACCGGACCGATCTCGGCGGCGCGGGTTTCGGCCACGACATGCAAGATGTCGTCCACCTCGGCCTCGGTCGAGGTGGGGGCGCAGGCGGCGATGTCATCAAGGCCAATAGGGGTGGAATCGTTCAGCTTGTAGAGCGTGATTTTTTCCAGCGTCTGGCGGAAATCGCCCGGATCGAGCGTGCGGGCCAGATCGCTCAGCGCGGCCATGGCATCGGCTTCGGGCGTGAGGCCCGCGTCTTTCAGCATCTGTTCAATCTCCGCCCGGTCGGGCGGGTTGTCGTAGATCGGCGTGGCATAGGCGTTGGGGTGGCTCTCAAAAGCCTTGAGCACCTTGGACGTCTTTTTCAGATCGCCCGCAGTGACGATGATCTGCGCGTCACCCAGTTGCCACTCCTTCAGCGCGTCGAGCAGGATTTTAGCGATGTTGTCATTAGCCTCTTCCACCAGCGCGGCACGCGGGCCGGGGAAAAAGCCGACGGCCTTGATCGCATCCAGCAGCATCGCCGGATCGCGGCGCAATTCACCTGCGGGCATCCGGGTCAGACGCATCTCCTCTTCGGCGTTGGCGCCAAGCAGGTTTTTCAGGAATTCCTGCCGTTTCAAGGCCACGCGCATGGCATCGCTGCCGTAGATCAAAAGCCCCGTCCGCGCGGGATCAGGCCGCGCGAAATAGGGTTTCGCCTCGCGCGGGGTGAGCTTCATTGCGGCAAGTCAGCCGCATAAAGGCGGCTCACGACGAGGTCAGCCAGAATCACCATCAGGCGTTCCTGCGCGTCCAACTCGGCGGCGCGGGTGGCGACGGTGGTGCCGGTGGCGGAATAGCCGGTGAAGCTTTCGACCTTGCCCGAAGTCACGATCTGCCCGCTGTCGAGGTCGCGCAGGGCGTAAGAGGTGGTGCCAAGCAGGTTATAGCGCCGGGTGTTGCCTTCGCTGTCAATGGCCAGACCGTCCTCAGAAGTCGTGGTGGTCAGCGCCAAACCCCAGCGGGGCGTGGCCGCGCGGCCTAAACGGCTTTCCACCTCACGCACCAGAAAATAGCCAAAGCGGTCTTCCGGCGCATCCACCAACACGCGGTTTTGCAAAGCCGTGCCCGCGCCGCCGGGGCCATAGAGTGGCTCGAACCCGCAGGCAGCGAGCGCCAGCAGGGGCAGGGCCGCTAGGAAGCGGCGGCGCGAGGGGGTGGCTTTAGGCAACGACATTCACAATCCGTCCGGGCACGACGATGACCTTTTTCGGGGAGGCCCCGTCCAGCGTTCGAATGACAGCTTCATGCGCCAGCGCGATTTTTTCAACCTCTTCCTTCGGCATATCGGCGGGCACCTGAATTTCCGCCCGGCGTTTGCCGTTGATCTGAATGGGCAGGGTCACGGTGTCATCGACCAGCATCGCCTCGTCTGCCTTGGGCCAAGGCGCGTTGACGATCAGCCCCTCGCCGCCCAGATGCGCCCAGATGTCTTCCGACAGATGCGGGGTCATCGGGGACATCAGCTGCGCCAGCGTCATGATGGCTTCGCGCTGCGCGGCATAGCCTGCTTTGGACTTCTGCAAGGTAGCGGTGAAGGCATAGAGTTTTGCAATCGCCGCGTTGAAGCCGAAGGATTCGACGCCCATCGTCACATCGTGGATCGTCTTGTGCAGCGCTCGCAGGAGGTCGTCATCGCCGGTGCCCGCCGCGTCGCGGTCCATTTCGCTGACGCGGTCGCAGATGTTCCACACGCGAGAGAGGTGCTTATAAGACGCCTCGGCCCCGCTGGCGGTCCATTCGACATCGCGCTCGGGGGGCGAATCGCTCAGCACGAACCAGCGCGCGGTGTCGGCGCCGTAGTTCGAGATGATGTGCAGCGGGTCGACGACGTTTTTCTTGGATTTCGACATTTTGGCGGAGGGGATGATCTCCACCTCGGTGCCGTCTGCCAGTTTCCCATCGGTGACGTCTTCGGGCAGGTGATAGACCGGGCGGCCATTGGCGTCGCGGGTCTGGTAGATCTCATGCGTCACCATGCCTTGGGTAAAGAGCGCGTCGAAAGGCTCGGCCGCGCCCTCAGGCAGATGCCCGGTGATCTGCATGGCGCGGGCAAAGAAGCGGGCATAGAGCAGGTGCAGAATCGCATGCTCAATACCGCCGATATATTGATCGACGTTCATCCAATAGGCGGCTTCTTCGAGGTCCGTGGGTGTGTCCGCATGGGGCGCGGTGAAGCGGGCGTAGTACCACGATGAGTCCACGAAAGTGTCCATCGTGTCGGTCTCGCGCAGCGCATCCTTGCCACAGGCCGGGCAGGCGCAGTTGCGCCATGTCGGGTGCCGGTCGAGCGGGTTGCCGGGGGTGTCGAATGTGACATCGTAGGGCAGCTCAACCGGCAGGTTCTCTTTCTTTTCAGGCACCACGCCGCAGTCGTCGCAATGCACAACCGGGATCGGGCAGCCCCAGTAACGCTGGCGCGAGAGGCCCCAGTCGCGCAGGCGGAACTTGGTGACGCCTTGCCCAATGCCGTTTTCTTCGCAGAAAGCGATGGCGGCATCGACGGCCTGTTCCCCGGTTTGCCATTGATCGCCCGCAAAGCCACGGTTGTAGAAGACCTTTTCCGACTTCTGCGGCACATAGGCTTCAGAGAGTTTGGGCGAGGCCTCCTCGGAGGGCAGGAAGGTCGAGATGATCGGCAGATCGTATTTGGTCGCAAAGTCAAAATCGCGCTGGTCGTGGCCGGGGCAACCAAAGATCGCGCCGGTGCCGTAGTCCATCAGGATGAAATTGGCGATATAGACGGGCAGTTCAGCCGCCGTATCAAAGGGATGGCGCACGCGGATGCCGGTGTCATAGCCCAGCTTCTCGGCGGTCTCGATCGCCTCCTCGGTGGTGCCACCCTTACGGCATTCGGCGCAGAAGGCGGCGACGGCTTCGTCGTCCCGTTCCAGCGTTTTGGCCAGCGGGTGATCGGGCGAGATGCCAACAAAAGACGCGCCCAACAGCGTGTCGGGGCGGGTGGTATAGACTTCGATGCGGTCAAAACCCTCGGGCGCTTCGATGGTCGAGAAGGCAAATTGCAGCCCGCGCGATTTGCCAATCCAGTTGGCCTGCATCAGTTTGACCTTGGCGGGCCAGTTGTCGAGGCTGTCGAGCGCCGAGAGCAGCTCTTCGGAATGGTCGGAGATCTTGAAGAACCACTGCGTCAGCTCGCGCCGCTCCACCGGCGCGCCAGAGCGCCAGCCGCAGCCGTTTTCGACCTGCTCGTTGGCCAGCACGGTCATATCGACCGGGTCCCAGTTCACCACGGCGTTCTTGCGGTAGACCAGACCCTCTTTGAGGAAGTCGAGAAACAGCGCCTGCTGCTGGCCGTAGTAACCGGGGTGGCAGGTTGCAATCTCGCGCGACCAGTCAATCGACAGGCCGAGCGGCTTCATCTGCTTTTTCATCTCGGCGATGTTGTCATAGGTCCAATCCGCCGGGTGGCCGCCAATAGCCATGGCGGCGTTTTCGGCGGGCATGCCAAAGGCGTCCCAACCCATCGGATGCAGCACGTTATGCCCGGTGGCGATCTTGTAGCGCGCGATCACGTCGCCCATCGTGTAGTTGCGCACGTGCCCCATGTGGATGCGGCCCGACGGATAGGGGAACATCTCAAGCACATAGTACTTCGGCTTGTCAGCGTTTCGGGTGGCCTGAAAGAAACCATCCTTTTCCCAGGCTTGCTGCCAGCGGGCTTCGATCTCGGCGGGGGTATAGCGGGGCATGACGGGGACCTTATGACATGAAAAACGCCGGGCTGCTGCTTTCACAAGGCCCGGCGTTGAAAACGTGTTGAGTTAAGCGGGCTCAGAATTTGCTGTCGGACACGCGCATCTCCCGCGCCCGGCTGAGGATCGCATCCTCCACCGCGCGGGTCGTGGCCCGTGCCACGGGCTGACCGCCAGAGGTTTGCAGCGCCACGTTGAGCGACCGCGCATCCAGTGCCGGATCGTCGATCAGCACGGTCGCGCGATAGGCGCGGCCACCGCCCGGCGGGGTGCCGTAGCCCGTGACGATCACGCCGGTGAAGGGATCGACTGATTGCACCGGCAGGAAGTTCAGCACTTCAAGCGAGGCCGACCACAGGTATTTGTTCACCGAAACGCTGGTATCCGTATTCTTGCGATTGAAAATCGACCAAATCGTGTTTTCCGGATTGGTCTCAATGTTATTGGGGTTGTTCGAGTTGGTATACTGATCGGGCCGTTCCGTGGCCGGGCTGCCAAAGCCCCCACCACAGGCGGTGAGAGCGCTAAGCGCCAGAACGGAGATTGCCATCTTGCAAGCGGTACGAAGGGCCATTGCAGCTTTCCTTTGCCTGTTTGCGCTCCGGTCTATCCAAGCGGGCCCTTATCGGCAAGGTCTATGTCATAGGAGCCTGCTGGCTGGCGATGGGCACCGCTAAAGGGGCTGCTGCAACCGTGGGGCGGCGAAACTGTGGCATAGCTGCACCAACCCCGGCGACATTGAGGGTGGGGGGCGCGTGAACCTTGCCAAGTGCAGGGCATTGGGGGCAAACACCCTTCATACCCTTACCGGATTCCCCGGTCTGGGCATATGAATTCAAACCGAGGGAAAACTCATGAAAAAAGTTCTCTTCGCTACAACAGCCCTGGTTGCGACCGCCGGTGTAGCAGCAGCAGACGTAACATTCGGCGGCTACGGCCGTTTTGGTGTTCTGTACAACGACACAGCAGCAGGCGACTCCACAGACGTCACCAGCCGTTTCCGTCTGCAGATCGACGCGACAGCTGAGTCCGACGCTGGCGTTGTTGTTGGTGCCCGTGCACGTATCCAGCAGAACAACTCCGATGAGCAGCAGTCGATCAACGCTGGTCCCGACAACATTCTCGGCACAGCTGACGACTTCGCAGAAAATGCTGGTCCCGCAGGCACAGGCATCAACGGCGTTCGTTTCTTCGCTCGTTCCGGTGGCTTTGAAGTCGGCGTTGGCAACATCTTCGGTGCTCTGGAATCCATGCCGGGTCAGTACCCGATCGACCTCGGCCTGACCGGCCTGGGCTATGACTACACCGCCTACGACGGCAACGGCGACGCATACTCCTCCGGTGGTAACGGCGCAGCTGGCTCCAACGGTGTAGAAGTCATGTACTCCGCTGGTGACCTGGCAGTGCACGTGTCGGCTTCCGACGACAATGACCGCGTTGCCGGTTATGTCGCTTACACATGGAGCGGCTGGACCTTCGCGGTTGGTGGTCAAGACTCCGACGACGCAGGCGACACCGAGTTCACAGCGACAGCTGGCGGTTCCTTCGGCATCGCCGACGTGACCCTGGCGTTTGCTGACAACGGCACCAACGGTGACCGTATCGTTCTGGCCGGTCGTTTCGACGTTGGCGCAGCGACAGACGTTGAAGTCTATGTTGCTGACCAAGACGGCGCAGGCAACGACACCGGTTACGGCGTTGACTTCAACCACGACCTGGGCGGCGGCGTCTCCCTGCGTGGTGGTGTTGCTCACCGTTTCAACGGCGACGACCGTGCCGACATGGGTGTTCGCTTCAACTTCTAAGTTGAACGACATACTCTGAATATTGGGGCAGGCCTTTCGGTCTGCCCCTTTTCTTTTGCCCGGTGCTGGTGTTTTCTGCGCGCCTGACATGGAGGGCCGAAAATGAGTCTCAGCGACATCCAACACCGCATCACGACAGCCGAAGCCGATGCAGGCCGCGCGGCGGGGTCGGTCACCTTGATCGCCGTCAGCAAGGTTCAGCCTGACGCCCGCGTGCGTGCGGTCTTGGAAGAAGGCCACCGTTCGTTCGGTGAGAACCGCGTGCAGGAAGCGGCGGGCAAATGGCCCGGTTTCCGTGAAGATTTCGACGGCATTGACCTGCACCTCATCGGCCCCTTGCAGTCCAACAAGGTCCGTCAGGCGATGGAACTGGCCGAGGCGATCCACACGGTAGACCGTCCCAAACTGGCCAAGACCATCGCGCGCTTGGCGCAGGAGATTGGCCGCTGCCCTGATCTGTTCATTCAGGTCAACACGGGTGAAGAAGATCAGAAAGCCGGGGTGATGCCCCGCGAGGCAGATGACTTCATCGCCGAATGCCGGGCGCTGGACCTGCCGATCAAGGGGTTGATGTGTATTCCCCCGGTAGATGAGGCGCCATCGCTGCACTTCGCAATGCTCGCCAAGATCGCCGCACGCAACGATCTGAACGGCCTTTCGATGGGCATGAGCAGTGACTTTGAGCAGGCCATTGCCCTTGGAGCGACCCATGTCCGCGTCGGCTCTGCTATCTTTGGTGAACGGGTTAGCGAATAATCAGCCGCGTTGCCGGGCCCACCCGCGCGGCGATGTGGTGCAAATTCCCGCGTGAAAAAGCGATGCAGCCCTCGGTCGGATATCCCGGACGCCGCCACTGATGGACAAAAATCGCGGAGCCACGTCCAGCTTCGGCTTCCGGCCAGTTCCAATCGGTCAGGATCACCAGATCATAGAGCGGATCCGCCCGCTGCAGCGCCTCGTGGCTATGGTCATAGGGGGCGCGGACACGGTGGTTGTAATCGGGTTGACCACTGGCGTCGGACCACAGGTCGCGCGGGCCGATAGGCTGCGCCCAAGCGCTCGGGGCAGTGATACGGTCAGGCCGATAGAGCATCCCCACCAAACGATGCACCCCGCGCGGCGTAGCCCCGTCGCCTTCGCGTTTGTCATGGGTCAGACCGCCCTTGCCAATACTACAGGCATAGCGCCGCCCCTGAAATCGCAGGCCCGTCGGCGTCAAAACCATGTCATTCGGCGTCACAGAAGATGCCCCGATTTCGCGGCCTTGGTAGCCAGATAGGCGCTGTTGTGGCGGTTCTCGCCCACCGCTAATGGCACCCGTTCGGTGACGGCAACGCCGCTTTGCTCCATCATGCCCACTTTGCGCGGGTTGTTGGTCAGCAACCGGACGGCGGAGAAACCCATCGACCGCAGAATGTCCGCGCCGAGGCGGAAGTCGCGCTCATCATCCTCAAAGCCGAGGCGGTGATTGGCTTCAACCGTGTCAAAACCCTGATCCTGCAAAGAATAGGCGCGCATCTTGTTGGCAAGGCCGATGCCGCGCCCCTCTTGATTGAGGTAGAGCAACACGCCGTTGCCTTCGCCGCCCATCTGCGCCAGTGCCGCGCGAAGCTGTGGGCCGCAGTCGCATTTCAGGCTGCCCATCAGATCGCCGGTAAAACAGGCTGAGTGCAGACGGCAGAGAACGGGCGTGTTGCGGGCAGGGCGGCCAATCTCGATGGCGTAGTGTTCTTCGCCGCCGTCCTCGGGGCGGAAGATATGCAAACGACCCGCCTCAGACACCTCCATCGGCAGGCGGGCGTTGACCACCGGATGCAGGGCGCTGCGCCGCGCAAGGATCGGGGCGGCAGCGGCGAGGTCGATCAGGGTCAGCCCGTGCAGACGCGCGAAGTCTGCGCCCTGCGGCAGATCGAGCACCAACGCAGCAGGCAGCATTCGCGCGGCTTTTACCAAATCAAGCGCGGCGCTATGCGCGGTCGTATCACCGCCCCGCGCGGTCTGCAGCGGACCTTTCATCGGGGCGCGCAGGTCATCCGCCGGATCAGCGATGCTTTGCACCCAAGCCGGTGTCGCGCCGTGGGGCAGCAGCACGCGGGCCAGTTGGCCATCATAGGCGCGGGCTTTCAGCGTTTCGGCTCGCCGCGCGGTGATTGCTAGCACGGGCGCTCCTCCCAAGGCCAACACATCCGCAAGGCGCTGTGCGGTCAGCGTCTCCGCCGCCAGCACGAGGGCGGCCTGCGTCCCATCCGCCAAAACCACGGGCACGCCCATGCGTAAATCGGCCCGCGCACGCGCCAGTTGTTCGGTGATGTCCGGGGCGAAACTCATGTTTTGTTGCAACTCCGCAAAGGCTTCAGCGTTTATCTAAGTTATATCCAAAGGAATTGAAACATTTCACGCTTTGTTGACACGAGGCTGTGAGACAGTGGTCACATCCCTTGTCGGACACCGTGCCGAAGCGCATGTATAAGACAACAGACGGAGAGATAGATGGCCCAGCTTAAGAAAATCCTGCTCGTTGATGATGACGATGACCTGCGCGAAGCGCTAAGCGAACAGCTGATCATGACCGAGGATTTCGACGTTTTCGAAGCCGCCAACGGCACCGAGGCGATGACCAAAGCCAAAGAGGCGCTTTACGATTTGGTGATCCTTGATGTGGGCCTGCCGGACACCGATGGGCGCGAACTGTGTCGCTTGATGCGCAAGCAGGGGGTGAAAAGCCCGATCCTGATGCTGACGGGCCATGACACCGATGCAGATACGATCCTTGGCCTTGATGCCGGGGCGAATGATTACGTCACGAAGCCATTCAAATTCCCCGTCCTTTTGGCCCGCATCCGCGCGCAGTTGCGCCAGCACGAGCAGTCCGAAGACGCGGTGTTCCAGCTTGGGCCTTATACGTTCAAACCCGCGATGAAAGTGCTGACAACAGAGGACGACCGCAAGGTGCGTCTGACCGAGAAAGAGACCAATATCCTCAAATTCCTCTACCGCTCAACCGATGGTGTCGTGCCGCGCGATGTGCTGTTGCACGAGGTCTGGGGCTATAACGCTGGCGTCACGACCCACACGCTTGAAACCCATATTTACCGACTGCGCCAGAAGATCGAGCCCGACCCTTCGAATGCCCGTTTGCTGGTGACGGAATCCGGCGGATATCGCCTGATGGCATAAAAACCGGGAACCATTTCCAACCTATCTTGGTTGGAAACCCTGAGAGGCGGGGTTTTCATGACCCGCCACTCGGTTTGAAGCCCGACTTTTGTACCCGGGTAAAGGTACATACCTCCCTGTTGGACTGGCCGGGCCGTAGTGCCCGGCCTTTTTTTATCTAACGTCCATCTTCGGCCCCCGTACTTTGGGCCCTGTACATTGGCCCCCGCGACCTGTGCGCAGATTTCATCATGGCACCCCCGCGCCACCCGCGTTACTGTGCCGACCTGATCCCAGACCGGAGCCTGCCCCATGTCCTTTTCCCTCGCCACTTGGAACATCAACTCTGTCCGCCTGCGCGAGCCTTTGGTGCTGAAACTGCTGGCCGAACATGGGCCGGACGTGCTGTGCCTGCAGGAATGCAAAAGCCCCGTAGACAAAATCCCCGTCGAGGCGTTTCAAGCGGCGGGGTATACGCACATGGTGGCGCGCGGGCAGAAGGGCTACAACGGCGTGGCGATCCTGTCAAAACTGCCGCTGCTGGACGCGGGCGATCAGGACTTCGCCATGCTGGGCCATGCCCGCCACGTGGCTGCCAAACTGGAAAACGGCACCACGATCCACAACTTCTACGTCCCCGCTGGCGGTGACAAACCCGACCGCGAGATCAATGAGAAGTTTGGCCAAAAGCTCGATTACCTCTCGGAAATGCGCGATTGGTTTCACGGCGACAGACCCGAGAAGTCGATCCTTGTGGGTGATCTGAACATCGCCCCGCGCGAGGATGACGTCTGGGACCACAAAAAACTGTTGAAGATCGTCAGCCACACCCCGGTCGAGGTCGAAGCGCTTGGCGCGGTGCAGGATGCGGGCAATTGGGTCGACATCACTCGGCAGGACGTGCCGACGGGCAATCTCTATAGCTGGTGGTCCTACCGCGCCGCCGATTGGGATGCCGCTGATAAAGGCCGCAGGCTCGATCACATCTGGGCCACCTCTGATATCGCACAGGCCGGACACTCCAGCCATATCGTCCGCGATGCCCGCGGTTGGGAGAAACCCAGCGACCACGCACCGGTTTTTGCCAGTTTTGACCTTTGAATCGCGCCCCCGCGCGTCCATATAAAGCCAAACGCGATTTAGCGAGGATGACACAATGATCGACCTGAACCTTTCCACTGGCGCCGCCAACGCTCCTGTAGACGCTGACCTGATCAAGGACACGACCGAAGCAACCTTTATGGCCGATGTGGTCGAAGCCTCGCAGACCGTGCCGGTGATCGTCGATTTCTGGGCACCGTGGTGCGGCCCTTGTAAAACGCTCGGCCCAATGCTGGAAGACGCGGTTCGCGCGGCTAAGGGTGCGGTGAAAATGGTGAAGGTCGACGTCGATCAAGCCCAAGCGATTGCGGGGCAGTTGCAAATCCAATCGATTCCGACGGTCTATGCATTCTACAAAGGCCAACCCGTTGATGGTTTTCAAGGCGCGCTGCCGCAGTCCGAAATCAAGGCCTTCGTTGACCGCGTGGTGAAAGCCGGTGGCGGCGAAGCCCCCGGTGATACGCTGGCCGATGCCGTGGCCGCCGCCGAAGAGATGCTGGCCGAAGGCACCGCTACGGATGCAGCGCAGACCTTTGCTGCGATTTTGGAAGAAGACCCGATGAACGCCTCCGCCTATGGCGGCATGGTCCGGTCCTATATAGCGATGGGCGAGCTGGAGCAGGCCGAAGCCCTGTTGAACGGTGCGCCGATTGAGATTTCCAAGGCTCCCGAACTCGAAGCGGCCCATGCCCAGTTGCAACTGGCACATCAGGCTGCGGATGCAGGCCCCGTGGCCGAGTTGACCGAGAAGGTCGAAGCCAATCCCGACGACCATCAGGCGCGGTTCGATCTGGCCCAAGCGCTTTACGCGCAGAACGATGCTGAAGCCGCTGTCGATCACCTGTTGGAACTGTTCCGTCGGGATCGCGAGTGGAATGACAGCGCCGCCAAAATGCAGCTTTTCACCATTTTCGAGGCGCTTAAACCCAATGATCCGGTGGTGCTCAATGGCCGTCGTAAACTGTCGTCAATGATATTTGCCTGAGGAGACGGGCGCACTAAGTCCCTTGTCATGATCAAGCCCGCAGAATTGCCCAAGACTATTGCGATCTTTCCGTTGGCAGGGGCACTGCTGCTGCCCCGCTCGCGTCTGCCGCTGCATATTTTTGAACCGCGCTACCTTCAAATGATCGAAGACGCGCTTAAAACCGACACGCGCCTGATCGGGATGGTTCAGCCCAACGAGGTGCCCGGCCGCGACGGCACCGGTCTGCACCAGATCGGCTGTGCCGGGCGCATCACTCAGTTTTCCGAGACCGAGGATGGCCGCTATATGGTCACCTTGGGCGGCGTTTCGCGTTTCCGCGTCGTGGAAGAGGTGGACGGTTTCTGTCCCTATCGCCGCTGTGACGTGAATTGGTCGGGTTTTGATCGTGATTTGGGTGAGGATGAGGTGGACGATACCTTCGACCGGGCCCGCTTCCTCGACCTGTTGAGCCGCTATTTCGATGCGCGCGGCCTTTCTGCTGATTGGGATACGTTGAAAGAGGCCGAAGACGAGCTGCTCATCAACTCGCTGTCGATGATGCTGGAGTTCGAGGACGAGGACAAACAGGCGCTTCTGGAAGCGCCATCGCTGGAAACCCGGCGCGAGACATTGGTGACATTGATCGAATTCGCAATGCGCGGCGGTCAGGAAGAGGGTTTGATGCAATGACGGATGCGGCCGTTCAATTCGATCGCCGGATGCTGGAGGCATTGATCTGCCCGCGCACCCAGACGACGCTGGCCTATGACGCCGAAAAGCAGGAGCTGGTGTCAAAAGCTGCCGGGCTTGCTTATCCGATCCGTAATGGCATTCCGGTCATGCTGCCGGATGAGGCGCGGACGCTGTAATAGGCCCCGGCCCTGTCACAGGGGCTTTCCGCGCATCAATCGGGGCAGCTCACCTGTCAGCCCTGCGGCTTCGCGGATAAAGGTCCGGCGCAGGCCGGGCAGGGCGTTGATTGCGGCCATGCCCATGTCGCGGGCCAGGCGCAAAAACGCATTATCGTTCGAAAACAGCCGGTTGAAGCTATCGGTCGCCAGCGCAAGGCTGGCGTTGTCGAACCGCCGCCACTCCTGATAGCGTGCCAGTACGGCGTCATTTCCGGGGTCTTCACCACGGCGCACCGCATCGGCAATCACCTCGGCCAAGGCCGCCACATCGCGCAGGCCTGCGTTTAACCCCTGACCGGCGATGGGATGCACCCCATGTGCCGCATCTCCCAAAAGCGCCACGCGCGGGGCGGTCATGGAATGGGCGAGCGACAAGCCCAGCGGATAGCTGTAGCGCGGACCGGTCA
Source organism: Sulfitobacter sp. W027 (assembly GCF_025143985.1). Classification (NCBI taxonomy): domain Bacteria; kingdom Pseudomonadati; phylum Pseudomonadota; class Alphaproteobacteria; order Rhodobacterales; family Roseobacteraceae; genus Sulfitobacter; species Sulfitobacter sp. W027. Next base: position 411,020 of record NZ_CP083564.1, read on the forward strand.
GGGAGAGCTCCCCCAGAAAGCTGCCAAAGCGCGGGCGCAGCACGTCGAGATATTGCGCGTTTGGCAGGGCGTTGATTGCGGCTGCATTGGCTTTGGCTTCACTCCAAACGATGAGCGAGCGGTTACCCTTCAGCGGCAGAATAGCCAGCGGACCGGGTGGCATGAAGAACTGATGCGCGATGCCGTGATGCGGTTTTTCGTGATTGACCACACAGACCAGCGCCGTCTGCGCGTAGGACCATGCAATGCGCTTGATCCCGGCACGTTCAGCGGTCCCGCTGCCGCGTCCATCGGCCCCCACGGCCAGTCGCGCACGTAGAGTCTTGCCGCCGTCCAAGGTCAGGGTGATGCCGGTCGGCTCTACCGTTTGGTCCGTGACGCGGGTGTCGTTCGACATGGTAATCGCCGGATCGTCGTTCACCGCCTTCAACAATGCACGGCGCAGGTGGCGGTCTTCGACCATATGGCCCATGGGGCCTTCTTCGATTTCGGCATGGTCGAAATGCATGAACATGGGGGAGGGGCCGGTCCCCGCGCGCCCGTCGGTCACCTTGATTTCCAGCATCGGCTGAGCGTCATCCGCAATCTCGGGCCAGATGCCGATGCCTTCCATCAGTCGCACCGAGGTCAGCGCCAGCGCATAGGCGCGGCCATCGAATTCGGCGTTTTCAAAGGTCTGCGCGGGCAGGGCGTCGATCACCGCCACGCGCAACCCGGCGCGGCTGAGGGCCAAGGCAAGGGCAGGGCCGTTCAGTCCGCCGCCGATGATCGCGATATCGTGGTCAAAATCCATGGCCCTAGATATGACCTGCGCGCGGGGATTGTCCATGTGCTGAACGGTCGCTAGGTTCGCCAAGAACAGCGGTAAGGGGTACGACATGCGCGAATGGTTGGAAATGACGGCAGCGGATCTGGGCCGCGGGATCGCGACAGGGGACATCGACCCGGTGACGCTCTGCGATACTTATCTCGATGCCATCGACGCGCACCCGATGCGCGACCGTATCTATGCCCGCGTCACCCATGACCGCGCCCGCGCCGAAGCCGCCGCAGCGGCAGAGCGCGCCCGCGACGATCAGCGCTTGTCGCCGCTCGATGGTGTGCCAATCTCTTGGAAAGACCTATTCGATACCGCCGGCACAGCGACGGAGGCGGGGACCAAGCTGCTAGAAGGCCGCGTGCCGGAGCGTGATGCGGAAGTTCTGGCCAATGCGACGGCGATGGGGCTGGTCTGTCTGGGCAAGACCCACATGAGCGAATTGGCCTTCTCGGGCCTTGGTCATAACCCCAGCACCGCGACACCGCCTTGTGTGAACGAGCCGGACAGTGTTTCGGGCGGTTCATCTTCCGGAGCCGCGGCGTCGGTGGCCTTTGGGCTGGCGGCGGCGGCGATTGGCTCTGATACGGGCGGCTCTGTGCGTATCCCGGCGGCGTGGAACGATCTGGTAGGGCTGAAAACCACAGCTGGTCGGGTCTCTTTGGCCGGAACTGTGCCGCTGGCGGCGAAGTTCGATACGGTCGGCCCGCTTTGCCGTTCTGTTGAGGACGCGGCGCTGCTGCTGGGTATTTTGGAAGGGGCAAAGCCTGCTGACTTGCAGGAAAGCGAATTGGAGGGCTGTCGCTTCGCGGTGCTGACCAATGTGGTGATGGAAGAGCTTTCCGAGGAGCCGAAAGCGGCTTTTGAAGCGGCAGTAGAGCGGCTTAGAGACGCAGGTGTCACTGTCGATGAAATCGTCGTGCCCGAAGTCGAAGACGCGATGCCGCTGAGCTCTTGCCTCTACACCACCGAAGCCTACGGTCTTTGGCGAGATGTCATCGAGGCCAATCCAGAGGCGATGTTCACCGAAATTCTTGAGCGTTTTCGGTTGGGTAAGGGGTTCTCCGGCCCCGATTACGTTGCTACTTGGGCCAAGCTTGATCTGGCGCGGGCGGGCTATGACCGTGCCGTTGCAGGCTATGACGCGGTGCTGGTGCCAACTGCACCGATGCTGCCACCGAACATTGAGCGGCTGAACAGCGACCATGACTACTACCTCGCGCAGAATCTCTTGTCTCTGCGCAACACGCGGGTCGCGAATCTAATGGGGCTTTGCGCGCTTACGTTGCCGACCGGCGCGCCGTCATGCGGCATCTCTTTTATGGCCGCGCCCAATGCCGAGGAACAGCTTTTGCGCCTTGGTGCAGCGGCTGAAGCGGCCCTGCGCGAGGCATAACAGCGCACGACCGAAAAGCCACAAGGGCCGCAAATCTCCCGGTTTTTCTGGACGGGGGAGGCGGCCTTGGGTACCTTGGGGCAAACGGGGCATGAATGATCCCGATCCGAGGCAGTTTTGATGATGTATTCCGAGCGGTTTTCGAACCTTCCGGCCCACGTGTGGCCGCGCCTGCGCGCCTTGCTTGATGGGCATGAGGGCGGCGGTACGCCTATTCACATGACCATTGGCGAACCGAAACATGCGTTTCCGGCTTGGGTCACGGATGAGATCACGAAACACGCCGAAGGTTTCAACGAATACCCGCCGAACGACGGCTCGCCCGAATTGCGCGGCGCGATCGCCGCATGGATCGACCGGCGCTATGGTGTCGAAATGGACCCCGACAGCGAGGTTATGGCGCTGAACGGCACCCGCGAGGGGCTGTATAACGCCGTTATCGCGCTCTGCCCGCCGACCAAGAACGGCGAGACGTCGGCGATCCTCATGCCGAACCCGTTCTACCAAGTTTATATGATCGGCGCGATCTCAGGCGCGGCGGAGCCGATCATGGTGCCTGCCACGGCTGAGACCGGCCATCTGCCCGATTTCACCAGCCTGCCCGAAGACGTGCTGCGCCGCACCACGGCGGCCTATCTTTGTTCGCCCGCCAACCCGCAGGGCGTTGTCGCCTCGCGCGACTATTGGGCCGAACTGATCGCGCTGGCCGAGAAATATGATTTCCTGATCTTCGCCGATGAATGCTATTCCGAGATCTACCGCGACACTCCCCCCACCGGCGCGTTGGAGGTGGTTAAGGAACTCGGCACCGACCGCAACCGCGTGGTGATCTTTCACTCGCTGTCGAAGCGCTCCAACCTGCCGGGACTGCGTTCGGGCTTTGCCGCCAGCGGACCAGAGACGATGCGTGAGATCAAACAGTTGCGCAATTACGCCGGTGCGCCGTTGCCGCTGCCCTTGCAGCAGGCCGCTGCCGCCGTTTGGGCAGATGAAGCGCATGTGGAAAAGAACCGCGCGCTCTACCAAGAGAAATACGCCATTGCTGACCGTATCTTTGGCAATGTGCCGGGCTATGCGAGCCCCGAGGCGGGGTTCTTCTTGTGGCTCCCGGTCGAGGATGATGAGGCCGCGGCGCTGAGACTGTGGCGCGAGACAGGCGTGCGGGTGCTGCCCGGCAGCTATCTAGCGCAGAACGTTGCCGGGACCAACCCCGGTCAGGATTACATTCGGGTCGCTTTGGTGGCCCCAAAAGACGAAACGACGCGCGGGTTGGAAGCGATCCGCGACTGTCTGTATTCGACATAAGCGAGGGACGACATGGCATATCAGACACGGGGACGCGATCCATTGCTAGACAGCAACATGGCCGAGGCAATCGAAAAGCGCGGTCGTGAACTGCTGGGGCTGGCACTGATCATGCTGGGCGTCATGGCTGCCATGATGATCGGCAGCTACACGCCCGACGATCCCAACTGGATGGTCTCGACCGATGCGCCGGTGCAGAACTGGATGGGCCGGATCGGTGCCTCCATCGCTGCACCGCTGTTTATGATCGTTGGTTGGGGCGCTTGGGGCATTGCCATCGTCCTGCTGTTTTGGGGTGGGCGTTTCGCGCTGCATCAGGGCGACGACCGTGCCATCGGACGTCTGATCTTTGCCCCCATCGCCGTTGCGCTTGGGGCCATCTATGCCGCCACGCTCGCCCCCGGTCAGGAATGGCTGCTGACCCATAGCTTTGGTCTGGGCGGGCTTTTTGGCGATACCGTCATGGGCGCGCTGCTGACGATCCTGCCCATTGGCTCAACCCTGACGGTCAAGCTGATGTCGCTTCTGATGGGCGTGGCGATTTTGGCTCTGGGCGCGTTTGTGCTGGGCTTCACCAAGGCCGAGTTGATGCGCATCACGCGGTTCCTACTGGTCGGTCTGATCATGGCCTATGCTGGGTTGATGACCCTTCTGGGCCGGGGCGCCAGCGGGGCCGTTGTGGCCGCGCAGAACCTGTCGGCCCGTCAGGCCGAGCGTCGTGAGCGCCGCCGGCAAGAGGCTGAGGAAGCCGACACTTGGGCCGCACAGGACGCAGGTCAGGATTACTACGCGCAGCAAACCCCCATGGCCGAGCCGGAAGCAGAGCCGCGCAGCCTGTTTGGACGGATGCCGGGCCTTATCAAACGCCCCGAAGCCGGTATGCCCGAGCCCGAGCTGATCGAGACCTATAGCGACGCCATCGTCGACGAGACCCCCGGCGAAGAGCGCATCAAGAGCAAGATCGCGGATGTGATCAAGAACCGCGTTCGCAATGCCAATGCGATCCACACGCCGACGACCGCGCCGCTGACCAAGGGCCGGGGCCGTGGCCCGGACCCGCTACTGCTGAACACCAGCCAGCCTGCCACCCTGCGGGCCGAGCCGCCGCTGACCGCAGGCGCTGCCACATTGCGCTCTGAGCCGCTGCTGCGCAAACCGCAGGTGCAGCCTGAGTCAGCACCGGAGCCGATGGTCGAAGAGCCGATGATGCAAGACCCGATGGTCGAGCGTTACGAAGATACCGTCACCTCCGAAATACTGCCGCTACAGCAAGCGCCCGCACCGGAAGCGATGAAAATCCCCGTAGCCGAGCCTCGCAAAGTGGTCCAGCAGCCGATCCGGAGGGTCGTCCAGCCGTCTAAACAGGCACAGGTTGAAGCACAGCCTGCCTTGACCTTCGAAGACACGCACCCCGGCTTTGAACTCCCCCCGCTCAGCCTTTTGGAAAGCCCCGAGCGGGTGGAACGCCTGCATCTTAGTGACGAGGCGCTGGAAGAGAACGCCCGCATGCTGGAAACCGTGCTGGATGACTATGGCGTCAAAGGCGAGATCGTTGCCGTGCGCCCTGGCCCGGTTGTCACAATGTATGAACTTGAGCCTGCGCCGGGCCTTAAAGCCAGCCGTGTGATCGGTCTGGCGGATGACATCGCGCGCTCCATGGCCGCTCTGTCGGCGCGTGTCTCCACCGTGCCGGGCCGGAGCGTGATTGGGATCGAACTGCCCAACGAGAACCGCGAGAAGGTGATCCTGCGCGAGATCCTGTCGAGCCGTGATTTTGGGGACGGCAACCAGCGCCTGCCGCTGGCGCTTGGCAAGGACATCGGCGGCGATCCGGTTGTCGCCAACCTTGCGAAGATGCCTCACCTGCTGATCGCGGGGACCACCGGTTCGGGTAAATCCGTGGCGATCAACACGATGATCCTGTCGCTGCTGTACAAGCTGACGCCGCAGGAATGCCGGATGATCATGATCGACCCCAAGATGCTAGAACTGTCGGTCTATGACGGCATCCCGCATCTGCTGTCCCCGGTTGTGACCGACCCGAAAAAGGCCGTGGTCGCGCTGAAATGGACCGTGGGCGAGATGGAAGAGCGCTATCGCAAGATGTCCAAGATGGGCGTGCGGAACATCGAAGGCTACAATGGTCGCGTCCGCGAAGCGTTGGCTAAGGGCGAGATGTTCTCCCGCACCGTGCAGACCGGTTTTGACGATGACACCGGCGAGCCGATCTTTGAAACCGAGGAAACAACACCAGAGGCGCTGCCCTATATCGTCGTCATCGTCGACGAGATGGCAGACCTGATGATGGTCGCGGGCAAAGAGATCGAAGCCTGCATCCAGCGTCTGGCGCAGATGGCGCGCGCCTCCGGCATTCACCTGATCATGGCCACGCAGCGTCCCTCCGTGGACGTCATCACCGGCACGATCAAGGCGAACTTCCCCACGCGGATTTCCTTCCAAGTGACCTCGAAAATCGACAGCCGCACGATTCTGGGTGAGATGGGTGCTGAGCAACTGCTGGGCATGGGCGACATGCTTTATATGGCAGGCGGGGCCAAGATCACCCGCTGCCATGGCCCCTTCGTCAGCGACGAAGAGGTCGAGGAGATCGTGAACCACCTTAAGCAGTTCGGTGAGCCGGACTATGTCGGCGGCGTGGTCGAAGGGCCGTCCGAGGATAAGGAAAGCAACATCGACGCGGTGCTGGGTCTTGGCGGCAATACCGATGGCGAAGACGCGCTTTATGACACCGCCGTTCAGGTGGTCATCAAAGACCGCAAATGCTCGACCTCCTACATCCAGCGGAAACTGGCGATCGGCTATAACAAGGCCGCGCGACTGGTGGAGCAGATGGAAGACGAAGGACTTGTCTCTCCGGCCAACCACGTCGGCAAGCGCGAAATTCTGGTGCCGGAACAGGCATAGGGGGGGCGATCTCCCCCTCCCCTCTTGGGGGTTGAACTTAAAAACACCGCCCGGATCACTGTCCCGGCGGTGTTTTTTATGGCCCGGGTGAGGGACGATAGCGAAAAACCGCGCCCTGATATCGAATATCACCGCAACCAGCCCTATGTCAGAGCGTGAGGCAACACAGGACGAACAACATGCGTAAACTTACTTCTGCGATTCTGGCGATTGGTTTGGCCGTATCCGCCCCCCTCGCGGCGGCGGCGCAGCAACTTTCGCTGAACGAAATCTCGGGCTATCTGAACCAGCTTCGGACAGCCAAGGGGGAATTTACTCAGATCAATGACGATGGCTCGATCAGTTCGGGTACGATCTATATCAAACGCCCCGGCAAGGTCCGTTTTGAATATAACGCGCCTGATTCCGGGCTGGTCGTCGCCGGTGCCAATACGGTTGTGATCTATGACAAGAAATCCAACCAACCGGCAGAAACCTATCCGCTGGCGCGCACCCCGCTGTCGATCATCTTGGCGGACAACGTTAATCTGGGCCGTGCGAAAATGGTGACCGGGCACAGCTATGATGGCACTGCCACAACTGTCACGGCCCAAGACCCCGCGAACCCGCAGTATGGTAACATCCAGATGAAGTTCACCGGCAACCCGGTGCAGCTGCGTCAGTGGATCATTAACGACGGCAATGGCAGTTCCACAACCGTCGTGCTGGGTGACATGCAGGTGGGGGGCAATATCTCCAACAGCCTGTTTGACACGGGCGGCGCACGGGCGGGCAGCAAACGCTAAGCAGCGCCCTCTTAAACCAAAAACGCCCCGGTTCGATGAGCCGGGGCGTTTTGCGTTAAGCTGCTAGACCGTAATTACCAACCGCGAAGGCGGCAGCCTGCAATCTGGTTTTGGTAAAGCTTGGCGCGAGAATCGACCTTACCCGCGACCCCGACCAACCACGCTTTGCTGTTGTAGCTCTGCCGGGCATAGCCGGTGTGGCCCTCATGATAGGCGAGGTATTGATTGCGCGCATCATGCAGCGAGATTCCATTCCGCTCACGGGTTTGGTTCATATACCAGCCCATGAAATCGCTCGCGTGGCGAATCTCGTCGCGTTTGGCGCGGCGGCTGCCTGCAGATTTGAGATATTCATCCCAAGTGGCATCCAAAGCCTGAGAATAGCCAAAGGCGCTGGACTGGCGGCCCATCGGGATCACGCCCAGCACATATTTGAACGGCGTCCGGGCATCGGCCACAAACTTGCTTTCCTGATGGATGGTGGCCATCTGAACGTGGATGGGAACCCCCCATTTCCGCTCGGTCGCGCGGAATGCTCTTAGGTAGTCAGGGCGCTCTTTAAGAATCGTGCAGGCGTTATCCAGATCACGCGGGGCCGTTTGAGGGCCGCCGCCGCAGGACGCTACCAGCAGCACGATAATCATTGCGCGAAGATGCTTGCTCATCTGCCTCTCGCCTCTCGTTTTTTTATGGGTACGTTTTTCCAGCTAGTTTAACCGATTCCGACCCGTCATCACATCATTAAATTGGGAAAATCCGCGCAGGACTGGGCGATAATGCGCTGACAGCGCAGCATCCCGCAGGCGGTATTTCGAAAAGGTCGGATATGCGCATTGATCTTACCCATAGAGGACAAAGGTAAAACGTACTGTCGGCCTTAGGTTCACAGTCTGTTTCCCTGCCAAGCGCTGCCATGATTGGACAAATGCCCCTTGAAAGGACTACCGTCGAGGGGTAGGGGCAGCATGTTATGATACGAACGCGCGCAAAATATCACCTCGGGCAGATTGTCCGTCACAAGAAGCATCCCTTCCGTGGCGTGATTTTTGACGTCGACCCGGAATTCGCCAATACCGAAGAATGGTACGAAGCGATCCCCGAAGAGAACCGCCCGGTGAAAGACCAGCCCTTCTATCATCTCTTGGCCGAGAATGATCAGAGCTACTATGTGGCCTATGTGTCTGAGCAGAACCTCGTGGCCGATTATTCGGGGGAGCCTGTAGATCACCCCGACATCCCCGATCTGTTTGGCCCCTTCACCGACGGTGCCTATCCGCTGCACTTCCAGATGAACTGAGCCCGGCGGGCCGTTGCCAGCCCGCCAGACGTTTTCATCAATAGCCCAAGGCGCAGCCGTCCTTGCGCGGATCGCTCGCGCCTTCCAGCACGCCATCTTCGCGAATGCGGATCGCCTGCGCGCCACCGATCGCGGTCTCAGGCACTTCGACCCTGTGGCCCATATCGCTCAAGCTCTGGCGTACGTCGTCGCCAAAGCCGCGCTCGACCTTCATCACCTGCCCATCGGCAAAGGCGCGGGGCGCATCAATGGCGCTTTGCACATCCATGCCGAAATCGGTGAGGTTTGAGGCAAAGCGCGCGTGGCCGCAGGGCTGATAGGCCCCGCCCATCACCCCAAAGGGCATGGTAACGCGACCGTTCTCGCGGATCATGCCGGGGATAATCGTATGCATAGGGCGCTTACCGCCCTTTAACTCATTCGGATGACCCTCTTCCAGCGTGAAGCCCGCGCCCCGGTTTTGCAGCAGGATGCCGAACTTGTCTGACGCGATGCCAGAGCCGAAGCCGTGGAAGATCGAATAGATGAGCGACACCGACATTCCGTCGCCATCCACCACGGTGATATAGATCGTGTCTTTGTGCACGGCCTCGCTGATCGGGGCGGCGGCGGCCATGGCGCGTTTGGGGTCAATCAGCGCGGCGAGGGCGCGGGCTGTTTCCGGCGCGAGCATGTGGTCCAACCGCGTCGTGTGATCCGGGTCGGCTAGAAAGCGATTGCGCGCGTCATAGGCAAGCTTAGTGGCTTCGGCTTCGATATGAAGTCGCTCGGCTCCCAACGGGTCCATTCCGGCGATGTCGAAGTGATCGAGGATATTCATCAGCAAAAGGGCGGTGGCGCCCTGGCCGTTGGGCGGATGCTCGACCACCTCAAGATCTTTGTAGTGGCCCGACACGGGTGTCGTGACCTCGGCGCGGGCGTTGGCGAAATCCTCGGCGCTGTGGCTGCCGCCTGCGGCTTGCAGGGTGGCGATCATGTCTTCCGCGATCTCTCCAGTGTAGAAAGCATCGCGCCCCTTCGCGGCCACCCGACGCAGCACTTCGGCCTGTCCCGGCGCGCGGAAGAGGTCACCAACACGGGGCGTTTTGCCGTTAACGAGGAAGTGATTCCGCGCGCGCCCCTGCAGGGTGCCGCCATCCGTGGCCCAGTCAAAGGCCACGCGCGGGGCCACGGGTACGCCAGCCTCGGCATAGTGGATCGCAGGGGCGAGCAGGGCGTCCAACCCCAGCTTGCCCAAGCTCTCAGACAGGTGGCAGAAGGCGTCAATGGCGGTGGGGATGGTCACCGCATCGGCAGATCGGAGCGGCACCGTCTTCTCGCCCTTGTCCCGCAATTTGGCAGCATCTAGCGCAGCAGGCGCACGGCCAGAGCCGTTGAGCGCGTGGACCTCTTCGCTGCCCGCTGGGGAGTAGAGCACAAAGCAATCGCCGCCAATCCCGGTCATCTGCGGCTCGCAAATGCCCAGCAGCACCGCCCCGGCGATGGCTGCGTCCATTGCATTGCCCCCGCGCGCAAGGATATCGACCGCCGCCCGGGCTGCCAGCGGGTGCGAAGTGGCGCACATGCCATTGGTTGCCAAAACGGTTGAACGGCCCGGATGGTGAAAATCGCGCATTGCTGCCCCTCGCTGATATACGTCAACGTGACCCTAGACGGTCATTTCAGTTCTGCCAATGCGGGGGGAAAGATCCTCGGTGCCGCGTACTGGGTGGGGGCTATTAAACACGGCACCGAGGGAAGCCATATGCAGCTACAGGTACCTTTATGGCCGTCAACCAAGGCGCAAATATGATCCCAGCAGGGCCGTTTTGCGAAAGATGCGTGCCGTCCCGCCGCAGAGGTTAATCCGGTGAAGACAGGCCCACCGCCAGCCTCAGCTCTATCCGGTTTTCCTGCGCAAGCCGTTGGTAGCTCAGGTCTTTTGCCAGATCTCGGATCAGAAACCAGCCAAAGCCCCCTTCGGGAAGGTCGCAGATCGGACGGTCAATCTCTTGTGGCAGGCCCAAGGGCGCTTGCAGGTCGGGCATCGGCAGACCTTCGTCCCAAACGGCAAGATGAAGACCGTCGGGTTCATGGTGGCAAGCGATGTGGATTGGGCCGGGGTAATCCGGATCGGGGTAGGCGTGCTCAACGATATTATTGAGCATCTCCGCCACGACCAACCGCACCACACAGGTCTCCTCAGCCTCCAGTGCAAGGCAGGTGAGCCCATCCAACAAAAGCGCCAGCGCCTCCCGCGCGGCATGGGGGCCACTGTGGATGCTGATCTCAAACGGGGAGAGCGCAGACCGCGGGGCGGGCCGCCGCACCGTTCTATCCCCGATACGCGGTCAAGGCGGCGTCCAAGGTGACGAAGATGCCAAAGACCGTATCCATCCGGGTCAGGGTGAAGACCTTTTCCACCGGCGGGGTCAGCCCCGCCAGCACCAAAGCGCGCTGTGGTGCCAGATGTTTCATTGCCGCCACGATCGCGCCCAGCCCGCTGGAATCGATGAAATTAACCCGGTGCAGATCAAGGATCACCACCGGCGGGGCGCTGGCCGTGGCATGGCGCATAGCGTCTTTAAACTCCAACGCCGCAGCGGCGTCGATCCGTTCGTGCAGCACGCTGACCACGCAAAAGCGGTCTTCTGTTTTGGCCGAAACTTCCATAGACATGCCTCAAGACTTTGAAGTTCGAGACGTGATTAACCGTAAAACCTTACCAAGTGGTATGCGGTGCAACTCTAGGAGGACGTGATGCGCAATGTCGTGATTACCGGTGCAGCCAGAACCCCGATGGGCGGCTTTCAGGGAGCTTTCGAAGGGCTTACGGCTGCTGAATTGGGCGGCAGCGCGATCAAAGCGGCCTTGGGGACGATGGACCCGAGTGCTGTGCAGGAAGTGCTGATGGGCTGCGTATTGCCCGCAGGGCAGGGTCAAGCGCCCGCGCGTCAGGCAGGCTTCAAGGCGGGTCTGGGCGAAGAGGTGCCGGCCACCACGCTCAACAAGATGTGCGGCTCGGGCATGAAAGCGGCGATGATGGCCTTTGACCAAATCGCGCTTGGCCATACCGATGTGATGGTCGCGGGCGGCATGGAAAGCATGACCAATGCGCCCTATGTGCTGCCCAAGATGCGCGGCGGCGCGCGGCTGGGGCATGGGCAGGTGATCGACCATATGTTCCTTGATGGCTTGGAAGACGCCTATGACAAGGGCCGCCTGATGGGCACCTTCGCCGAGGATTGCGCCGAACGGTTCCAGTTCACCCGTGAGACCCAAGACGACTATGCGCTGGCGTCGCTGTCGCGCGCGATCAAGGCCCAAGAGGGTGGTGCTTTCGCCGATGAGATTGCCCCCATTGAAGTGACTTCGCGCAAAGGCAGCACCACGGTCAGCGCCGATGAACAGCCCGCCAGCGCCCGACCCGAGAAGATCCCGCAACTGAAACCCGCGTTCCGCGAGGGCGGCACGGTGACGGCGGCAAACTCATCTTCGATCTCAGACGGGGCGGCGGCCTTGGTTCTAGCGGATGAGGACAGCGCCAATGCCAAGGGTCTGAACATCCGTGCACGGATCGTGGGCCACACCAGCCATGCCCAAGCGCCGGGGCTTTTCACCACCGCCCCCGTGCCCGCAGCGCAAAAACTGCTGGAGCGGATTGGCTGGAAGAAAGAGGACGTTGATCTTTGGGAGGTCAATGAGGCCTTCGCCGTGGTGCCGCTGGCTTTCATGCATGAAATGGACCTCTCGCATGATATCGTGAACGTCAACGGCGGCGCCTGTGCGCTTGGCCACCCGATCGGCGCCTCCGGCGCGCGGATCATGGTGACCCTGTTGAACGCGCTGGAAAAGCGCGGGTTGAAGCGCGGTATCGCGGCGATTTGCATTGGTGGCGGCGAAGGCACCGCCATCGCGATTGAGCGTCCCTGATTTACGGATCATTCAGGAACCAGAAGGGGGGCGGGTCGCCTCCCTTTTCCCGTCTGAAATAAGAGTTTCACCATGACAGTCGACTACCAAACCCTTGCCAAAACCATCGCCGCCCTGACCGACGGCGAAGATGACGCCGTGGCCTTGATGGCCACCATCGCTTGCGAAGTGCATCAATCCGATGACCGTTTTGATTGGACGGGCTTTTACCGGGTGACCGCGCCTGAATTGTTGAAGATCGGCCCCTATCAGGGCGGGCACGGTTGTCTGGTGATCCCATTTTCGCGTGGGGTCTGCGGGGCCGCGGCGCGCACCGGCGAGGTGCAATTGGTCGAGGATGTCGACGCCTTTCCGGGCCATATCGCCTGCGCCTCTTCGACACGCTCGGAACTGGTGCTGCCGGTCTGGAACGGGGCGGGGGAGCTGCTGGGGGTTTTTGACATCGACAGCGACCAGCCAAACGCCTTCACCCAAGCGGATGCCGATAAGCTGTCGGTGATCCTCAAAGACAGTTTCGCCGCAGTCGCCTAAAGGCCGCGCCCTGCTTGATCCGCGGGGCGTCATCTGCGAGGGGAAGCCATGGATAGCGAATATAACCCGCCGCAGGACCCGCTGGTCATTCTGCATGAAGACGCCGAAGTGCTGCTGGTCGATAAACCCGCGGGGCTGCTCAGCGTGCCGGGCAAGGGCGAGCATTTGGCCGATTGCCTGATCGCGCGGGTGCAGGCGGTCTTTCCCGAAGCGCTGCTTGTGCATCGGTTGGACCGTGACACCTCGGGCGTGATGATCTTTGCCATGACGCCCCATGCGCAGCGCCACCTTGGCCTGCAGTTCGAAAAACGCATGACGCGGAAAACCTACGTCGCAAGGGTCTGGGGTGTGCCGGAAGAGAAGTCCGGCACGGTCGATCTGCCGTTGATCGTTGATTGGCCCAATCGGCCCTTGCAAAAGGTCTGCCATGAAACGGGCAAACCCGCACAAACAGATTGGAAGATGCTCAAGACTGATGGAGAAACCTCCCGCGTTCGGCTGTTCCCCAAGACCGGACGCAGCCACCAGCTTCGCGTGCATATGCTGGCGCTTGGGCATCCGATCTTGGGCGACCCTTTCTATGCTACCGGGCCTGCGCGGGATTTTCCGCGGTTGATGCTGCATAGTGAGGAATTGCGGTTTAACCATCCGCAGGGCGGGACATCGACCAAGGTACGGGCGAAGGCGCCGTTCTGAAGGGCGCTCCGTGCCCAGCGTTTCGATGTGAGGTGGGTGCGGGATCGGTATTTAAGAAAGGATGAAGGGGAAGGGGGGGGCTGCGGTGAAGTTTCGCTTTGTCGCCCGCGAGGGGGTGAAACCGGCAAGGTTTGCGCTTACCTCTAGCCTATCTGTTCACAGATTGACCCGGAGGATATCATGGGCTTGCGTATCAACGACACTATTCCCGATCTTACAGTTGAAACCGATCAGGGCAGTTTTTCGCTGCATGACTTCGTCGGTGACAGCTGGGCGATTTTGTTTTCCCATCCGAAGGATTTTACTCCCGTTTGCACGACCGAGTTCGGTGCCGTGGCGCGGCTTTCCGATGAATGGGAGAAGCGCGGCACGAAGGTGATTGGCGTCAGTGTCGATGGGGTTGAAGAGCATAAGAAATGGAAGGGCGATATTGAGAAGGTTGCAGGCACCAAGGCTGGTTTCCCGATCATCGCGGATGCCGGGCTGGAGGTGTCGAAGGCCTTTGATATGCTACCTGCAGAAGCCTATATGCCCGATGGCCGCACGCCGAATGACAGCGCTACGGTGCGGTCGGTCTTTATCATTGGGCCGGATAAGCAGCTCAAGCTGAGTATGACCTATCCGATGAACGTGGGCCGTAACTTTGCCGAGGTACTGCGTGCGTTGGATGGGTTGCAGACCGCCGGGAAGAACGGTGTGGCGACGCCTGCGGATTGGCAGGTTGGCGAGGATGTGATCATTCCTGCGACTGTGTCGGATGAGGATGCCAAGGCGAAGTTCGGGGCGTTTGATACTGTTTTGCCCTATCTGCGTAAGGCTAGGTTGCCGGGTTGATGCGCTGTTAGCGATGGCCGAGCTTATGCGCGAAGGCCATCGCTTTTTCATGCAGCAAGCGGCGCTGTTTGCGCAGACCATAGAGCGGCGACCGACGGAACTGTCCCCGATTTCCGCTTGAACGGGCGGAAATATCACTGTCGAACTGGCCAGCGGTCACGAGGCTTTGGGCGGTTGCCAGCCCCATGTCAGAACGTGTGAGGACTTGCCTTAACATATTGTCTGCGGGGCAGAAAATAGGCTCAGAGGCGGCAAGGAAGGCATTTGCTCCAGCGCGGTTCCAGATCAGCGCGTGGGCGAGCATGGGGAAATAGTGGGCGCGGAGCACCTCAATGCCTGCGACCTTGGCCACGGGGCTGGTGATCTTCAAGCGCGTTGCGCCCAAGTTCACGCAGTGCCAATCTTCGCGGCCGCAAAGCCATTCTATCACCTGTGGAATTGCGGTTTTGAACTCAGGCTGCAGGGCGATGTCGTCTTCGAAAACGAAGCCGATCTCATCGCCGCTTTCCAAAAAGGCTGCGGCGGCGCGTTGGTGGGAAACATAGCACCCGACCTCACCTTGGGTCATGGATCGGCCCATGAAGCGCCGGGCTTTGTCGTCGTCATAGGCGGCGAACTGGGCCAAGTCGATCTCGCGCCCGTCGAAGGCATCTACGCGGATCGGCTCAATTTGCGCGCCTGTCAACTCTGCCTTTGCGCTGTCGAGCCGTTGCGGGGAGGCGGCCAGATTGATGACGAAACCCTTGGGGCGTGGCAGCATGGTTTTGACCTCATCCCTGTCGTCTCTTGGGGCTGTCGATAGCATATTTCTTTTTAAACGTTGGGGGTTGGCCGACCGCGGAGCCAATTCTTGAACCGTTTGAAGGCCGAAGGCGGTTTGTGGGCGACGCTGACAAACCCGATGTGCTGGCAAGCACCGGGTTTCAGGAAGGCCGTGAATTTACCCTGTTTCCGCAGCTGGCGTGAGATGTGGCTCTCGCGCTTGAAACCACTGAAGCAGCCGACCTCTTTCCAGAGGGAGAGGGGGGCCAGATGCGGGTTGAAGGTATAGCCATACCATTTGGGGCTGAGCGCATCCATCCGTGCATAGGGGATGCCGGCGCATTCTTCGGTGACAATCTGGGCGCGGGCCGCGTCTTCGATGAAGAAGTTATCGGTGTCGCGGAAACAGACCGAGGAAACATCGGGATGTGCTTCGAGCAGGCGCAGGGCATCGTCGAGGAAATCGTGGCGGGTGAATTCCCAATCGTCTTCCATATGAAAGACATAAGGCGTGCGCACCTTGGCATACATTGCGTCAACGGCAGGGTGGTGGCCGACCTGTGTGCCCAGATCGATGCGTTGCCCATGGGGGCAGAGCCGGTCGAAAACCGCGCTTGTTTCGGCATCGCCAAAGTCATTGATGCCAATGATGGGCAGCTTGCGCAGGTCCGGGCCGAGGCTTTCGAGCGTTTGTTGCAGGACATCGGGGCGCAGCCCCATGGTGATGCAAATCGTTACCAGTTTCTCTGCGCTCATATCTCTCGCTGCCCTGAGGGAGAAAGCTGCGGACCCCGGTAAGGGTCCGCAACAGTTTTTATCAACCTTCTGCCGGTTCTTTCTTCTCGGCAGCGATCTCTTCACCAGTCTCCTGATCGACGACTTTCATCGACAAGCGCACCTTGCCGCGATCGTCAAAGCCCAAGAGCTTCACTTTCACTTCCTGACCTTCCTTCAGAACGTCCGAAGGGTGGTTCAGGCGGCGGTTTTCTATCTGGGATACGTGGACCAGACCGTCGCGCTTGCCAAAGAAGTTCACGAAAGCGCCGAAATCGACGATCTTGACCACGGTGCCGGTGTAGACGGCGCCTTCTTCGGGCTCTGCCACGATCGAATAGATCATGTCATAGGCCTTTTTGATGGCGTCGCCATTGGCGCTGGCGATCTTGATGATGCCTTCGTCGTTGATGTCGACCTTGGCGCCGGAGACTTCGACGATCTCGCGGATCACCTTGCCGCCGGAACCGATCACTTCACGGATCTTGTCGGTGGGGATCTGCATGGTTTCAATGCGCGGGGCGTGGACGGAGAAGTCCGCAGCACCCGACAGCGCTTTGTTCATCTCGCCGAGGATGTGGATCCGGCCTTCTTTGGCCTGGGCCAAGGCTTTTTCCATGATCTCGGGCGTGATGCCGGCGACCTTGATGTCCATCTGCAGCGACGTGATGCCCGCTTCGGTACCGGCCACTTTAAAGTCCATGTCGCCGAGGTGGTCTTCGTCACCCAGGATGTCCGACAGGATCGCGTAGGAGCCGTCGTCTTCGAGGATCAGACCCATCGCCACACCGGCCACAGCCGACTTCAGCGGCACGCCTGCGTCCATCATGGACAGCGAGCCACCGCAGACCGATGCCATCGACGAAGAGCCGTTGGATTCGGTGATCTCGGACACGAGACGGATGGTGTAGGGGAAGTCTGTCGCTGCGGGCAGAACCGCCTGCAGGGCACGCCAAGCGAGCTTACCGTGGCCAACTTCACGACGGCCGGGAGGGCCCACGCGACCAACTTCACCAACCGAGTAGGGGGGGAAGTTATAGTGCAGCAGGAAGTTAGATTTGAAGTTGCCGTGCAACGCGTCGATGAACTGCTCATCGTCGCCGGTGCCGAGCGTGGTCACGACCAAGCCTTGGGTTTCACCACGGGTGAAGAGCGCCGAGCCGTGTGTCCGCGGCAGGATGCCGGTTTCTGCCACGATATCGCGGATTTCGTCAGTGCGACGGCCGTCGATACGCTTGCCGGTTTTCACCACGTCACCGCGCAGGATGCTGGCCTCAAGGCCTTTCATCGCGGAGCCGAGGTTCTTGTCCTCAAGCTGCTCTTCGCTGAGCTTCCCTTTGATCGTCTCGCGGGCGGCGGCAACAGCGGCGGTGCGCTCTTGCTTGTCGGCGATGGCGAATGCGGCGCGCATTTCGTCTTCACCGGCAGCTTTTACAGCGGCAGACAGATCCGAGTAATCGTCGGGCTGGAAGTCGAAGGGCTCTTTCGCTGCGTCTTCGGCCAGATCGATGATCAGGTCGATGACCGGCTGGATCTGCTCATGGGCGAATTTCACCGCACCCAGCATTTCCTCTTCCGACAGCTCATAGGCTTCGGATTCGACCATCATCACGGCGTCTTTGGTACCGGCGACAACCAGATCGAGGCGCTGATCGGGGTTCAGGCGCAGGTCCTGCATGTCGTCGATTGTCGGGTTCAGGACGTAGTCGCCGCCCTCGTAACCGACGCGGCAGCCAGCAATCGGGCCACGGAACGGCGCGCCGGAAATTGTCAGCGCGGCGGAGGCGGCGATCATGGCGACCATATCGGGGTCGTTGACCAGATCGTGGCTCAGCACGGTACACATCACCAGAACTTCGTTTTTGAAGCCGGGGACGAAGAGCGGGCGGATCGGACGGTCGATCAGACGCGCGGTCAGGGTTTCTTTCTCGGTGGGGCGGGCCTCACGCTTGAAGAAGCCACCCGGTACTTTACCGGCGGCATAGTATTTCTCTTGGTAGTGCACGGTCAGGGGGAAGAAATCCTGGCCCGGCTTTTGCTGACGTGCATACGTCACGTTGGCCATAACGCTGGTTTCCCCCAGCGTGGCAATCACCGACCCGTCCGCCTGACGGGCAACCTTACCGGTTTCCAGTGTCAGCGTCTCTTCGCCCCACTGGATCGATTTTTTCGTTACATTAAACATCTACGTTTCCTTTTTGGCCCATTGGCCATTGCATAGGGGCCGTATTGCCCCTGACTCCGGTATCTTCTTTTCAGGCGCTGGAGTCCGGGCGCCGGATTTCAGATTGCGCGGGCATACATGTTTTCAAGGCAAATGGGAAGCGTTCTGTCAGGGCGGGGGGGTAAGCGGCGGCTTCTTTCCACTGCGCCGGGCCAAGGTCCGCGCGCAACAAAAAACCTCCCGGCGCGGGCCGGGAGGTTTTGATCGTCTTGTTACCGGATTTTCCGGCGGGCTGTCCGCAATTAGCGGCGCAGGCCGAGGCGTTTAATCAGGTCCTGATAACGGGACTCGTCTTTGGCCTTAACGTAATCCAGCAGTTTGCGGCGCGTCGCGACCATTTTCAAAAGACCACGGCGGCCGTGGTTGTCTTTTTTGTGGGTCTTGAAGTGCTCGGTCAGCGTGGTGATGCGCGATGTCAGAATGGCAACCTGAACTTCGGGCGAACCGGTGTCGCCTTCTTTGGTTGCGAAATCTTTCATGACTTTTGCTTTTTCTTCAGCAGTAATCGACATCGGGGTCTCCTTTCGAAAAGAGTTTAAATGGATGGCTCAGGCCGGGATGTCGTCCAGCTCAGGCCCATGGAGATACCACCCGCTGACGGAATCAGCAGGCGATGGGGGCGTATAGGAGGAATTTGCGCCTTTGGCAAAGGGTGATTTCTGCGACGGCAGCCGGGAGCATCACGCGGCAAGGCCAAGGTCAAAGGCCGCAGACAGCGGGATCAGCGCGATATCGTCCAGCGTGACGCTGTCCCCCGCCACCCGCGCGACGATGATGTCATCCAGCAGGACGAGCGTCTGGTTCGGGTGATCTGGGTCGGGCAGGATGGAAAGGGGCGGCTCCGCCCCGGTGGCATCGCTGTCATCCCAGACAAACAAGAGCGAATCATCCTGGGCGTGATAATCCATGATCTGTGCTGCACCTTCTGCGCCAATCCAATCTCCGAAAATGATCTGATCCGTACCTTCGCCTGACGTCACCACATCCTGTGCTCCCGCGACGATGAGGTCATCCCCGCCGCCGCCGTTCAGGTAATCGCGGCTTTGCAGGTCGTCCGCCCCGGTAAGCGTGTCATCCCCCCAGCCGCCAAAGAGCGTATCTTCACCCGCACCACCGCGCAGCGCATCATCGCCAAGCCCGCCTTGGAGCGCGTCATTCCCAGCTTCGCCATTCAGCACGTCATCACCCGCAGAGCCTTGCAACGCGTCATCGCCCGCACCGCCATAAAGGAAGTCATCGTCATTATGGCCAAAAAGGCTATCGTCGCCTGCGCCGCCAAAAAGGTCATCATCCCCGTCGTTGCCGTGCAGGCTGTCGTCGCCATCGTCGCCGTGCAGCGTGTCATTGCCGTCGTGGCCGTGCAGATCGTCATCTCCAGCAGCGCCATAAAGCAGATCATTCCCGCCGTAGCCGCCAAGTTGGTCGTCGCCCGCGCCGCCTTGCAGCGTCTCATCGCCATCGCTGCCCGACAGGATGTCTCCGACGGTGTTGGGCCCGCGCGGAGTGTCACCTTCCGGAACATCCTCCCCGGGCGGCGTTTCAATTTCAACGAAAGTGACAGCGCCGACCGCCATCAGACCCATCACACCAGCCAGCCACAACATGCGCAGTTCCACCATTCATTTGCCTGATGCCCCACACATCATCCCAGCTCCAAAAGGACATGGCTTGGCTTTAAATTCAAAGGAATAGCGGGAAAGTGGTTAACGAATGCCTGCCAGCCTGCGACGCTAGGGCTGCCACAAAACCGGTTCTTGCGTGTAGGGCAGGTAGAGCGGATGTCGGGGGTGCCCCGCTTTGGACAGTCCAAGGTGATAGAGCGGTTTGGCCCCCGAAGCCAGCCGCGCGGCAACGGTCAAACCGCGGTCCAGATGGGCACCGTGCACGCCCCAGGCCGCAATGATACGGTCGGCCCAATCGGCCCCGTCGATCAGCGTGCTGTCATTGTCCGGCCCGATGGGATCAGCGGCAGCGCGCATGTCGCGCGGATCAGTGGCGCGCCATGCAAAGATATTGGTTACCCGAAAACCGCCAAAACCCAGCACCCGCGCGCGGCGCTCGCAGCGCTCGACCGTCGGGTCATTCTGCACTTCGGTCGCGGTGGAGGGGTTTAGCATCACGAACATCACCCGCAGCGCAGCGCTGTCCCAGACTCGTGTGAGGCTGTAGCGGTACTGCTCGCAAGCAGAGTAGACCGCCGTTGAGGGCGCATCGCCCTTCGTATGACTGCGGGTGATGAGGGGCATTCAGCCCTCGTTCGTGTCCGTAGAGAGGTTAAACACCCGGCTGGGGTGCAATTCGCCCGCTTTGAAGCGGCCCAAGGCCACGGGCTGGCCATCCAGCGAAGCCCAGCATTCGTCGCCATATTCCACGTCATGGGCGATGACCATGCCGGGGTTGCCATTGCGCAGACGGGTGGCACCTTCGGGCGTGGCTTTGACCTCGGGCAGGTCGACCAGCCCCTCGGCCAAGGGCAAAAGATGCGTGTCGAGTTCCGGCGTGCGGGCGATTTCGTCGATCTGTGCCAGCGTCAGCGCGTTCGCGGCGTCAAATGGGCCGGACCACGTGCGCCGCAATTCGCGGACGTGACCCAAACAACCAAGTTTCTGCCCAAGATCGCGCGCGATGGAGCGGACATAGCCGCCCTTGCCGCAGACCATTTCAAGCGTGACGTGATCGGCGTCAGGCCGGTCGAGCAGCAGCAGGCTTTCCACCCAAAGCGGGCGGGCGGCGATGTCCATCTCTTCGCCATCGCGGGCGCGTTTATAGGCGCGCTGGCCGTCGATCTTCACGGCAGAGAACTGCGGCGGTACCTGTTGGATATCGCCGATAAAATTGCTTAGCGCATCCTTGATGGCCGCATCGTCGGGGCGCAGATCGGAGGTGCCGATGACTTCGCCTTCGGCGTCGTCGGTGTTGGTGGCAATCCCCAGACGCACGGTGAACTCATAGGCTTTGAGCGCGTCGGTGATATAGGGCACGGTCTTGGTCGCTTCGCCCAAGGCGATGGCCAGAACGCCGGTGGCTTCGGGATCAAGCGTGCCCGCGTGGCCCGCCTTCTTGGCTTCAAGCGCCCAGCGAACCTTGTTGACCACGGCGGTCGATGTCGGCCCGGCGGGTTTGTCCACCACCAGCCAACCGGAAATGTCGCGACCTTTGCGTTTGCGTGCCATGTCTTGCCCCTTCGCCTTTGTGGTGCTGCCCTCTAACGGAGCCGCGCGCCGCTGCCCAGCCCTAGCGCCGGGGAAAAGTCACTTTGCAGGCGTGACGATGCCGATGATCGGCCCTAGCGTGGTGAAGCCCGCCCCGGTGCGGCGCAGTCCCGGCGCGCGCAGACGTGAGATATTGCCGTCGAAATACAGCGCGTTAGGCAGGTCCAGCTCATCGCGGTAGAGCCGGGCAAACTCATGAAAGGTTACCACGTCATTGGAAATCGCGAAAACCGCGCGTTTTCCGTCTGCCGTGGTGCCAACGCCGTTGCGGATATAGCGCGAGGTGCTGTTGGGTAAGAATCGCGGATGCAGCGCCCCGTCGATCACCAGCATTGGCCCCGATTGCGTCGCAAAGCGGCAGTCAGGTTTGTCCTTGAGGTAACGCTTGGTCTCGATCACATCGGCGCGGCCATCGCGCAGGCAAAAGACCCCATTGGGCAGCAGGCCAAAGTTGCCGGGCCCCGCGCTGTCGATCACGCCGCGCGCCTCGACGCCTTCTTCGACGTAATGCCCCACCGGAGAGCGGTCTTCGTGGTACATGCCCGCGTTCATCGCAAAGCCCAGCCGCAAGCCCTGCGCCTTCAAGGCCTCATCGAGCGAGCCGAAGAACCCATAGGGCGCGCCTGCGTCATCGTTAAGAAAGAGCCGCAGGTCGTCACGGTCCAGATCAACTTCGCAAATGGTGTAGGAGCTGCCGTCAAACGTGATGTTGCGACATTCGGCAGCATCCGAAGGCGTGCCTTTCAGCGCGATCAGCGCCAGTGCGATTAAACCGGCCCGGATCACTGATCCGGCGCGCTGTCGGCAGCGTCATCGTCAGGCGCATCCGCATCGCGGCGCACCACGTCTTGGTTCAACATCCGGCGCGTGTCGTCCATCCGGTCGAATGTGCGATCCAATTGGAACCGCAGATCAGGAGAGAACTTGAGCGTGAGTTTCTTAGCCACCTGTCGGCGCAATTCGTTCTTATTGCGCGCCAGCAGCTTGAGCACCTCATCCTGACCTTCACCGCCCAGCGGCAGCACATAGGCCGTGGCGATCTTGAGATCGGGCGAAATGCGCACCTCTCCCACGGTGATCGACAGACGGTTGAGGTCGGTGTCATGCACGTCCCCGCGTGCGAGAACATCAGACAAGGCGCGGCGGACGGTTTCGCCCACGCGGAGTTGTCGTTGCGACGGGCCTGCGCCCTCATGAAACTTGTTCTTTGCCATGAACCCCATCTAAGGCTTCGGTTGCACTTTGCCAAGCGCTCGCCGACGGGCTAAACCAGCCGAGCCATTCATGCCCCCGAACTGCAGGAGACACCCCCATGACACAGACCCCCGGCATCGCCGTTACCGGCGCCTCTGGCCGCATGGGCCAGATGTTGATCCGTGAGATCACCGCCAGCGACAAAATGCATCTGGCCGCGGCGGTGGAGCGTCCCGGTCATGACTGGGTGGGGCGCGACGTGGGCGAAGCGATGGGGGGCACTGCGTCTGGTGTGACCGTAACTGACGACGCAGCCGAGGCGTTTGCCAAGGTGCAAGCCGTGATCGACTTCACCGCGCCGCAAGCTACGATTGCCTTTGCTGCCGAGGCCGCGAAGGCCGGGATCGTGCATGTCATCGGCACCACCGGGATGACCGATGAGGAGATCGCGCAGCTTGCCCCAGCAGCCGAGCAGGGGGCTGTCATCGTCCGCGCGGGCAACATGAGCCTTGGAGTGAACCTGCTGACACAGTTGACCCGTCAGGTCGCCGCCGCGCTGGATGTTGACTACGACATTGAGATCATTGAGGCGCATCACAATCAAAAGGTGGACGCACCGTCAGGCACCGCTTTGATGTTGGGCGAAGCTGCCGCCGAGGGGCGGGGCGTGAAACTTGCCGATGTCTCAGACCGGGGACGCGATGGCATCGCTGGCGCACGGAAGAAGGGTGACATCGGTTTCACCGCGATCCGGGGCGGTGACATCGTGGGGGAACATGATGTGATGTTCGCCGCCGCTGGCGAGCGGATCATCCTGCGCCACATCGCCTCTGACCGGGCACTGTTTGCGCGAGGCGCCCTCAAGGCAGCGCTTTGGGGGCAGGGGCAGGCGCCGGGCGAATATGACATGCTGGATGTGCTGGGCCTGAAAACCTGATAATAGCGCAGATTATCTGAAACTTTACCCGCGTGAGCTACGTGAATGCCGAAGGCAATTCACTGATGGGAGGTTTCGATGAGGTTTATCTTTGCACTCGCCGCGACTGCGGTGCTGGCGCTGAGCGCCCTGCCCGCGGCGGCGGAATATGCCCGTATCCAAAGCAAATCCGACTTCGTCGCGGCGGTGAATGGCAAAAGGCTGACCCGCCCGCTCGTCGATCTGCGGGTGACCTCTGGCGGAGCCATTTCCGGCAAAGGCGCGGTTTGGGAGGTCACGGGCACTTGGACGTGGAAAGACGGTTTCTTCTGTCGGACGCTGGTCTGGGGCGGCAAGGATCTGGGCTATAACTGCCAAGTGGTCATGCGCGATGGCGCGAAAATCCGTTTCACCTCAGACAAGGGGACGGGTGAATCGGCGGTGCTGACCCTGCGCTAAGGCCACTTAGAAATCGACAGCGATGCCCTTTTTCTCCCAATCACCATAGCGCACCGGCTCTGGCCCATCGCGCCCGCCGAGTTCGGCGGGCAGGTCCAGTGCTGCGGCGGCCTCGCGCCGTGCGGCAGCTTCGGCCAAGGCGCGTTGCGCGGCGGCGGGCAGGTCCGGGCCGGGGGCCGGTGTCGGGTCATGCGGCGTGTCGGGGATCGGTTTCGGGCCCGGTTTGGGCTGCGGGGGCAGGTCCGGCGCGGGGCTTGGAGTTGGGTCAGGGCCGGGTCTACTGTCGGGAATGGGGCGTTGATCGGGCATCATGGTCCTCTTGAGCCAAGTTCTCCCTTGATATACGTCGCGCGCTGGCCCAGACAACCCGGCAACCCCCGAAGCAAGACCCAGATAGGATAAGATCATGGCAGACACAGGCGTTCAGGCCCGCAGAAGCGCGGTATATCTGCTGGATCAGGTTTTGGGCGAAGAACCACGTCTGATGTCGGAACTGCTCGCCTCCGGCGCGTTGGACAAGCTGCCCCCCGATGACCGGGCGCGGGCACAACGTCTGGCACAGGACACGCTGCGCGGGTTGGAGCGTGCCGACCGGCTGTTGCAAAAACATCTGCAAAAGCCCCCCCCGTTGACCGTGCGCAACGTGCTGCGCGTCGGTACGGTGGAGCTCTGTCAGGGCGGGGCGGCGCATGGGGTCGTGAACACGATGGTCAATCTCGTGTCCCAGCACCGCACGCTGAGCCACCTCAAGGGTCTGACCAACGCCGTCTTGCGTAAGATAGCCGCGCAGGGCCCCGAAGCATGGGGCGCCCTGCGCGCACCGCGCTTGCCCAAATGGCTGCGCGGCCCGCTGGCTGAGGCTTGGGGAACGGACGCCATCGCCGCGATGGAAGAGGCGCATTTCGCGGGCGCGCCGCTTGATCTGACCGCCAAAGGTGACCCTGCCGCTTTGGCCGAGGCCGTGGGCGGCACTCTGCTGCCGACCGGCTCGGTCCGGGTGACGGATGCCGGGCAGGTCTCGACCATGCCCGGCTTTGCCGAAGGCGACTGGTGGGTGCAGGACGCTGCCGCCGCGATTGCGGTGCGGGTGCTGGCCCCGAAAGAAGGCGAGACCGTGCTGGACCTCTGCGCCGCGCCGGGGGGCAAAACCATGCAACTCGCCGCTGCCGGGGCCGTTGTCACTGCCGTCGACCAGTCCCATCCCCGGATGCAGCGGGTGAAGGAAAATCTGACCCGCGTGGGTCTTAAGGCTAAGACGCTGACCAAAGACGCGCGTGCCGTAGAAGGGGAATTCGACGCCATCCTGCTCGACGCGCCGTGCTCTGCCACCGGTACAATCCGCCGCCACCCCGATCTGCCCCATGCCAAAGACGGCTCGGAATTCGGTGATCTGATCGAGTTGCAATCCGAGCTGATCGACCACGCATGGAGCCTGCTGAAACCCGGCGGGCGGCTGGTGTTCTGTACCTGCAGCCTGCTGCCGGATGAGGGCGAAGTGCAGGTCGATGAGGCACTGGAGCGGCATGGCGACATGACCGTCGACCGCGCCGCGCTTGATCTGCCGGGGGTTGAGGCCGCATGGCAGACCGAAGAGGGCGGATTGCGTCTGCGGCCCGATTTCTGGGCTGACAAAGGCGGGATGGACGGATTCTACATCGCCTGTTTGCGCAAAGGCGAAGCGTCACGCGCCGTAGGGCGGTGAGGGCACGGCGAGATATGCGGCTTTGGAGATATCGACCAAGCCGCGCAGGCCCAGTGTTTCAGCATCCTTTGGTGTAAGCCGGGTAATGGCATCCCTGAGGGCGGCGGCTGTCGCGGCCCGATCTGCGCCCGCCGCTGCAATATAAGGCAGGCCGGGCGTCGGTGTCGTGCTGTCTAGCACCCGCAAACGACCCGCGAAAGCGTCATATCGCCGGATCAACCGCCACGAAACCGCATCCAGCGCCGCAATGTCCGCCCCGCCTTCGGCGACGGTTTTGGCAGAGTTCCGGTGCCCGTGGCTTTGCGCGCGGTCTTCAAACCAGAATCCCTCCGCCCGGCAATGCGCATAGGCGGCGGCATAGCCAGACTGCGAGAATGTCTGGTTGTATGTGAAACGCGCCGCGCGGAAATCCGAAATTGTTTCACGGGGATCATTGGCGCGGACCACGAAAACGCTGTTGTAATACCCCGGCGGACAGCCCTCGACGCCAAAGTCCGGCGTTCCGATCAGGGTGACATGGTCGTGCAGCCATAGGCGATACGGCATCCCGCAGGTTTGCGAGAGGGTCAGATCAGGATCATTCCAGACCTCGAATTCGTAGGCAATATTGCTCAACATTTCTGGTGCCGCGATGCCCCGCGCATGCAGTTCTTCTTGGATCACAGCCCAGTAGCGGGCCGTGGCCGCGGCGGTCTCGGGGCGCAGGTACATCATTAGGCTAGCGATCATCGGTGCGCTCCGGTTGAGGTCCCCTTGTTTAGGCCGCGCCGCCGCGCACAGGCAACCGTCCGATCCCCGCCGATCCCCCCGCGGGCGGGGAAAATCCGGTGACTCATTGCGGGGCTACGGCTATGCTGCCGCCAAACGCCATCAGAGCGTCAGGGGCAGCTTGATATGATTCATCTTTCCAGCGTCATGGCCCGGAGGGCGCGGTTTTTGAACCGCTGGCACGCATGGCGCGCGACCCGTGGCCGGGGGCGGGTGCTGGGCTTCACCGCCTCGCCCGAGCCGCGTACCATCGGCTCTTTCGCGCGGGGGCGGCAGCTGATGGCGGGGAATTACCTCTTTGCGGGGAGCCTGCTTACCGCGCCGCAGACCGCGATGTGGGATCTGACCCCGCCTGACCCTGCCTTTGCCGCGGAGCTACACGGTTTTGCATGGCTGGATGACCTTGCCGCCGTGGGGGACGCGCGGGCGCGGGCCGCGGCGCAGGTCTGGCTGTGGGGGTGGATTGACCGTTTTGGGCGCGGGCAGGGACTTGGCTGGACCCCGGCGCTGACCGGGCGGCGGCTGATTCGCTGGATTAACCACGCGCTGTTCATGCTGCGGGGGACGGAGACCGAGCAGAGCGATGCTTTCTACCGTTCATTGGAGCAACAGACCCGCTTCCTGTCAAAACGCTGGCGCGCCTCTGCGCCGGGCTTGCCGCGGTTCGAAGCGCTGACTGGGTTGATCTATGCGGGGCTTTCATTGGAGGGGTTGGAGGAACTGGCCGATCCCGCGATCAAAGCCCTCGCGCGGGAATGCGCCAGTCAGATAGATGCCGAAGGCGGCCTGCCCACGCGCAACCCCGAAGAACTGCTCGCCGTTTTCACATTGCTCACTTGGGCCGCCGCCGCGCTCAGCGATGCAGGCCGCAGCACGCCCAAAGAGCACCTAACCGCGATTGAGCGTATCGCACCCACCCTGCGCAGCCTGCGTCATGCCGATGGCGCATTGGCACGCTTTCACGGCGGTGGGCGCGGCATGGAAGGCTGGCTGGATCACGCGCTGGCGGCAGCCAAGGTCAAGACGCGGCAGCCCGATGGGCTGGCGATGGGCTATGCAAGGCTGTCGGCGGGGCGGACCAGCGTGATTGTGGATGCGGCGGCCCCGCCGGGCGGCGCGGCTTCTGGCAATGCCCATGCCTCGACATTGGCGTTCGAGCTGACCTCGGGGCGGCGGCCCTTGGTGGTGAACTGCGGCTCCGGCGCGTCATTTGGGTTGGAGTGGCGTCGGGCAGGGCGGGCCACCCCATCGCATTCCGCGCTATCGCTCGTGGGCCATTCCAGCGCGCGGCTGGCAGAGCCCGATCGCTACACGCGAGAAGAGGCGCTGATCAACGGGCCGCGCCATGTGCCGGTGGAGATGGGAGAGGCCGATGAGGGCCTGCGCTTTGAGGGCGGCCATGATGCCTATCTCAGCAGTCATGGGCTGACCCACGCGCGGCGGCTGGAACTGACTTCGGATGGGCGCAGTCTGACGGGGGAGGATATGCTGCTTGCGATAGAGGGGGCGGAGAAGCGGCGCTTTGATAAAGTGCTGAGCGCTACCCAACTGAAGGGCGTGCCTTTTGACATCCGTTTCCACCTCCACCCGGATGTGGATGCCACCGTGGACCTTGGCGGCGCTGCGATCTCGATGGCGCTGAAAAGTGGGGAGATTTGGGTGTTTCGCCACGATGGGACGCATAATCTGTCTTTGGAAGCAGGGGTTTACCTCGAAGGCACCCGGCTGAAGCCCCGTTCTGCGCAGCAGATTGTGTTGACTGGATACGCCATGAACTATGCCACACGGGTGCGCTGGTCGTTGTCAAAAGCGCAGGAAACTGCGATTGGCGTGCGAGATTTGTCGATCGACGATCCCTATGCTGATGAAGACTGACCAAGGAACCAGCCCCATGCCCGATCTCTATCCCATCAAACGCGCGCTTCTTTCCGTATCCGACAAGACCGGTCTTTTGGACCTTGGCAAAGCTTTGGCGGCACGCGGCGTGGAACTGCTCAGCACCGGCGGCACCGCGAAAGCACTGCGCGACGCGGGGCTTGAGGTGTTGGATGTGGCCGATGTGACGGGCTTTCCCGAGATGATGGATGGGCGCGTGAAGACGCTGCACCCGGTGGTGCATGGTGGCCTGCTGGCGCTGCGCGACAACAACGCCCATGTCGGCGCGATGACCGAGCATAACATCGGCGCAATCGATCTGGTTGTGGTGAACCTTTACCCCTTCGAGGAAACCGTCGCCAAGGGCGCGGAATATGCCGAGGTGATCGAGAATATCGACATTGGTGGACCAGCGATGATCCGTTCGGCGGCCAAGAACCACGGTTTCGTCAACGTCGTGGTCGATGTCGAGGATTACGCCGAGGTGATCGCTGAGATGGAGGCCAACGACGGTCAGACCACCTACGCCCTGCGCCAGCGCCTCGCTCAGACCGCCTACGCCCGCACCGCCGCCTATGACACGGCAGTCAGCACATGGATGGCTGAGCAGGTCGCAGGCACCCCGCGCCGCCGCACCTTTGGCGGCACGCTGGCGCAAACCCTGCGCTATGGCGAGAACCCGCACCAGCAGGCCGCGTTCTACACCGATGGCTCCACCGCGCCGGGACTGGCGAACGCCGTGCAGCATCAGGGCAAGGAGCTGTCCTACAACAACATCAACGACACCGACGCCGCCTTTGCGCTGGTAAGCGAGTTCGACCCCAAGGATGGCCCTGCCTGCGCGATCATCAAACACGCTAACCCCTGCGGCGTGGCGCGGGGCGAGACAATGCTCGACGCCTATAAACGCGCCTTCGACTGTGACCGCACTTCCGCTTTCGGCGGCATCATCGCGCTGAACCAACCGCTCGACGGCCCGACCGCCGAGGCGATTGCCGCGATCTTTACCGAAGTTGTCATCGCGCCCGGCGCGGATGAGGAGGCCAAGCGCATCTTTGCCGCTAAGAAGAACCTGCGCCTGCTGACCACCGAAGGTCTGGCCGACCCTGCCGCCGCTGCTTTGGCCGTGCGTCAGGTCTCGGGCGGGTTCCTTGTGCAGGACAAAGACGTGGGCCGGGTTAGCCGCGACGACCTCAAGGTCGTGACCAAGCGCAAGCCATCGGATCAAGAACTGGACGACATGCTTTTCGCGTGGACCGTGGCCAAACACGTCAAATCCAACGCGATCATCTATGTCAAAGACGGCGCCACCGTCGGCGTCGGTGCGGGCCAGATGAGCCGGGTGGACAGCACGCGCATCGCCGCGCGCAAGGCGCAGGACATGGCCGAGGTGATGGATATCGAGGCACCGCTGACACAAGGCTCCGTGGTGGCCTCCGACGCATTCTTCCCCTTCGCGGACGGTCTGATCACGGCGGCAGAGGCCGGTGCCACGGCGCTGATTCAGCCCGGCGGCTCCATGCGGGACGACGAGGTGATCGCCGCAGCGGATGAAGCGGGCCTTGCCATGGTCTTTACCAACATGCGCCACTTCCGGCACTAAGCGAAGGGCAGCACCATGCGGGTATTCAGCATCGCGGCCTTCGTGGCCTTTCTGATCGACCAGATCAGCAAATATGTGGTCATTCACATGATGGAACTGGCACGCATCAGGTCCATCGAAGTGCTGCCCCCGGTGCTGAATTTCCGCTACGGCGAAAACCGGGGCATCAACTTTGGCCTTGGTGGCGACATGAGCCAATGGGTGCTGATTGCGGTGGCGCTGGCGATCTGCGCGGGCGTCACCCTCTGGCTCTGGCGCAGCCCTCATGGGTGTTGGGCGCAGCTCAGCGGCGGCTTGCTGGTCGGCGGGGCCTTGGCGAATGTGGCGGATCGGCTGATCTATGGTTATGTGCTAGATTTCCTGAACAACTCCTGCTGCGGGATCAACAACCCTTTCGTCTACAACCTTGCCGATGTCTTTATCTTCGCCGGTGCCTTAGGGTTGATCCTCTTTACCGGAGAGCCGAAAAGCGCGCCCAAGCGCCGGGGCAAAAAAGGTCAGTGACATTGCCTGCTCGCCTGCGATATTGAACAAGCAGACCCCGAAAGGAGACACCATGCGCCGCATTGCCTTCATCAGCTTGATCCCGCTGGCCCTCGCCGCCTGCAGCAATCAGGGCCTTCGCGACTTGCAGCCTGTCTCCGAAGGGCCGGATGAATTCCTGATCCAACCGGTCAAGCCACTGGAACGCCCCGAAAATTTGAACGCTCTGCCGACCCCCATGCCGGGGCAGGCGAACCTGACGGATCGGTCAGCGGTGGCCGAAGGTGTGGCGGCGTTTGGCGGGCGGCTGGATACGTCGACAGGCATACCAGCCGGAGATGCCGCACTGGTGCAACACACGAGCCGCATGGGTGTGCAACCGGGCATTCGCGCCAGCTTGGCGCAATCTGACGCCGAATTCCGCAAGCGTAAGGGTCGCTTCACCCAGTTCCGCATCGTGCCGGTGGATCGCTACAGCCAAGCCTACCAGCGGCAATCCCTTGACGCCCATAGCGAGGCGGAGCGCTGGCGCAACGCAGGCGGGCGTACGCCGTCTTACCCGCCACACGACACACGTTTTCGCTAGGCTTCTTGAATGTAGCGCCAGACCGCGTAGGTAATGCGGGAGGCGATATATTTCGAGGTAAGCAATGATCCGACTGCCGATGATGGCGGCCCTGGTGGCGACGCTCTTCACAGCCCCCTCCGCGCAGGCGCGCGATAATGAGAATGAGGCGGTGACCCATTTCACCCTCGATAACGGCATGGAGGTGGTGGTCGTCGAAGACCACCGCGCCCCGGTCGTGCAGCAGATGGTCTGGTACCGTGCGGGATCGGCGGATGAACCAAAAGGGTCATCCGGGGTGGCGCATTTCCTTGAACACCTGCTGTTCAAGGCCACCGATAAGCTGGAGTCGGGCGAGTTTTCCGCCACCGTGGCCGCCAACGGCGGGCGCGACAATGCCTTCACCAGCTACGACTACACCGCCTATTTCCAGCGCGTCGCCGCTGACCGTCTCGGCCTGATGATGGAGATGGAGGCCGACCGGATGAAGAACATCCGCCTCACCCCCGAAAACATCGAAACCGAACGCGATGTGATCTTGGAAGAGCGCAACCAGCGGACCGAGAACAACCCCGCCGCCCTGTTCAGCGAACAGCTCAACGCCGCGCAATATCTCAACCATCGCTACGGCGTGCCGATCATCGGCTGGAAACATGAGATGGAGGAGTTGGACCTCGAAGATGCACTGTCGTTCTATAAACTCTACTATTCGCCCAATAATGCGATCCTCGTGGTCTCGGGCGATGTGACGCCCGAGGAAGTACGCGAATTGGCCGAAGCCACCTATGGCAAAATCCCCGCTAACCCCGAATTGCCCGAACGCCTGCGCACCGCAGAGCCACCGCAAGTCGCAGAACGCCGGTTGATCTACAAGGACGCCCGCGTGGCCCAACCCTATGTCCGCCGCTCCTACCTCGCGCAAGAGCGCGACAGCGGTGCCCAAGAGGAGGCGGCAGCGTTGCTGTTGCTAAGCGAATTGCTCGGCGGCGGCACAACTTCCTATCTGGCCGAAAAGCTGCAATTCGACGAACAGATCGCCAATTACACCGGCGCGTTCTACAAGGCCGACACGCTAGACGACACGACCTTCGACCTCGTCGTGCTGCCCGTGCCCGGGGTCAGCCTTCAGCAAGCCGAAGAGGCGATGGACGAGGTATTGGTGCAATTCATGGAAACTGGGGTGGACCCAGAACATCTTAAGCGTCTCAAAGCGCAGCTGCGTGCGGATCAAATCTATGCCCGCGACGATGCCGACCGCGTGGCGAACCGCTACGGCTCGGCCCTCGCCATCGGTCTGACCGTCAAAGACGTGCAGGACTGGCCCGATGTGCTGCAAGCCGTTACCGCCGAAGACATCATGCAGGCGGCCCGCACCCTGTTCGACAAACGCGCATCGGTCACCGGTTGGCTGATGAAGGAGGACGCGCAATGAGACTGTTCTACGCCCTGATCCTGACGGTAGTTGCCGCACTCCCCGCCCGTGCCGAAGTCGACATCCAGCCCGTTACCAGCCCCGGCGGCATCACCGCTTGGTTGGTCGAGGAGCATTCGATCCCATTTGTCGCCTTGGAAATACGGTTCCGAGGCGGCGCTTCGCTGGACGCGCCCGGCAAACGCGGCGCGATCAATCTGATGACCGGCCTTCTGGAAGAGGGCGCAGGCGACATGGACGCGCGTGCCTTCAGCCGCGAGACCGAAGCGCTGGCCACAAGTCTCAGTTTTGACGTGTCGGATGACGCACTGTCCGTCTCCGCCCGTTTTCTGACCGAGAACCGTGATGCCTCCATCGATCTGCTGCGGGCCGCGCTGTTGGAGCCGCGTTTTGACGAAGACGCGGTAGAGCGGGTGCGCGGACAGGTGATCTCGAACATCCAGTCGAACCAGAAAGATCCGAATGAGATCGCCCGCGAGACCTTTGACAAGATCGCCTTTGGCGACCACCCCTACGGCAGTTCGCTGAACGGCACCTTGGAGACGGTGGCCGGGCTAACCCGCGACGATCTGATCGCGGCACATAGCGCCGTGCTGGCGCGTGACCGTATTTATGTGGGTGCGGTGGGGGACATCACGCCCGAAGAGTTGGGCGAGCTGCTCGACACCCTGCTTGGCGATCTGCCCGCCGAAGGCGCGCCGATGCCCCCACGCGCCGAAGTCGATATTCCTGCTGGCACCACGCTGGTCGATTTCGCCACACCGCAATCCGTCGCGATCTTCGGCCAGCCGGGCCTTGCCCAAGATGATCCCGATTGGTTTACCGCCACGGTCCTAAACCACGTCCTCGGCGGTGGTGGTTTCGAATCCCGCTTGATGACCGAAGTGCGCGAGAAGCGCGGTCTGACCTACGGCGTCTATTCCTACCTCGCCCCGCGCGATCTGGCTGAGACCTATCTCGGCTCCGTCAGTTCGGCCAATGACCGTATCGGCGAGGCAATCGAGGTGATCCGCGCCGAATGGTCCAAAGCCGCTGCTGAAGGCATTACCCAAGAGGAACTGGAGGCCGCCAAGACCTATATCACTGGCGCCTATCCGCTGCGTTTCGACGGCAACAGCCCGATCGCCAATATCCTCGTCGGCATGCAGATGCTCGGCCTGCCGACCGACTATATCGCCACCCGCAATGACAAGGTCGAAGCGGTCACGCTGGAGGACGTCAAGCGCGTCGCGGCAGATTTGCTGGACCCCGAAAACCTGCATTTCGTCGTCGTCGGCCAGCCAGAAGGGCTTGAGGCGTCAACCCCACCGCAGGAATGAAAAAAGCGCCGCTCCCGAAAAGGGGCGGCGCTTTCATCTTGTCTCGGGCGTTAGGGCTTATTCGCCGTAGGGCACCCAGATGTTCTTAACCTCGGTCGCGGCTTGCAGGAATTCGCGCCCCGCGCCTTCGGCCCCGAACCAATCGCGCGCCATGCCGTGGTTGACCCAAGTGCGCTTGATATTGCTCGCCGCCCCTTTTTCGACCACGGCCGAGAGTTCCGCCGCGCCAAAGCTCCAGACGCCATCAATGTCCATATGCCGCGCCATCGGGTCGGCCAGATCGGCCTGCGGCCCGGTCAGGATATTCACCACACCCGCAGGCACGTCGGATGTCTCAAGCACCTGCACGAAATCGGTCGCCGCCAGCGGGAAGGGTTCGCTCGCCGAAAGGATCACGCGGTTGCCCATGGCGATGGCGGGGGCCATGCAAGAGATCAGGCCCAAAAGCGGTGCCTCTGCCGGGCAAAGCGCCCCGATCACGCCCACAGGTTCCTTCATCGCCAGCGCCACGCCCCGGATCGGCACGCCGTGCACCTGACCGTCGTATTTGTCGGCCCAAGCCGCATAGGTGAACAGCCGGTCAATAGCGGCATCAACCTCTTTGCGACCATTCTTTGTCCCTTGCATCGCATCCAGCCGCGCGGCGAATTCATCGCCCCGCGCTGAGAGGTTTTCGGCAATATAATACAGGATTTGCGCGCGCAGATGGCCAGTGGTCTTCGACCACCCCTTCGCCGCATGCGCCGCCTCAACGGCGTTGCGGACATCTTTGCGGCTGGCGAGGCTCACATGACCTAACAGTCCACCAGACTTGCCCCAAACCGGTGCGGAATACCCCCCATCGGGCCGGGCTTGCTTGCCCCCGATATAAAGCTTTGCCGTGCGGTCGATCCCATCCTCCGGACCGCCTTCACCGCTGAAGGCTTCGATCTCTTTCAACGGCTTCTGAGCGGTCTTGGGCTTGGTATAGCTCGCCAAACCTTCCCAGCCGCCCTCACGGCCAAAGCCGCTCTCGCGCTTGCCGCCAAAGCCGGCGGCGGCGTCCATCATATTGGTGCCATTGACCCAGACGATCCCAGTCTCCAACTGCGGCGCAATATCAAGCGCGAGGTTCACATTCTCTGTCCAAACCGTCGCCGCCAGACCATAACGCGTGTTATTGGCCAGTTGCACGGCCTCGCTAGGCGTGCGGAAGGTGGTCGAGACCAACACTGGGCCAAAAATCTCTTCCTGCATCAGCGTATCTGCCGGGTTCAGCCCGGTGATCAGCGTCGGCGGATAGAAACACCCATTCTCAGGCATCGCGCCCGGCGTGACAAACCGCTCGCCCGCAGTGTTCGCCGCCACCATCTCGCTCACACGCTTGTACTGCACCGGGTCCACCAGCGCGCCGACGTCGATGCTCTTGTCCAAGGGATCGCCGATGCGCAGTTTCTCCATCCGCGTGCGCAGCTTGGCATAGAAACGATCAGCCACCGGCTCATGCACCAGCAGACGCGAGCCTGCACAGCAGACCTGCCCCTGATTGAACCAGATCGCATCGACCAAGCCTTCAACGGCACTATCAAGATCGGCGTCATCAAAGACGATGTAGGGCGATTTGCCCCCAAGCTCCAAAGTCAACGCCTTGCCCGAGCCTGCCGTCGCCTCACGAATGCGGCGGCCCACGGCGGTAGAGCCGGTAAAGGCGATCTTGTCGATATCCTCATGGCCGACGATCATCTCGCCCACGCTGCCATCGCCCGTTACGATATTTACGACACCCTTCGGCAGCCCCGCCTGTCGGCAGATATCGGCAAACAAAAGCGCGGTTAGTGAGGTATATTCCGCAGGCTTCAACACCACGGTATTGCCCATCGCCAGCGCGGGCGCGATCTTCCACGCCAACATTAACAGCGGGAAGTTCCACGGAATGATCTGCCCGCAAACCCCAAGCGCCTGCACATCGGGCAGTTCGCTCTCCATCAACTGCGCCATGCCCGCGTGATAATAGAAATGTCGCTGCGCCAAGGGCACATCAATATCACGCGCCTCGCGGATCGGCTTACCGTTGTCCAGCACCTCCAACACCGCAAACAGCCGCGCATGCTTCTGCAACAGCCGCGCCAGTGCATAGATATGCCGCGCCCGGCCATGGCCGCCCAGCTTCTCCCACTTCGGCTGCGCCTTGCGCGCCGCCTTGACGGCGCTATCGACATCACCCTGCGTCGCCTGCGTCAGGCTCGCCAAAACCTCGCCCGTCGCCGGGTTGGTGCTGTCGAAACCCGCTCCCGGCGCGGTGAAAGCGCCATCAATGAAATGACCAAAGCGCCCGCCCTGGTCGACGATCCACGCCAGCGCATCTGCCGCCGATTCCGGGGCTGGCCCGTATTCCATGCTCTCAAAAATCTCGGACACGCTCATGCCTTCATCCTTTTCCAAATACCGTCCTGCAGCCTGCAACAGGCTCAGGAGGTCGCGTGGCGGTAAGCCGCCGAATAATTGCCGGTCACATGATGCTCCAACTGCCGCTCGATGTCGCCCAAGAGCGAAGACGCCCCAAAGCGGAACAGGTCGGGCTGCAACCAAAGGTCGCCCAGCTCTTCCTTCATCAGCGCCAAATAGGTGATTGCATCCTTAGCTTTCGAGATGCCCCCCGCGGGCTTGTAGCCCACACGCACCCCGGTGCGTTCATAATACTCACGGATCGCGCGGATCATCACGAGGCTGACAGGCAGGGTGGCATTGACGCTTTCCTTGCCGGTTGAGGTCTTGATGAAATCGGCCCCGGCCATCATGCAGACCAGCGACGCACGCGCCACATTGCGCAGTGAGCCCAATTCGCCCGTCGCAAGGATCGCCTTCACATGCGCCTCGCCACAGGCCTCGCGGAAGGCGCGCATTTCGTCGTAAAGCGCCTGCCAGTTGCCCGAAAGCACATGACGGCGCGAGATCACGATGTCGATCTCGCTGGCCCCTTCTTCCACACTCATCTCAATCTCGCGGATACGCAGTTCCAAAGGCGACAGACCCGCCGGGAACCCGGTGGAGACGGCGGCGATGGGGATATTCGTGCCTTCCAGCGCGCGCCGCGCGGCGGGGATCATCTCGTGGTACACACAAACCGCACCGGTGGTGATCGGGGCCATACCAAGCGCATCAAGCAGATCGGGCGCAATCGGTTGGCGCGCCTTGGCGCAGAGCCGCTCAACCCGGCGCGCAGTGTCATCGCCCGAGAGGGTCGTCAGGTCGATACAGGTCACGGCGCGGAGCAGCCACGCGGCCTGATGCGCCTTTTTCAGCGAACGCCGCGCGGGCAGGGCGGCGGCACGGCGTTCGATCGCCGAGGTGTTCGCCTGCACCGAGCGCAGCCAGTCCATATCAAGCGGCATAGGCTCGACACGTCGTTCGGTCACCTGCGGCAGATGGCCGGTGGCGCCGGTTTCAGTCGTGCTTTCGCGCGGGGTCGTTTGAGTGGCCATCGGGTCTCTCCGGTTTGGTCAGGCGGGCAAAATGGCATGGGGCCGGGGGCAAGGCAAGCGACGCTAACCCCGCGTCACGGGGCGACTGCCTGAAATACAGGCAAGATGCCGCGATTGTTAATGAGAACCATTCTCAACTGTTGACTTAATTGAGAATCGTTCTCATTAATGTCTCATGAAACATACATCTGACCTGCTTCGCCCTTCCCGCCGCACCGCTTTAATCGGTGGCATCAGTGTCTTGGCACTTCTCGGGGCTGCGCCAGCCGCCTTCGCAGCGCAAAAACTTAACGTTGTCGCGACAACAGGGATGATCGCCGACGCCGCTCGCCGCGTGGGGGGCGAACTGGTCGAGGTCCGCTCGCTCATGGGCTCAGGGGTCGATCCGCACAGTTACCGCCAGACGCGCAGTGACATCGTGGCGCTGACACGGGCCGATCTGGTGCTTTGGCATGGTCTTTACCTTGAGGCGCAGATGGAGCGGTTTTTCGAAGATCTGGGCCGCAAGCGGGCCGTGGTTGCCGTGGCCGATGCGCTGCCCAAGGACGATCTGCTCAGCCACCCGGACTACGAGGGGCGTTATGACCCCCACGTTTGGATGGACCCGAAAACTTGGATCGCCGTGGTCGATGAAGTCACCCGCGCCCTGACCGAGGCGCATCCCGCAGGGGCCAAGACTTTCGCCCAGAACGCAGCCACCTACCGCGCCGAGCTGGAAAAATTGGCCACCTATGCCGCCGAGACTGTGGCACAGGTGCCAGAGAGCCAGCGCGTGCTGGTCACAGCCCACGACGCATTCAGCTATTTTGGACGCACCTTTGGGTTCGAGGTGATCGGCATTCAGGGCATCTCAACCAACAGCGAGGCTGGGTTGAACCGTATCTCTTCACTGGTTGATGAATTGGTCGAGCGTGAGATTGGCGCAGTCTTTGTCGAAACCTCCGTTTCCGACCGCAACATGCGCGCGCTGGTCGAAGGCGCTGCGGCGCGGGGGCATGAGGTCGTGATCGGCGGGTCGCTCTATAGTGACGCCATGGGGGAACCCGGCAGCTATGAGGGTACTTATATCGGTATGATCGATCACAATGTCACCACCATCGCCCGCGCGCTTGGCGCGCCGGTGGATGCGGGCGGGATGAACGGCAAGCTGGTACAGGGGAGCTGATCCATGACACTTGAACTCGCCAGCAACCGTGAGGCCGCGCTGACATCGCGTGCCGACAGCCCGCTCGCTGTGCGCGGCATGACCGTCTCATACGGACAAAAGCCTGCGGTTTTTTCAGTCGATATGACCGTCGAGCCGGGAAAGATGACCGCAATCATCGGCCCGAATGGCGCCGGCAAATCGACCTTGCTTAAGGCCGCTTTGGGCATTCTTACCCCGCTGGCTGGCACCGCCACTGTCTTTGGCAAGCCGGTGGCTGAGCAGCGTCACCGCATCGCCTATGTGCCGCAGCGTGCCAGCGTGGATTGGGATTTTCCGACCCGCGTGGTCGACGTGGTGCTGATGGGCCTTTACCCGCAGCTGGGGCTGCTGGGCCGCATCCGCCCCGTGCACCGCGCCCGCGCCACAGATTGTCTGGCGCGCGTCGGGATGGAAGATTTCGCCACCCGCCAGATCGGCCAGCTTTCCGGTGGCCAGCAGCAGCGGGTCTTTCTCGCCCGCGCCTTGGCCCAAGAGGCGGATCTCTACCTGCTGGACGAACCCTTTGCCGGGGTCGATGCCGCAACCGAGAAAGCGATCATCGCCGTGCTGAAATCTCTGCGGGATGCAGGTAAGACCGTTGTGGCCGTGCACCATGACCTGTCGACCGTGGCCGAGTATTTCGACAATGTTTTTCTGATCAATACCCACCGCGTCGCCGAAGGCAGTGTCGCGGAGGTATTCCAAGCCAACCACCTGCAAGACGCCTATGGTGGTCGCTTGGCAGGCGCGCAGATGGATGCGTTGCAACTGTCATGATCTGGGACGCGCTGACGCTGCAACTGGGCTATAATGCCACGCTGGTGACACTCGGGGCCACGCTTTTGGGCATGGCTGCGGGTGTTGGCGGCACCTTCCTATTCCTGCGCAAACGGGCGCTTGTCAGCGACGCGATCTCCCATGCGACGCTGCCCGGTGTGGCGCTGGCTTTCATGGCGATGGTCGCGTTCGGCGGTGACGGCCGCAACCTGATCGGCCTGCTGCTGGGCGCGGCGTTGTCTGCGGCGGCGGGGTTGCTTTTGGTCTCATGGCTCAGCAACCGCACGCGGCTGGCCGAAGACGCGGCGATTGGCTCGGTCCTCTCGGTTTTCTTTGGGCTCGGCATCGTCTTGCTGACGGTGATCCAGACCATGAGCGCCGGACGGCAAGCGGGGCTGGAGGATTTCCTTCTGGGGTCCACCGCCGGGATGCTTCGCAACGATGCGCTGATTATCGCGGTGGCAGCGGCGCTGACGCTGGCGCTTGTGCTGCTGTTGCGCCGCCCACTTACATTGGCGTCGTTCGATCCCGAATATGGCACCGCCATTGGCCAGAACGTGCCGCGCACCGATCTGGCGATGATGGGGCTGGTATTGGCCGTGACTGTGGTGGGGCTCAAGATCGTCGGGCTGATCCTGATCGTCGCGCTGCTGATCATCCCGCCCGTCACAGCCCGGTTCTGGAGCGAGCGCACCGATCACGTGGTGCTGATCTCAGGCGCACTTGGCGGTATCGCAGCCTATGTCGGTGCGGCGTTGTCGGCGGCGCAGCCGAACCTGCCAACGGGGCCGATTATTGTGCTGGTGGGCTTTGCGCTGTTTGCTCTATCGCTGTTGCTGGCGCCGGGGCGCGGGGCGCTGTCGGCTCTGCTGCGCCACCGCCGATACCAACGCCGGGTGCATCTGCGGCAGGGGCTGCTGGCGTTGGCCCATGGGCAACCGATCTACGAACAACTCACCCTACGCCTGCTACGCGCCGAGGGCTATGTGCTCCCCGACGGAGTGGCCACCAAAGCGGGCAGGGGCCGCGCGGCCAAGGCGCTGCGGGATGAGACCCGCTGGCAGCTCATCCGCCGCGATCCGGCCTATGAGGCCGCCGCCCAGCAATATGACGGTCTGACCCCGATAGAGACTGTGCTGACCGCCGACCAAATCCGCGAAATTGACAGCCGCATCGACATGCGTGGCGGGGTAATGGCATGAACGGTTCTGAATTCGTCCCCCTGTCGCTGGTGCCTATGCTGACGGGCATCTTCGTCGCCGTGGCCTGCGCCCTGCCAGGGAACTTCCTTGTCCTGCGCCGCCAAGCGCTGATCGGCGATGCGATCAGCCATGTGGTGCTGCCGGGGATCGTGGTGGCGTTCCTGCTGACCGGGGTGGTCAGCACTTGGCCGATGCTGCTGGGCGCTGCAGGCGCGGCGCTGATTTCTGTGCTGGCCATTGAGGGTGTGCGACGACTGGGCAAAATCGAATCCGGGGCGGCGATGGGCGTGGTCTTTACCGCCATGTTCGCGGGCGGCGTGCTGCTGCTTGAGCAATCGGACACCAGCAATGTGCATCTTGACGTGGAACATGCGCTCTACGGCAACCTCGAAAGCTTGATTTGGCTGGATGCGACCGGCTGGGGGTCTTTGTTGGACCCCGAGGTGCTGGCGACCCTCCCGGTCGAATTGCCGCGCATGGCTGTCACGCTTCTGTTTGTCGCGCTTTTCACGGTGATTTTCTGGCGACCGCTGAAGATCAGCACCTTTGACGAAGGGTTCGCGCGCACCATCGGCATGAAGACAGGGCCACTCGGCCTTGGGCTGGTGATCGTCGCCGCGATTGCCGCTGTCGCCGCTTTTGACGCGGTGGGCAGTATCATCGTCATCGCCATGTTCATCTGCCCGCCCGCTGCCGCCCGGATGATGACCAATCGGTTAGAGCATCAGATTGCATGGTCGGTGCTGTTTGCAACTTTGGCCGCCATAATGGGTTATGTGCTGGCGGGGTACGGGCCGCTTTGGATCGGCATGCGGGATTCGGTGTCGGCGGCGGGAATGATTGCTACGGTCTCTGGCGTGATCCTTGGGCTGGCGGCGCTGATGGGGCCGCATCGGCACAGAGGTGCCGCCGCCCCCGCCGCTTAACCGAATCGCAACGATTCGTTTTCTTACGAACCGATTCGTTTTTACTTTGACCTGTGATTCGTCCTGCGTCTATACAGGTGGCAAGCTCCCCCGGAGACCACTTGTACCCGGGTCGCCCGCCGCTCTGATAAGACCGGAATAACAAAAGCACCAGCGCGCCGAGAAGCCGACCCAGAAGCGGATCGCCCCAGTCTTGGCGGCGGTCCGCTGACTCTTCTCTCCCGCTCTGATAGACGCATTCCGATCTGGCAGAATCGGAATTGGCCATGCTAGGTCTTGCGGTATGCCAAGCCCGACCCCCAATATAAGCGAAAACCGCCCCGTCATCCGCCAGTTGGACGATTCCGCGATCAACCGCATCGCGGCGGGCGAGGTGGTCGAACGTCCGGCTTCTGCGGTGAAGGAACTGGTCGAGAACGCCATCGATGCGGGCGCGCGGCGGATCACCGTTGAATATGCCGACGGCGGCAAGACAATGATCCGTGTGACTGACGATGGGTGCGGCATGGCGCCCGAGGATCTGACGCTGGCCTTGTCCCGGCACGCGACCTCCAAAATCGATGGCTCCGACCTGCTCGACATCCACACCTT
Source organism: Sulfitobacter sp. W027 (assembly GCF_025143985.1). Classification (NCBI taxonomy): domain Bacteria; kingdom Pseudomonadati; phylum Pseudomonadota; class Alphaproteobacteria; order Rhodobacterales; family Roseobacteraceae; genus Sulfitobacter; species Sulfitobacter sp. W027. The sequence continues at coordinate 452,949 of NZ_CP083564.1, forward strand.
TGGCTTTCGGGGGGAGGCATTGCCGTCCCTCGGCGCGGTGGGACGGCTCACGATCACCAGCCGAGCGCCGGGGTTTGGCGGGGCCGAGATCACCGTCGACGGCGGACGCATGGGCGACGTGCGCCCTGCTGCGCTCAACAGCGGCACCATCGTTACCCTCCGCGACCTGTTCTTTGCAACGCCCGCGCGGCTGAAGTTCTTGCGCACCGACCGGGCAGAGGCGCAGGCCATCGGCGATGTCATCAAACGGCTCGCCATGGCCGAACCCTTCGTGCGCTTTGTGCTGCGTGATGTCTCGGGCGATGGCAAAGGCCGCGACGTTTTCCGGGCCGAGGCCGAGCAAGGCGATCTGTTTGAGGCGCTTCATGGCCGTCTGGCACAGGTGCTGGGCCGCGAGTTTGCCGAAAATTCCCTGGCCATCGACGCGATGCGCGAAGGGCTGCATCTGACCGGTTTCGCTGCCCTGCCGACCTACTCGCGCGGCTCTGCGGTGGCACAGTATCTCTTCGTGAATGGCCGCCCGGTGCGGGACAAACTGCTGACCGGGGCGCTGCGGGGCGCTTATTTCGACTTCCTCAGCCGGGACCGCCACCCGGCGGCGGCGCTCTTTGTCGAATGCCCGCCGACCTTGGTGGATGTGAACGTACACCCGGCCAAATCCGAGGTCCGCTTCCGCGATCCCGGGCTGGCACGCGGGCTGATCGTCTCGGCCTTGCGTCATGCGCTGGCCGAAGCCGGACACCGTGCTTCGACAACCGTGGCGCAGGCAACCTTGGGCGCGATGCGGCCAGAGCCACAGGGTGCACGGGTCTATCAGATGGACCGCGCTGGCATGGAGCGCCCCAGCCCCGCCGCACGTGAGGCCGCATATCAGGCGCAAGCGCCGGGCTTTGCCGAGACCGCTGGCGTTTGGGGGCGGGTGGAGGGCACGCCGATGCCCGAAGCACCGGCTGATGCACAGGCGTCCGAGACGCTAGCACCGGACTACCCGCTCGGCACGGCCCGCGGGCAGGTGCATGAGAATTACATCATCGCCCAAACCGCCAACGGCATGGTCATCGTTGACCAACACGCGGCGCATGAGCGGTTGGTCTATGAAAAACTGAAACGCCAGATGAATGACAACGGCGTCGCCGCGCAAGCGTTGCTGATCCCTGAAATCGTTGAACTGTCTGCAAATGACTGTGCCCGTCTGCTGGAGCTTGCCGCCGAACTCGCGAAGCTAGGCCTTGGCATCGAAGGCTTTGGCGGCAGCGCCATCGCCGTGCGCGAGACGCCTGCGATCCTCGGCACCGTCAACGCCCGCGCGTTGATCCTTGATGTGTTGGACGAGTTGGACGACGGCGACAGCAGCAACATCGTGCAGGCCAAAATCGAAGCGATCCTGAGCCGCGTGGCCTGTCACGGCTCGATCCGTTCGGGCCGCTTGATGCGCGCCGAAGAAATGAACGCGCTCTTGCGTGAGATGGAGGCGACGCCGCATTCGGGCCAGTGCAACCACGGGCGGCCAACCTATGTCGAACTCAAACTCGCCGACATCGAACGGCTTTTCGGGCGCACTTGATGGAGCTTGGCGGCACGACGTTGAACCTGTCTGACCCTGTGACGCTGGCCGCCCTTGCCGGCGCCGGGCTGCTGTTGCTCATCGTTATCCTGCTGATCATGGCGGTCCGCGCCGCTGGCCGCTCGGCCCGTGTGGCGGCACCCTTGGCACAGCAGATGCGCATTCTTGGAGGGCATGTGCAGCAGTTGGGGCAGGGGCAGGAGCAGTTGCGCGGCGGGTTGCAGATGGTCTCGGACACCCAAACCAACACCCAAGCGCAGATGATGCAGAGCATGGAGGCGCGGCTGGCCCATGTGCAGCAGCAGATGCAGGACCGCTTGGCCGACAACGCCGCCCGCTCGGCCCGATCCTTGGCCGAGATGCAGCAGCGCATGACCGAAACGCTGCACGGCTCGTCAAAGCGCACCACCACCAGCCTGACGCAGTTGCAAGAGCGGCTCGCCTCCATCGACAAGGCGCAGGACAACATTACCAAACTTTCGGGCGATGTGCTGTCGCTGCAGGACATCCTGAGCAACAAGCAAACACGCGGCTCATTCGGCGAAATTCAGTTGCGTGACATCGTGTCCAAAGCGCTGCCGAGTGACAGCTATTCGCTGCAAGCGACCCTCAGCAACGGCAAGCGGCCCGATTGTCTGATCCACCTGCCCAACCCGCCGGGGCCGATCGTAATCGACAGTAAATTCCCGCTGGAAGCCTATGAGGCGCTGCGCCGGGCCAAGACCGAGATTGAGACCCGCGCCGCGGCACAGCAGATGAAAACTGCCGTGCGGGTGCATCTGAATGCGATTGCCGACAAGTATATTCTGGAGGGCGAGACCGCTGAAGGCGCGTTGATGTTCCTGCCCTCTGAGGCGGTTTATGCCGAGTTGCACGCCAACTTCCCCGAACTGGTGCGCGAAGGGTTTGAAAAGCGTGTTTGGATCGTCAGCCCGACCACCTGCATGGCCACGCTCAACACCATGCGCGCGATCCTGAAAGATGCGCGGATGCGTGAACAAGCGGGGGCGATCCGCCGTGAGTTGGGCAATCTGAACAAGGACGTTGAGCGTCTAGCGATGCGTGTCGGCAACCTCGACCGGCACTTCAGCCAAGCGCGGCGCGATGTCGAAGAGATCAAAGTCAGCAGCGAGAAAGCCGCCAAACGCGCAGGCCGTCTGCATAATTTCGACTTCGAAGAACTGGCAGAAGAGAAAAGCGAGGCTATTGTTCCCTTAAGGACACCCAAAGGGAACGGCTGAATGAACGACGTGGACATTACCGGTATGACGCTGGAGGCGATGCAAACGCGGGCCGCCGCGTTACGCAGCGATATCTTGCAAACGCCGGTGGTGACGTTGTCCTCTCCTATGGTTGATGATGTGTTGGGTGGCGCGCGGATCGCGCTTAAGCTGGAGTGTTTTCAGCATACCGGCACCTTCAAGGCCCGCGGCGCGCTTTCGGTGGCGCGACAGCTTGACGATGACACCCGCGGGCGCGGGATCACCGCAGCCAGTGCGGGCAACCACGCCATCGCAGCAGGCTGGGCCGCGGCCAAGCTCGGCATCAGCGCCAAGGTGGTGATGCAGGACAACGCCAATCCTTTTCGCGTTGCCCTCGCCCGTGCCACTGGGGCCGAGGTCATCATGAAACCCCCGGGAGCCGAGACTTTCGCCGAGGCGGAGCGGCTCGTGCGTGATGAGGGGCGGTTTTTTATTCACCCATTTGAAGGGCTGCACACCTCGCTCGGAACTGCCGGCCTGGGGCTGGAACTGATGGCACAGGTGGCGGATCTTGATGCGGTCGTCGTCTCGGTCGGCGGCGGCGGGCTTATTAGCGGGGTGGCTGCGGCGGTCAAGGCGATCAACCCCGCCTGCCGGGTCTACGGTGTGGAGCCTGAAGGCGCCGACAGCATGTCGCAAAGTCTCGCCTCTGGCGCGCCTGTCACCATCCCGCAGGTCAACACAATCGCCGACAGCCTCGGCCCGCCGATGGCGTTGCCCTTCGGTCATGCGCTCTGTGCGGTCTATGTCGACGATGTGGTGACGGTCAGCGATGATGCGATCTGCGCCGGAATGGTGGTGCTGCAACAGGCGGCGAAACTGGCGGTGGAGCCTGCCGCCGGGGCTGCGATGGCCGGGGCGCTTGGCCCCTTGCGCGCGCAACTGGCAGGGCGGCGTGTCGGCGTGATTGTCTGCGGGGCGAATATCGACACTGACAGCTATCTGGCGCAACTCACCCGTGGGCAGGCAGCGCTTGAAAGCCTGCTGTCTTAGCGGCCCCTTTCCACACTGCTCGTGGCCTTTCGGCCCTGTGAAAACACCCAAGAAAATGTACCGGGCGCTGCAACTTTAACTCCCCTTTATCCGTGTTTGCCCCATATCCAAAGTCCCGGACCAAAGCAGGACCCCTATGCCTTTTGAAGCTCTGAACGACGCCATCCACCCCCAGCATCCTCTCGACCGACGGGTCGCGGTGATTGGCGGGGGAATTTCCGGTATGGGGGCGGCACATATGCTGGCGCCCGCAGACCGGGTGACCCTGTTTGAGGCAGGCGCGCAAATAGGTGGCCATGCCCGTACGGTGATGGCGGGCAAAAACGGCGATCAGCCGGTAGATACCGGGTTTATCGTGTTTAATTATGCCAACTATCCGCATCTTGCGGCGCTTTTTGCGGAGTTGGACGTGCCGGTTGTGCCGTCGAACATGAGCTTTGGCGCGTCGATTGACGGCGGGCGTCTGGAATATGCGCTGACCAATTTTAACGCGGTCTTTGCTCAGAAACGCAATATGTTCAGCCCGCCTTTCCTGCGGATGCTGCGCGATATCGTGCATTTCAACAAAAACGCTCTGGCTGTCTCGCGCGATCCGTCGATGACCATTGCCGAGTTTCTCGACCGGCTTGGCACCGGGCGCTATTTCCGCGACTTCTACCTCTCGCCGCTTTCCGGTGCGATCTGGTCCACCCCGACCGAAAAGATCATGGACTTCCCGGCCCATGCCATGGTCAACTTTTTCGAGAACCACGCGCTGCTGAACTATTCCGGCCAGCATCAGTGGTACACGGTGAAGGGCGGCTCGCGGCAATATGTCGACCGGCTAGAGAGCGCCCTGCGCGCCAAGGGCGTCGCGTTGCGCACCGACAGCGCCGTGCAGGCCGTGCGGCGAACCGCGCAGGGTGTTGAGGTCCATGTTTGGGGCGGTGAGTGGGAGGCGTTTGACGAAGTGATCTTTGCCACCCATTCCGATGACACGCTGGCAATGCTTTCTGACCCGACCGAGGCTGAGCAGCGTGCGCTCGGGGCGATCCGCTACCAGCCTAATGACATTGTGTTGCATGCAGATACCAGCATCATGCCCAAGCGCCCCTCCACATGGGCATCTTGGGTCTATACTGAGGATCGGGAGCAGAAGTCTGACCGGATCGACCTGACCTATTGGATGAACTCGCTCCAATCGATCCCGCAGGATGATCCGCATTTCGTGACCCTCAACACCAAACGCACGATCCGCGAAGAGCTGATTTACGATCAAGTCACCCTGCGCCATCCGGTCTATGATCTTGCCGCCTTGGCCGCGCAGGAGGAGGTGCGTGCGTTTAACGGCAGCCAGAATACGTGGTTCTGCGGCGCTTGGATGCGGCACGGCTTTCACGAAGACGGGCTGGCCAGTGCGGTGGATGTGGTTGAGCGGATGCAGACCGCGCGGGCGGCGCCCTTGGCGGCGGAGTGACGGCAGGCGTCGATCATATCAGCGGTCAGACCTTCCATGGCCGCAAGGGCGCGGTCGAAAACCGCTTTCGCTATTCGGTAGACTATGTGCTTTGCGATGCGGAGACCGAGGTATTGGCCACGCCCGCGCTGTTCGCCCGCAATGGTACGGGGCTGACCAGCCTGCAAGACAGCGACCATGGCGGCGCGCCGGGGCAGGGGCGCGGCGCTGCTTGGGCGCGCGATGTGTTGGCGGCACACGGCATCTCTGGCGTGGCGCGGATAGAGCTTTTGGCGCAGCCGCGTGTGCTAGGTCATGTCTTTAATCCCGTCAGCTTCTGGCTTTGTCGCAGGGCGGACAACGCGCTGATTGCGGTGATTGCTGAGGTCACCAATACCTACGGCGACCGGCATTCTTATCTTTGCCATCACCCTGACCTGCGGCCTATTCTGCCTGAGGATCGGCTGGAGGCGGCTAAACTCATGCATGTCTCACCCTTTCAGGATGTCTCGGGCGGTTATGTGTTTCGGTTTGATATTAACCCTGAGCGGATCGGCATCTGGATCGATTTCACGGATGGTGAGAATGGGTTGATCGCGACATTGACCGGGCCGCGTGCGCCGCTGACGAACGGCCGCATCCTCTGGTCGCTGCTGCGCCGACCCTTCGGTGCGCGGCGGGTGCTGGCCTTAATCCATTGGCAGGCGCTGAAACTCTGGCTCAAGCGCGCCGGATTTCGCGGTCGGCCTGAGGCGCCCGAGATCGAAGTCTCGCGCGACAGCGCCCATGGCGCGGGTGGCAGATGAAGAGGCCTGCGGCGCGACTGCCCGCCTATGCGCTCTTCGCGGCACTGCTCGCAGCAGCGGGGCTGCCGATCTACATCCATGCACCGAAATTCTATGTCGATGAATATGGCGTATCGCTGGCTGCTCTCGGCTCTGTCCTGTTTGCGCTGCGGCTGCTCGATGTCGTGCAAGACCCTGCACTCGGTTGGTTGGCTCAAAGGCTTCGTGCCCAGCGGGCGGCGGCGGTGGCGGGGGCAGGCGCGGTAATGGCGCTGGCGATGCTGGGGCTTTTTGCCGTGCCGGCCCCTGTGGCTCCGGTGCTATGGTTCGCGCTGATGCTGACGCTGGTTTTCTCCTCTTTCAGTTTCCTGACCATTTGCTTTTACGCGCAGGGGGTCGCAAAGGCTGACATGCTCCCCGGTGCGGGGCATCTGACGCTGGCGCGTTGGCGTGAGACCGGGGCGCTGTTGGGCGTTTGTGTGGCATCCGTGGCCCCATTGCTGCTGGGCTTGGCCCTCGAACGGCCCTTTGCCGGTCTTGCAGTGGGCTTTGCCATCTTGGCCCTCTGGGCAATCACTGCGATGCGCGGCGAATGGCGCGCGGCGGGGCCGCCCATGGCCAGCGGATTTGGCACCGTTTTGCGGGACCAGCAGGCGCGGCGGTTGCTGCTGATCGCGCTGGTTAATGCCGCGCCGGTGGCCGTTACGTCGACCCTGTTTCTGTTCTACGTTGAGTTGGCGCTCGACGCGCGGGGGTGGGAAGGGCCGCTTTTGCTGCTCTTCTTTCTTGCTGCTGCGGCGGCGGCCCCGATTTGGGGAATGCTGGCCGAACGCTTTGGCGCGCGGCAGGTTTTGTTGTTTGCGATGACCTTAGGCATTGTGGCCTTTGGTGGCGCGCTGCTGCTGGGGCCGGGGGATGTGATGCTTTTCGCGCTGGTCTGTCTGGCCTCTGGCGCAGTTCTGGGCGCGGATTTGACGCTTTTGCCCGCCATGTTCGCCACCCGTATGGCGCAGATCGCCCCCTCCGCTGCCGAAGGTTTCGGTCTTTGGTCCTTCGTATCTAAATTGACCTTGGCTTTCGCGGCGGCGGCCCTACTTCCAGCTTTAGAACGCGCAGGGTTACAGACCGGTGCGGGAGACAGTTCCGACACATCCATCTCCCTGTTGATCTGGTTCTATGCTGGTGTACCTTGCGCTTTGAAATTGCTGGCGATCGCTCTGCTTGCCAGTACCAATGACGTGGAGAAACTGTGACAGAGCCGTTGATCTTTATCGCTGTCGGGCTTGCGCTTGGTCTATTGCTGACCTTTCTGCGCCGCCGTTTGGGAGAGTTCCACGGGCAATCGCCGAGCGACTATGTCGATTCCTTCCCTGTCTTCGACCTGCGCTTGCATCTGCGGGACAAAATGATCTGCGAGGGCGTGATCTTTGGCCCCCTGGGCCGTGTTACCAGCAGTTTTACCGCGAATTTCGACGTGTCCTGGGAGGGCAACGTGGCGACGGTGGCCGAGACTTTCCGCTACAATGACGGTTCGCGTCAGGAGCGGGAATGGACCGTGACGCTGGGCAAGAACGGCAATTTCACCAGCACCGCGCCGGATGTGATCGGTGAGGGGCAGGGGATCCAGTCAGGGCCGACACTGCTGCTACGCTACCGTATCCGTCTGCCCGAAGAGCTTGGCAGCCATGTGCTGAAAACGGTCGATTGGATGTATCTGACCCCCGACGGCACCATCGTGAACCGCAGCCAGTTTCGAAAATTCGGGATTAAAGTAGCAGAATTGGTCGCCACGCTGCGACCGGCGGAGGAACGATGAAGGACTGGCAAGGCAAGACCTTTTGGCTGGTGGGCGCAAGCGACGGACTTGGCGCGGCGCTGGCCCATCAACTCAGCCGCACCGGGGCGGAGGTGATCCTTTCCGCCCGGTCAGAGGACAAGCTGACCGAATTGGCCTCAGCCCTGCCGGGGCGGGCGCGGGTGCGGGTCTTGGATGTGACCGATGAGGCCGATGTCGCCGCCGCTGCGCAGGAGATCGGTCCGATTGATGGGCTGGTCTATCTGGCCGGAGCCTATTGGCCCTTCGGTGCGAAGGATTGGCAAGCGGGTCACGCCGTAACCATGGCGGATGTGAACTTTACCGGCCTGTTGCGCGTGCTGGGACAGGTCGTGCCGCAGATGGTTGCCCGAGATGAGGGGCATATCGTCATCACCTCTAGCCTGACCGCCTATCGGGGGCTGCCCGGCTCAATCGGCTATACGGCCTCCAAGGCGGCAACAATGTCTTTGGCGGAATGTATGCACGCCGATCTGCGCAAGACAGGCGTGCAGGTTCAGGTCATCAACCCCGGTTTCATCAAGACCCAGTTGACCGACAAGAACGACTTTAAAATGCCCTTCTTGATGGCGCCGGAAGACGCCGCGCGGCGGGTCTATGAGCATATGAACAGCGACAGTTTCAAACTGGATTTCCCGTACGGGTTCTCGCTGCTGTTCCGTTTGGGGCGGTTCCTGCCGGATTGGCTGTACTACCGGTTCTTTTCCTGAGTTCAGACTTCGGCGACATGCTGATCGAACAGCTTTCGCGCGCGTTGCCAGACGGCATTGTCCGTTTCTGGCAGGGCCCGCAGCGTTGGCAACAACTGGCTAGCAAAATCTTCCGAGCTTTCGCGCGGCAGCATTGAGGGCAGGTTGTCGATGGCCATGACATCCAGCGGCGGAGTGTCATGCACGCGCAGCGCTGGCACCGCCCAAGTGGTCGCGCGGTCATAGACCTGCACCGGGTTGAAGGCGCTGTCGGGGTCGCAGGCAATGTCACCAATCACGCGCAGGGCGCGCTCGGCCTTGGGGGCGTCAGGGTGGACGAAGGCCGGAGTGTCCGGGCCCGCGAGGATGCAATTGAAGAAATAGGCGTGGTCGAGAATTTCCGGGAACGGCCCGCCATGGGTGGTCTCTGCCATGTCCCAGCAGGTGACTGGGATGCGCAGAGCCGCGCAAAGATCGCTGGCCCCACGGCCCACCCGGCCCAAGGCCCCGATGACCAGCGCGCGGTCGCCGCTTGCGTCAACCTGAGCGAGTTCTTCGGCCAGCGCGGCTTTTAGAGCTTCGGCGTCGGGGTAGGGCTGCACCGGGCCGCAGGTCTTGCCACGCAGTTGCGCGATGCGGCATTTAACGGAAATCGCAGCCCCGGCAAACCCGGCCCAATAGCCAAAGGCGGCAACGCGGCGGCCCGCGTCATCGGTCAAATACTCTAAATCCAGCAACGTGCCGCCACCCGCCTTGAACTGTTCCAGTAGTTTGCGGCCCGAGGATTGCCCCTTGTAGGCATGGCCGAACATGATGTGGGTATGCGGCAGGGGCGTGCCGTCTTCGGGCAGCTCCTTCAGGCCAAAGATCACCGCATCGCGCGGGGCGTCGGGCCAGCTATGCGCCGGAACGATCTCGCAGCCCGCCTGCGCATAGGCGGCGGTGGGGATCACGCGGCTGTCGCTGTCTTCGACGCTCACCTTCATGCCTAGGGCGATCAGCGCGGCAGCCCCTTCAGGTGTCAGCCCGGTGCGTGTCTCATTATCGCGCTGCTCGGCGCGGAGCCATAGATGGGTCATGCCAAGATCCCTTTCGCGCGAACGGCCTTGAGGCTGGCACGGTCTTCCATGCGGGCGGCGAAGGCATCGAGCCGTGGGTAAGCCGCGCGGTCGACCCCGTCACCGGCCAGCCATCCCGAGACGACAAAGAGATAGGGATCGGCCAGCGACAGGGCATCGCCCGCAACGAAGTCACCTCGGAAGGCGTGGTTTTCGATATAGGCCGCGCAATCGGCCATGGTCTGCGGCACCTTGGCTTTCATATCGTCAAAACTGGATTGCTGATCGGCCCAGCGGTGGCCGCGCATCTTATGAGCATGGGCCACATGCATGGTCGAGGCGAGGTAGTACATCACCCCGCGCATATGGGCCGCGAGTTCAGGGTCAGCCGGGACCAGCGCCGCCTCGGGCGCGCGGGCGGCGACATAGTCCAACAGCGCGCCAGTCTCGGTCAGGGCGCTGCCCGCTTCGGTCACGAGGGTCGGCACCCGGCCCTTGGGGTTCAGCGCCAGATAGGGCGCGGCGGTCTGTTCGGCGGCGGCGAAATCGACCTTCACCGGCTCATAGGCCAGCCCCGCTTCTTCGAGGGCGATGGCGACGGCGACCGAGATCGTGCCGGGGGCGTAGTGAAGTTTCAGCATGGGTCAGCCTTTCGCGGGCGAGGGGGTTACATATGCGTTTGTGCAAGGCGGCGGTCGGGCCGGTCAAGATGTGGCACAGCGTTGAACAGCACGGGCGACCAATGCCCGCCGATGGGAAAGAGCCGGTGCATCGAGGTATGCATGATCGCCAGCGCCAAACGCGCCATGGCCGGGATGCCCACGCCCATGGCCTGCGCCATCGCTAAAGAAATCAGCCCGCCCGAAGTCACCACCAGCGCCGGGCCTTCACCTTCGGCAATTTCAGCCAGAGCCGATTGCACCCGCGTTTCAAAGTTCTCATAGGTTTCGGGCGTGTCGGCAAGCTTGCCCGCTTTCCAATAGTCAAAGACCTGCGGCAGGTGATGCACAAACTCGCCCGCGCGGGGAAAGGGCACCTTGTGCTGCTGCTCCATCAGATTGGCGAGGGTGAAATACTCCAACTCGTTCAGCCGTGCGTCGCGAATGGGTTCCAGCCCGGTGTTCATCCCCTCCGCCGTCTCGATGTGGCGGGTCAACGTGCCGGTATAAAGCCGCGTGTGGTGGGTTTCACTCTGGCGCAAATGGTCGCCCAGCCACGCGGCCTGCTCATGACCCAGCGGGCTGAGGCGGTCATAGCTTAACTCGTCCTTGGCGGTGGAATTGGCTTGGCCGTGGCGGATCAGGGTAATGTGGGACATCAAAGGGCTTTCACTGTTCGCCCAAGTGATAGGGCAGCTTGTCGGGCCATACAATGCAATGCACCGCCGCGGCGTTTATCCGTGACGGGGTGTCGGGATTGGCCCCTGACAAGGGCCGAGTTTTGCTTATAGTTTGGGCAATAGCTAGCGGGAGGGGCAGCCATGGCCGAGAGGATCACATTCACGCTTGATGGGCAAACCGTTGAGGCAGAGGCTGGCATGACCATTTGGGAAGTGGCCAATGGTCGGGGTCTTAAAATCCCGCATCTGTGTCACAAGCCCGCCCCCGGCTACCGCCCCGACGGCAACTGCCGCGCCTGTATGGTCGAGATCGAAGGAGAGCGGGTGCTGGCGGCCTCCTGCATCCGCGAGCCTGCCGAGGGGATGGTCGTCACCACCAACAATGCGCGCGCCGAGAATGCCCGCAAAATGGTGATGGAGCTGCTGCTGGCCGACCAACCCGCGCAGGAGGTGGCGCATGACAAATCGAGCCATATGCGCGAAATGGCGGCGCTGAATGGCGTGGAAGAAAGCCGTTTCCCGAAGTTGGAGCGCGACCGTGTGCCGCTTCTCGACGACACCCATGTCGCGATGCGCGTGAACCTCGACGCTTGCATCCAGTGCAACCTCTGCGTCCGCGCCTGCCGGGAGGTGCAGGTCAACGATGTGATCGGCATGGCCGGGCGAGGCCATGACGCCTACCCGGTCTTCGACATCGACGATCCGATGGGGGCCTCGACCTGCGTTGCCTGCGGCGAATGCGTGCAGGCTTGCCCAACGGGCGCGTTGATGCCCGCCACGGTGGTGGACGCGGCGCAGGTGGGCGACTCGGCGGATTACGACAATGAGGTCGCCAGCGTCTGCCCCTTCTGCGGCGTCGGTTGTCAGATTTCGCTCAAGGTGAAGGACAATAAAGTCAAATACGTCGAAGGCATCAACGGCCCGGCGAACGAAGGGCGGCTCTGCGTCAAGGGGCGCTTTGGCTTTGACTATATCCACCACGATCACCGCCTGACCAAACCGCTGATCCGCCGCGAGGACGCGCCCGCCAAAGGGCTGAATGTCGATCCGGGCAATTGGGGCGAGGTGTTCCGCGAGGCCACATGGGACGAGGCGCTGGATTTCGCAGCACAGGGCCTCAAGGGGCGCGGGCGCGAGGTGGCGGGCTTTGGCAGTGCGAAATGCACCAATGAAGAAGCCTATCTGTTCCAGAAAATGATCCGTCAGGGCTTTGGCCATAACAACGTCGATCACTGCACGCGGCTCTGCCACGCCTCATCCGTGGCAGCGCTGATGGAGAACGTCGGATCGGGCGCTGTCACGGCGACCTTCAACGAGATCGAAAACGCCGATGTGGCCATCGTCATCGGCGCGAACCCGGTTGAGAACCACCCCGTCGCCGCGACCTATTTCAAGCAATTCACCAAACGCGGTGGCAAGCTGATCGTGATGGACCCCCGCGGTGTGGGGCTGCGTCGTTTCGCCAGCCATATGCTTCAATTCCGCCCTGGAACCGATGTGTCGATGCTCAATGCGATCATGCATGTGATCGTCGAAGAAGGGCTGTATGACGCGCAATATATCGCGGCCTATACCGAGAATTGGGAGGCCGAAAAGGCGCACCTAAAGGACTTCAGCCCCGAAAGAATGGCCCCGATCTGCGGTATCGAAGCCGAAGTGCTGCGCGATGTGGCGCGGACCTTCGCGGGGGCCAATGCGGCAATGATCTTCTGGGGCATGGGGGTGAGCCAGCACATCCATGGCACCGACAATTCGCGTTGCCTGATCTCTCTTGCGCTGATGACCGGCCAGATTGGACGCCCCGGCGCTGGGCTGCATCCGCTTCGGGGGCAGAACAACGTGCAGGGCGCGTCGGATGCGGGCCTCATTCCGATGTTCCTGCCCGATTACCAGCCGGTGGAGGACGACGGCGTGCGCTCGGCCTTTACCGAGGTCTGGGGTTCGGGCGATTTCAGCGCCGAGAAGGGGCTGACCGTGACCGAGATCATGGATGCGGTGCATGATGGGGACATCAAGGCGATGTATGTGCTGGGGGAAAACCCGGCGATGTCGGACCCCGATGTCGACCATGCGCGCGATGCGCTGGCAAAGCTGGATCACCTTGTGGTGCAGGATATTTTCCTGACTGAGACGGCGAATTACGCCGATGTGATCCTCCCCGCCAGCGCCTTTGCTGAAAAGACTGGTACGGTGACCAACACCAACCGTCAGGTCCAAATGGGCCGCCCGGCGGTGACACCACCCGGCGAAGCGCGGGAGGATTGGTGGATCGAAGTGGAACTGGCCAAGCGGCTGGGGCTGGACTGGAGCTATGAAAGCCCGGCGGATGTCTTTGCCGAGATGAAGCTGAACATGAAGTCCTTCGACAACATCACATGGGACCGTCTGGCGCGCGAGAATGCAGTGACCTACCCGTCACTGAGCGCAGATGATCCGGGGCAGGCAATTGTCTTTGGCGAGGGCTTCCCGCGCCCTGAGGGCCGGGCCAAATTCACCCCTGCCTCAATTGTGGCGCCCGATGATGTGCCGGATGCGGACTACCCGATGATACTGACGACCGGGCGGCAGTTGGAACATTGGCACACGGGCTCAATGACCCGCCGCTCCAAGGTGCTGGACGGATTGGAGCCGGAGGCGAACTGCTCACTTCATCCGTCAACCCTACGCCGTCTTGGGGTGGCTCCGGGCGAACATGTGCGACTCTCTACCAAACGCGGCAGTATCGAGATCATGGCCCGGGAAGACCGCGCCGTGGCCCCCGATATGGTTTTCCTCCCCTTCGCCTATGTCGAAGCGGCGGCGAATATTCTGACCAATCCAGCGGTTGACCCTTACGGCAAGATCCCGGAGTTTAAATTCTCTGCCGTCAGGGTGGAAGCGGCGAAAGAGGCCGTCGCCGCCGAGTAAGGAAAGTACCGAGAAATGAAGATTGATGCCGCGCGATTTCTGAAGGATTTGCACGATCTGCGTGCCATTGGTGCGGCAGGGGTGGGTAAGGGCGTGGTGCGCCCGGCCTATTCCGCCGCCGATGTAGAGGCGCGGGAGTGGCTTGCGGGCCGGATGCGCGAGGCGGGGCTCAAGATCGAAGTCGATGCGATGGGCAACCTCTTTGGCCTGGCAGAGGGGCCCTCGATCCTGTTGGGGTCGCATTCCGACAGCCAACCCGAGGGGGGCTGGCTGGATGGTGCCTTGGGCGTGATCGCGGCGCTCGAAGTCGCCCGCGCGACGCGTGAGACCGGGGGCCCCGCGGTATCGGTCGTGTCGTTCCAAGATGAAGAGGGGCGCTTTGGCGTGACCACCGGTTCGACCGTTTGGTCCGGCGCCTTGGATCAGACGGAGGCTGACGGTCTCACCGATCACGCCGGGGTCAGCTTGGCCGAGGCGCGCGAGGCGATGGCGGGCATGGTGACTGGTCCGGTCGATCCGGCGCAGTTCACCGGCTATATCGAGTTGCACATCGAACAGGGGCCGACCTTGGATGATAGCGGAGAGCAGATTGGCGTGGTCAGCGACATCGTTGGTATTCGCGACATGAAGGTGACTTTTGAAGGCCAGCAGAACCACGCAGGCACCACGCCGATGGCGGTGCGCCGCGATGCCTTTCAGGCGGTGTCTGAGTTCAACAGCCTGCTGAACGACCGGCTGCGCAATGTGGTGACGCCGACCACGGTCTGGACCATTGGCCATGTCAGCCTGCATCCCAATGCGTCATCCATCGTGCCGGGCAAGGCGGTGTTCTCGATGCAGTGGCGGGACGGCGACAGTGACCGTCTGGGGCGGATGGAAGCGATCATCCGCGAGACCGCCGAGGAGGTGGCCAAGTCTCGCGGGATGGACCTGACCTATGGCCCGATGCTGGGGCTGGAGCCTGAGGCGATGGATGCGCGATTGCAAGATGCGCTGGCCGAGGCGGCAGAGGCGGTGGCCCCCGGCAAATGGCGCAAGATGCCTTCGGGTGCCTTGCATGACGCAACCAATGTGGCGCGATTGATGCCCGTGGCGATGTTGTTCGCGCCCTCGATCAATGGGATCAGCCATGCCTTTGAAGAGGACACGGCGGAAGACGATCTGGTCGCGGCGGTTGAGGTGTTGGGGCGGGCCGTCGCGGCGCTTTAAGCGCCGTCAGTCCCAGTGCACATCGCCAAGGAAAATATAGCCCGCACCGTAGATCGTCTTGATCAGCTGCGGGTTCTTAGGGTCCTCGCCAAGCTTCGTCCGCAGCCGCGAGATGCGCACATCCATCGCCCGGTCAAAACTCTCGGAAGCTACGCCGCCGAGTGTTTCTTGCATCTGCGCGCGGCTGATCAGGCGTTTCGGAGCGTCGAGGAACAGGCGCAGCACCTCGCCTTCGGCATGGGAGAAGGTGACCTCGGTCCCCTGTGCATCCTGCAAGACATAGCGGTCGAAATGCGCGGTCCAGCCGTTAAACCGCGCGGTGGTGCCGGCCTGTGGCGTCGGTTTGGCGCTGCGTAGGCGGGCGCGGATGCGGGCGACCACTTCGGCAGGATCGAAGGGTTTGATGATGTAATCATCGGCGCCCAGTTCCAGCCCCGTCACTCGGTCCTGCACCTGTGCGCGGCCTGAGATGATGATCACGATCGCGCCTTGTTCCAGCGCTAACCGGTGCACCAGCGTCAGACCGTCGGTGTCAGGCAGGCTGAGATCGACAAGGCAGACATCGGGGGTATGGGTGGCCAGTGCGGCTTCAAAAGCCCGCGCGCGACCAAAGCTGAGTGTGTCGAAGCCCGCTTCCTCAAGCGTGTCCGACAGCATGCTGCGGATTTCAGGCTCGTCATCCAGAATGGTAACCAGCGGGCGCGGGGCGGTATCACGGCTCATGGGGCGGTGGCTTTCAATGGGGCGATCAGCGACAAAAGCGCGTCGGCGTCAAAAGGTTTGCGCAGCACCGGCGCGAGGGTCTGCGCCTCGACAAACAGTGGGTGATCAGCGGGTAGGGAGGTCATCAGCAACAGCGGCAGGCTGCTGCCGACACGGCGGGCAAGGTCGATGCCAGTGCCTTCGCCGGTGAGTTGGATGTCCGAGAGGACAAGGGTGATGTCGGGCAGATCGGCAATCAGCGCCGTGGCTTCATCGGCGCTGGTGGCCTCGATCACCGAATGGCCTTGATCCATCAGCATGTCCCGCACCACAGCGCGAATGTCGGTGGTGTCTTCGACCAGCAAAACCAGCCCCGTGGTGGCAGGCACAGCAGCGCGGTAGGGCAAGCGCAGGCTGATCTGTGCGCCGCCTTCGGGTGCATTGCTCAGCCGCAGATCGCCGCCTGCGGATTTGGTCATGTCATAGACCATCGACAGACCCAGCCCCGATCCTTCGCTGCCCTTGGTGGTGAAAAACGGTTCAACCCCGCGTTCCAGTGCCGAAGGCGAGAAGCCCGGTCCGGTGTCATGGATCACCCATTCGATCCAAGTGTCATGCACTAGCCGTTGGGTCAGTGTGATCGTGCCCTGCGCGCCGCAGGCGTCGCGTGCGTTAAGGATGAGGTTCAAAAGCGCATCCTGCACCCGGCCTTTGTCGAGCAGCACCGACCCCTCCGGCGCGTCATTGCGCACCACCAGCGCGCATTTCGGGGGCAGGGTCGGGGCGGCGAGGGTCGAAAGCTCGTTCAGCAGGTCGGCGATATCGGTGGCCGCCGGGCGCAGGGCGCGGGGTTCGGTCACATCGGCGATGGAGCTGAGCAACGTGCCGCCCCGTCGTGCGGCCGCAAGCGTGCCTTCGACCAATTCGCCCGCTTGCGGCGGCATGTCGGGCAGGCGGGCAAGTTTCGATTGCATCCCAAGAATGATGGTCAAAAGGTTTGAGAAATCATGCGCCAGCCCAGAGATCATCCGAGAGGCCAACTCGCGTTTCAGCGTCTGTTGCAGGGCGACACGGGTCTGGGTTTCCTCGGTGATGTCCATTGACAGGATATAGACCCCGCCGCGCCCATCGGGGGTGAAGGCACCGCGTATCCGCCGGGCAGAGGCGTCATGGGTAAATTCGATCACCGCCGGGCTGCCCGCGTAGGCTTGGGTCAGCGCGGGTTTGATCCGCGCATAGGCAGAGGCCCCAAGCGCGTCGCTGATGTGCAGACCGTAGATATTGCTGGGCCGTCCCGGCATCACACTGCTGAGGCGGCGGTTGGAATAGATATAGCGGCCATTCTCGTCCACATGGGCGATATGCGCAGGCATCATCTCGGTCGTCAAACGGGTGCGGGCTTCGCTTTCGGTGACCTGCCGTTTGGCTTCTTCCAGCGCCGTGATCGTCGCTTCGAGCTTGCGGTTGCTGGCGGCAAGTTGTTCGGCATGGGAGAGCAGTTGGTCGCTCAACGCATCGGACCGCGCGCGCAACAGCGCCTCTTGCCGCTTGGTGTTGGTGATGTCGGTATAGACCGTGACCCAGCCGCCTTGCGGCAGGGGGGAACCTTCGACGCTGATGGTGCGCCCATTGGCGCGGGTGCGCTCCATATAATGCGGTACGAAGGCGCGGGCCTGCTCCACACGTTCGGCCACAAAGGCATCGACATCGCCGACTTCCCCATATTCGCCGGTCCCGGCGAGATGGCGGATCGTATCCTCAAAGGGGGCGCCGGGGGTGACCAGCGCATCGGGCAGATCGAACATCGATTGAAACGGCGCATTGCAGACCGCGAGGCGCAGATCACTATCATAGATGGTTAGCGCCTGAGCTATCAGGTTCAGACCGGCATGGGTCAGCGCTTTGGTTTGGTCTTCGGTGATCTGCATTGGCATCCTTTCGCATAGGGCTAGCATCGCACGGGCGAAAGGCAAAGAGCCGCGCGCAAATCGCGCTTGACCTTCTTGCGCTGGAGGCCCTGAGAAGCGCGACAAATGAAACGCGAAAGGCAGAGCATGAACAAGAAAATCGGAGTGGCGGCATTGGCTGGAGTGGCCGCAATTGGCGGGTATCTTTGGTGGAGTGGCCAAGAGAGCCCTGCGCCCACTGCCAGCGGGGAGGCTATGGTGACAGTGACCCTACCGGATAGCCTGAGCGAAGGGGCGCAGATCGGCGCGCGCGCCTTTGAAGCGAAATGCGCGGCCTGTCACGGGATCAACGCCGCCGGGCGCGAAGGCGCAGGCCCACCGCTGATCCATAAAATTTATGAGCCCAGCCATCATGGCGACGGGGCCTTCATGGTTGCAGCGACCAATGGCGTGCGTCAGCATCACTGGTCTTTCGGCAATATGCCCCCGGTCGAAGGGATCACCCCGGCAGAGATCAAATCCATCGTGAGCTATGTGCGCGAGGTGCAGCGCGCCAACGGCATCGACTAGCCGCGAAGGCGACTAAATCGCGCTGTAACAATTCGTTAGGATTCGGAAAAGATCAGGAAAAAGTTGACCCCCACACCTAAGACAACGTCACTTGTGAGATCATAGAATCGCACAAGCGATCGAACCCGCCGGGGAGGGCGGGCATGGGAGGAAGACAATTTGGCTAAGCCGCTGACGCGTGCCGACGGACCTCAGTCCGTGCCGGCGCTGTTGCACCGCAACGCAAGTGAATTCGCAAACGCCCCCGCCTATCGGGAGAAGGAATACGGGATCTGGCAAAGCTGGACCTGGTCGCAGACCCGTGACGAGGTTGAGGCGCTGGCACTCGGGTTCTTGGAGTTGGGTCTGAACGAGGGCGATTTTGTCGCCGTTATTGGCCGCAACCGGCCAACTCTCTATTGGGCAATGATGGCCGCACAGATGGCCGGGGCCGTGCCGGTGCCGCTGTACCAAGACGCCAATGCCGAAGAGATGGCCTATGTCATGGGCCACTGTGGCGCACGTTTTGCCGTCGTGGGCGATCAGGAGCAGGTCGACAAGATCATCGAAGTGCAAAGTCAGTTGCCCGACTTTGAGCGGATGATCTACCTCGATCCGCGTGGCTTGCGCAAATACGACCATTCCAAGCTCGACCAATACAGCGCTGTGCAGGAATTGGGCCGCGCCAACCGCGAGAAGCATATCGCTGAGCTTGAGGCGCGTCAGGCCAAGCTGAATTATGATTCCACCGGCGTGATGCTTTACACCTCAGGCACCACCGGCAAGCCCAAGGGCGTGGTGCTGTCCAACCGCAACGTGATCGAGACGGCGAAATCCTCCTCCGAGTTCGACAATCTGCGCCGCGATGATGAAATCCTCGCCTATCTGCCGATGGCATGGGTCGGCGATTTCATCTTTTCCGTGGGTCAAGCGCTTTGGACCGGGTTCTGCACCAACTGCCCCGAAAGCGCCGAGACAATGCATGTCGATCTGCGTGAAATCGGGCCGACCTATTACTTCGCCCCGCCGCGGGTGTTCGAGACGCAGCTCACTTCCGTCATGATCCGCATGGAAGACGCGAGCCGGTTCAAGAAGTGGCTCTTCGACACCTTCATGGCCCATGCCCGCAAGGTCGGCCCCGCCATTCTGGACGGCAAGAAGGTGTCCTTCATGGACCGCGCGAAATATGCGTTGGGCGAGTTGATGATCTATGGCCCGCTGAAGAACACGCTTGGCTTCAGCCGCGTCCGCGTGGGCTATACCGCCGGTGAGGCGATCGGGCCGGAGATTTTCGATTTCTACCGCTCGCTTGGCATCAACCTAAAACAGCTCTACGGCCAGACCGAGGCGACGGTGTTCATCACCGCGCAGCCCGATGGCGAGGTGCGCAGCGACACCGTGGGCGTGACCTGCCCGGGCGTGGAGCTGAAGATCGCGGACAATGGCGAGGTCTTCTACCGCTCGCCTGGCGTTTTTGTGGAATATTACAAGAACCCCGAAAGCACCGCCGACACCAAAGATGCCGAAGGCTGGGTCGCCACCGGCGACGCGGGCTTCATTGAGGAGGGAAGCGGCCACCTGCGCATCATCGACCGCGCCAAGGATGTGGGCCAGATGGCCGACGGGCGGCTCTTTGCGCCGAAATATGTGGAGAACAAGCTGAAGTTCTTCCCGAACATTCTGGAGACCGTGGTCTTTGGCAACAAGCGCAGCGAATGCACCGCCTTTATCAACATCGACCTCACGGCGGTGGGCAACTGGGCCGAGCGCAACAACATCGGCTACGCCTCCTACCAGGAACTGGCGCGGCATCCGCAGGTGATGGACACAATTCAAAGCCATGTGGAAGAGGTGAACCGCTCGGTCGCGGAAGACGAGATGCTCTCGGGCTGTCAGGTGCACCGCTTTGTCGTGTTGCACAAAGAACTCGACGCCGACGACGGTGAATTGACCCGCACCCGCAAAGTGCGCCGCAAGATCATCGAAGAGAAATACGCCGACATTATCGCAGCGCTCTATGACGGCTCCAAACAGGTCAGCACCGAGACGGAAGTGACCTATGAGGATGGGCGCAAAGGCTCGATCAAGGCGACACTCGAAATTCGCGAAGCTGCCGTGCAGCCGACCAGCCACCAGATGGCGGCGGAATGAGCGTGGCGCAGGCGAGCGGCGGACAGCCCGGAACTATGGAAAGGGACAGCGTGAAAGATCAGGCTGACAGCTATGTCACCGACGACGGCCGCACCATTGGCCCCACGGTGATGGAGATGAAAAACATCACCCTGCGCTTTGGCGGTGTGGAAGCGATCAAGGACATTTCCTTCGACATCCGCGAGGGCGAAATCCGCGCGATCATCGGGCCGAACGGGGCGGGGAAGTCCTCGATGCTCAATGTGATTAGCGGCTTCTATGTCCCGCAAGAGGGCGAGGTCTGGTACAAGGGCGCACGCCGTCCGCCGATGAAGCCGTTTGAGGTGGCCCAGCAGGGCATCGCACGGACCTTTCAGAATATCGCGCTGTTCGAGGGCATGTCGGTGCTTGACAACGTCATGACGGGCCGTCTGACCCAGATGAAATCAGGGCTGCTGGCGCAGTCGATCTGGAAGGGCAAGGCCGAGCGCGAAGAAATCGAAAACCGCGAAATTGCCGAGAAGGTCATCGACTTTCTGGAAATCCAAGCGATCCGCAAGACGCCGGTGGCGCGTCTGCCCTACGGTCTGAAGAAACGCGTTGAACTGGCCCGCGCCTTGGCGGCGGAGCCGACGATCCTGCTGCTCGATGAGCCGATGGCGGGCATGAACGTCGAGGAAAAAGAGGACATGTCCCGCTTCATCCTCGATGTGAATGACGAGTTTGGCACCACCATCGCGCTGATTGAGCACGATATGGGCGTGGTCATGGACCTCAGCGACCGCGTGGTCGTGATGGACTATGGCCGCAAGATCGGTGACGGCTCGCCGCATGACGTGCGCAATAACCAAGAGGTGATCGACGCCTATCTCGGGGTGGCGCATGACTGAGCGCCGCACCATCACCCGCAATGACACAGCCGTTCTGACTTTGGGGAGGGCCAATGATGCCTGAGCAACTGGCGTTTACAATCGAAGTCTTCATGAACGGGCTGATGGCCGGGGTGCTCTACGCGCTCGTGGCGCTTGGCTTCGTGCTGATCTACAAGGCTTCGGGCATTTTTAACTATGCCCAAGGCGTCATGGCGCTCTTTGCCGCGCTGACGCTGGTCGGGATCATGGAGGGGCAGGTGCCCTTCAGCCATCTGATCAACGCCATCCTCGGCACCGAAGTACATCACTTCGGCTGGCATGTGCCTGCCTTCCTCGCCATCGTGTTGACGATGATCGTGATGATCGTGCTGGCCTATTGCGTGCAACGTTTCGTGTTCCGCTACCTTGTGGGACAAGAGCCGATCATCCTCTTTATGGCGACCATCGGTCTGGCCTATTTCCTCGAAGGTGTCGGCGACCTGATGTGGGGGTCCGAGATTAAGACGCTCGATGTCGGTCTGCCGCAGGGCATCAACGTCTGGATTGATGAGTTCACTTTTGAGGCCACCGGCTACGGGTTCTTTATCGACAACCTCGATATCGTGGCCTCCATCGTCGCGGCGATCCTTGTGATCGGACTGGTGATGTTTGCGCAATACACCAAACAGGGCCGCGCCATGCGGGCCGTGGCGGACGACCATCAGGCCGCACTTTCGGTTGGTGTCTCGCTCAACTTCATCTGGATCTTGGTCTGGTCGCTGGCGGGCTTTGTCGCGCTGGTTGCGGGCATCATGTGGGGCGCTAAATCGGGCGTGCAGTTCTCGCTGTCGCTGATCGCGCTGAAGGCGCTGCCGGTGCTGATGCTGGGCGGCTTCACCTCGATCCCCGGCGCGATTGTCGGCGGGCTGATCATCGGTGTGGGCGAGAAACTCTTTGAGTTTCTGATCGGTGCCCCCTTCCTTGGCGGCGCGACCGAGAACTGGTTCGCCTATATGCTGGCGCTGGTCTTCCTCGTCTTCCGCCCGCAGGGCCTGTTTGGGGAGAAGATCATTGAGCGCGTTTGATACAGGCATGATGCGCCGCTGTGCATCCAACGACACAAAGATCGCAGAAGGGAAATCAGTCTAATGTTCTATCGTGAAGCAGGCGATTTCAGCACGACATACGCCGAAGACCAGCAGACCTTTCCGATCAAGTTCGACCGCTATCGCTACTATGTGGTGCTCTTTGTCGCGATCTTTGTCATTCCATTTTTGGTCAATGACTACTGGGTGAACTCGCTGTTCCTGCCCTTTTTGATCTACGCCATTGCGGCGATCGGGTTGAACATCCTTGTGGGCTATTGCGGGCAGGTGAGCCTCGGCACCGGCGGTTTCATGGCGGTGGGCGCCTATGCCTGCTACAAGCTGATGACGGCGTTTCCCGATGTCAGCATGTTCATTCATGTGCTGTTGGCCGGGGTGATCACTGCGGCAGTTGGGGCGCTGTTTGGTCTGCCGTCTTTGCGGATCAAAGGGTTCTATCTCGCCGTGGCCACGCTGGCGGCGCAGTTCTTCCTTGTCTGGCTGTTTAACCGGGTGCCGTGGTTCTACAACTACTCCGCTTCGGGCCAGATCAGCGCGCCTGAGCGCGACACCTTTGGCATCCTGATCACCGGGCCAAGTGCCGATGCTTGGGCGACCTATATGTTCTGCCTGATCTTCACCGTCGGGAGTGCGCTGGTGGCGCGCAACCTGACGCGCGGCTCTGTGGGCCGCAAATGGATGGCGATCCGCGACATGGACATCGCGGCCGAGATCATCGGAGTGAACCCGCTGCGGGCGAAATTGACGGCCTTTGCGGTCAGTTCCTTCTTCATCGGCATCTCCGGCGCGCTGTTCTTTTCGATCTATCTGGGCGCGGTTGAAGTCGGCGAAGCCTTTGGCATCCAGAAAAGCTTCTTGGTGCTCTTCATGATCATCATCGGCGGCTTGGGCAGCATCTTTGGCAGCTTTGCTGGGGCGGCGTTCCTTGTGTTGCTGCCGGTGCTGCTGAAGATCGTCGGCGTCGACTGGCTGGGCTGGCCCACGGATATCGTGGCGCATTTGCAGCTTGTGATCGTCGGCGGGTTGATCATCATCTTCCTGATCGCAGAACCCCACGGGCTGGCGCAGCTCTGGCGCGTTGCCAAGGAAAAACTGAGATTGTGGCCCTTCCCGCACTAAGGGGGCGCCACGAGAATTGAGGCGGGGGGAGGAAACCCGGCCCAAAAACCAAATCGGACAATCCAAGGGAGGAAACACCGATGAAATATAAACTGGGAACACTGGCCGTTGCAGGCCTGATGGCCGCAAGCCCCGTGATGGCAGACCTTGTCTTTCCATCGCTGAGCTACCGCACCGGGCCATATGCGGCAGGGGGCATCCCCTTCGCTGACGGCTATGCCGATTACTTTACCCTTCTGAACGAGCGTGACGGCGGCATCGGCGGCGAAACCATCCGGGTGCCGGAGTGCGAGACCGCCTACAACACCGAGAAGGGCGTGGAATGCTACGAATCCACTAAGGGCGAAGGCGCGTTGGTCTATCAGCCGCTGTCGACCGGCATCACCTACCAGCTGATTCCCAAGGTCACCGCCGATGACATTCCGATGCTGACATCGGGTCTGGGCCGCACCTCGGCCAAGAACGGCAACACTTTCAGCCACGTCTTCAACTTCCCGGCTAACTACTGGGACGGCGCTTCGGTTGCGATCAAGCACATCATGGAGCAGGAAGGCGGTGACCTGAGCGGCAAGAAGATCGCGTTGGTTTACCACAACTCCGCCTATGGCAAGGAGCCGATCCGCACCCTGCAAGAGCTGAGCAAAAAGCACGGTTTTGAACTGAATGAAGTGCCGGTCGATCACCCCGGTCAGGAGCAGAAATCGCAGTGGCTGCAAATCCGCCGTGACAAGCCTGACTATGTCATTATGTACGGCTGGGGCGTGATGAACCAAGTTGCGGTTCAAGAAGCCGCCAACATCCGCTTCCCAATGGACAAGTTCATTGGCATCTGGTGGTCCGGCTCGGAAAACGACGTTCTGTCTGCTGGTGCCAAGGCTGATGGCTACAAAGCGCTGACCTTCCACAACGTTGGCTCCGATTACCCGCTTTATGACGATCTGCAGAAATACGTCGTCGATGCGGGCAAAGCAGCCGGTGCAGGCGATCAGGTCGGTTCGGTGCTCTACAACCGTGGCGTCTATGCAGCCATGCTGGTGTCTGAGGCCGCCCGGACGGCGCAGGAAATCCACGGTGTGACCGACATCACCGGCGGGCAGATGCGCGACGGGATGGAGCAGCTTGAGATCACCGAAGAGAAAATGGCGGCCCTCGGTCTGCCGGACTTCGGCCCCGAGTTCTCGGTCTCTTGCGAGAACCACGGCGGTGAGGGCTTTGTCGCCGTGACCCAGTGGGATGCGGAAGCTAAGGAGTGGAACCTCGTGTCTGACTTCATGCAGTCGGATCAGGACGTGATCCAGCCGCTGATCGACGAAGACTCCTCGGCCTACGCAACCGAGAACGCCATCGAAGGCAACTGCAAGTAAACCACGCTCCCGGCCACTCCGAACAGGGTGGCCGGGGACTTCCAAGCCTTAAGAGAGGTCATTCCCATGCTGGATGCTGCCAATACCACTGACGTCGCAGTCGAAAACCTGCTTGAGGTCAACAATATCGAGGTGATCTACAATCACGTCATCCTCGTGCTGAAGGGCGTCAGCCTGAACGTGCCCAAGGGCGGCATCACCGCGTTGCTGGGCGGCAACGGCGCCGGCAAGACGACGACGCTCAAGGCGATCTCGGGGCTTCTCGCATCGGAGCGCGGCGAGGTCACCAAGGGCTCGATCAAGTACCGCAATACCCCGATCCAGCATCAGGACCCTGCCGAGACCGTCAAGAAAGGCGTCGTGCAGGTCATGGAAGGCCGGCACTGTTTTGAGCACCTGACCATCGAGGAAAACCTGCTGACCGGTGCCTATACCCGAACTGACGGCAATGCCGCGATCCAGCGTGATCTTGAGATGGTCTATGATTATTTCCCCCGCCTGAAGGAGCGCCGCCGTTCGCAGGCTGGCTATACCTCGGGTGGCGAGCAGCAGATGTGCGCCATTGGCCGCGCGCTGATGTCCCGACCCGAGACGATCCTCTTGGATGAGCCCTCGATGGGTCTGGCCCCACAGTTGGTTGAGCAGATTTTCGAGATTGTGAAGTCGGTGAACGAAAAAGAAGGCGTGACCTTCCTTCTGGCCGAGCAAAACACCAACGTCGCGCTGCGCTTTGCTCATTACGGCTACATCCTTGAATCCGGCCGCGTCGTGATGGACGGCCCCGCCAAGGATCTGCGCGAGAACCAAGATGTGAAAGAATTCTACCTTGGCATGTCCGACGAAGGCCGCAAGAGCTTCCGCGATGTGCGCAGCTACCGCCGCCGCAAACGCTGGCTCAGCTAAGCCGGCCAAAGACCGAAACCAACGTGACAACAGACGCGGGCCTATGCCCTCTCTAGTGATGCCATAGCAGGAAAGTGACAGGGATGCTGACCAAGCCCCATTTCGACGATCTGGAAACCCGCAGCGCTGACCAGCGTGCCGCCGATCTGGCGAAGGCTTTGCCGCGCCAGATCGCCCGCGCTCAGGCGTTGCCGGGCTATGGCGATGCGCTAAAGGGTGTGGATGCGACACAGATCACCTCTGCCGAGGCGCTGGCCGAGCTTCCGGTGCTGCGCAAATCTGAACTGGGCAAGGCGCAGGCGGGTCAGGCACCCTTTGGCGGCTTTACCACCAAGCCGGTGCATGAGTTTTCTCACGTCTTCCAGTCCCCCGGCCCGATTTATGAGCCGTCAAGCAACGATCCCGATTGGTGGCGCATGGGACGGTTCCTGCACGCGGCGGGCATCGGTGCGGGGGACATCGTGCACAACTGCTTTGGCTATCACCTGACCCCAGCTGGCATGATTTTTGAATCAGGCGCGCGGGCCGTTGGCGCGACTGTGCTGCCTGCGGGCACCGGACAGACGGAGCTTCAGGTCACCGCAGCGCGGGATGTTGGCTCGACCGCCTATGCTGGCACGCCGGATTACCTAAAGGTGATTCTCGAAAAAGCCGATGCCATGGGGGTCGAGTTGAAGATCACCAAGGCTGCGGTGGGCGGCGGGGCGCTGTTCCCCAGTCTGCGGGCCTTCTATCAAGAGCGCGGCATCACCTGTCTGCAGTCCTATGCCACTGCCGATCTGGGCAATATCGCCTATGAAAGCCCCGCGATGGAGGGGCTGATCGTGGACGAGCAGGTCATCGTCGAAATCGTCACCCCCGGCACCGGCATTCCGGTTGCGCCGGGCGAGGTGGGTGAGGTTGTCGTTACAACGCTTAACCCCGACTACCCGCTGATCCGTTTCGCGACTGGTGATCTGAGCGCCGTGCTTGAAGGTGAAAGCCCCTGTGGCCGTACCAACATGCGCATCAAGGGCTGGATGGGCCGCGCCGATCAAACCACTAAGATCAAAGGTATGTTTGTCCGCCCCGAGCAGGTCGCGGCATTGGTCGCCCAACATGCGGAGATCGAAAAGGCCCGTGTTATTGCCAGCCGTGAGGGTGAGGCGGATGTGATGACGGTGCAAATCGAAACCACCGGGGCGGACAAGGACGGCTATGCGCAGTCCGTGGCAGACCTCCTCAAGCTCAAAGGTAAGGTCGAACTGGTTGCCCCCGGCAGTCTGCCGCGCGACGGGTTGGTGATTGAGGATCAGCGCAGCTACGACTAGGGGCGTTTTCGCGGGCTCTGGCATTTCCGAGTGAAATGGTCGAAATAGGGCGTATGACGCCAAACGCCGCCCCCTCCGCCACGCCACAACTCACCCGCGCCCGCGACGGGCTGCGCGCGCTTTCCGGCGCGGCGCTGGCCGTTGCTGCATTCTGTGCGCTGCCGATGCTCGCCGTGCTGATCGCTGCACTCAGCGGCGGGACGGAGACGGTGCAGCATTTGATTGATACCGTTTTGGGCCGCTATACGGTCACGACGCTGTTGCTGGTGCTCTTGGTTTCGATCGGCACGTTCTCCATTGGGGTCGGTGCAGCTTGGCTGGTGACGATGACCCGATTCCCCGGCGCGAAGGTTTTGGAGATCGCGCTGGTACTGCCGCTGGCCTTTCCTGCCTATGTGCTGGCCTATGCCTATACCCATGTGCTGGACCATCCCGGGGTGGTGCAGGCCACGCTGCGGGACGTCACCGGATGGGAGCCGCGCGATTATTGGTTCCCAGAAATCCGATCCCTTGGCGGTGCGGCAGCGATGCTGGTGCTGGTGCTTTACCCCTACGTTTACCTGCTCGCCCGTGCTGCGTTCTTACAGCAGAGCGGGACGACATTTCTGGCTGCCCGCGCGCTTGGTGCCAGCGCATGGGCAGCGTTCTTCAAGGTTAGCCTGCCGCTGGCACGTCCTGCCATTGCGGGGGGCGTATTGTTGGCGGTGATGGAGACCATCGCGGATTTCGGCACCGTTGCGTACTTCGGCGTGCAGACCTTTGCGACGGGCATCTACACCAGTTGGTTTTCCATGTTCGACCGTGCGGCGGCAGCGCAGCTTGCGCTTTGTTTGCTGAGCTTCGCGCTGCTGCTGGCGATGCTAGAGCGTGCACAGCGTGGGAAGGCGAAATACCATGATCCGGCGCGGCGCACTCAGTCAGCCCCGCCTTCGGAATTGAAGGGTGTGCACGCGGCTGCGGCGATCGTGCTTTGTGGCGTGCCGGTCCTATTCGGGGCGGTCTTGCCGGTGGTGATCCTCGTGACCATGGGTTTGGAGTCTGAGCAAAACCTGTTTAGCCCGCGCTATCTGGGGTTCATGCGCAACTCTGTAACATTGGCCGGCATTGCTGCCGTGTTGACTGTGCTGGCGGCAATCAGCGTGGGGTTCTTTCGGCGGCTGCGGCCCGGACGGCTGTCCCAAAGTGCGGCTTATGTGGCGCGTTTGGGCTATGCGGTGCCGGGCGGGGTGATCGCGGTGGGGCTGCTGGTGCCCTTCGCGGCCTTTGACAATGCACTGGATGCTTGGATGCGCGCGACTTTCGACATCTCCACGGGGCTCTTGATCACCGGGTCGATCTGGCTCTTGGTGCTGGCCTATTTGGTGCGCTTCCTTGCGGCGGCGCTTGGCGCATATGAAGGCGGGCAGGCGATGGTCCATGCCAATATGGACGCCGCGGCGCGATCGCTGGGGCAGACGCCATTGGGCACGCTGCGCCGAGTGCATCTGCCAATCCTTGCACCGAGCCTGCTGACCGCGCTGCTGATCGTCTTTGTCGATGTGATGAAAGAACTGCCCGCGACGCTGATCATGCGGCCGTTTAACTATGACACGCTGGCGGTGCAGGCGTATCGTCTGGCGAGTGATGAGCGGTTGAACGGGGCAGCGGTGCCGAGTTTGGTTATCGTAGCGATGGGATTGCTGCCGGTGATCCTGATCTGCCGGCAGGTGGGGCGGCAGCGGT
Source organism: Sulfitobacter sp. W027 (assembly GCF_025143985.1). Taxonomy (NCBI): domain Bacteria; kingdom Pseudomonadati; phylum Pseudomonadota; class Alphaproteobacteria; order Rhodobacterales; family Roseobacteraceae; genus Sulfitobacter; species Sulfitobacter sp. W027. Next base: position 481,687 of record NZ_CP083564.1, read on the forward strand.
AGGAACCGAGGGCCATCGCCTGCCCGCTGGGACGGGCAGGCGATGGCCCGGCGCCTGCGGCTTGATTCCGGCCCGGGGTGCGCCGGGCGGGGCGTTTGAAGAAGAGGTCAGCGCAAAAAAAAAGGCGGGCCTGAAAGCCCGCCTCCTGCTCGAATATCGTGCTGATTATTCCCAGCCAACCGTGTCGAAGATTTTCTGCGCAGTGCCGATGTTCTCGGCCACGTCCGACAGGTTCACGTCATCGGCTTTGAACTCACCCAGTTGCTTCACGCTATCGGCCAGCTCCACGCCTTCCACGGTCGGGAATTCGTCGTTGCCCGCCGAAAAGTAGACCTGCGCCTGATCCGAGGCGAGATACTCAAGGAACTTCACAGCGTTCTCGCGGTTCGGCGCGTTCTTGGCCACGCCACCGCCGGAGAGGTTCATATGCGCGCCGTTGCCCTCTTGGTCCGGCCAGACCAGGCCGATCTTACCGATATCTGCGCTCACGCCGTCCACGTCGGTGCGGATCGCGCGGGCGAAATAGTAGCTGTTGGACACGGCGATGTCGCACTCTCCCGAGACGATACCGCGCAGCTGGTCGGTGTCGCCGCCCTGTGGTGCGCGCGCCATGTTGTCGACCACGCCCTGCGCCCATTCGGTTGCGGCTTCTTCGCCCTCGTGGGTGACGATGGAGGCCAGTAGCGTCTGGTTATAGGTGTTGGTGGAGGACCGGATGCAGACCTGACCTTTGTAGGCCGGATCGGCAAGATCCATGTAGGTCGCGGGCGGGTTGTCCAGCGTTTCCTTGTTGTAGAAGATGATCCGCGCGCGCTGCGACAGACCGAACCACTGATTGTCGTCGTCTTGCAGGTTGCCGGGGATGCGCTCTTCGAGCGTGTCACTCTCAATGGATTGCAACAGTCCCATGTCCTTGGCGCGCTTGAGGCGGCTGGTGTCGACGGTCAGCAGCACATCGGCGGGGGAGTTCGCGCCTTCGGCTTCCATACGGGCCAGCAGTTCGTCAGCCTTGCCTTCGATGCGGTTGATGGTGATGCCGGTCGCTTCGGTGAAGTCAGTGTAGAGCCGCTCATCGGTGTCATAGTGACGCGAGGAGTAGAGGTTCAGCTCGCCATCGGCCAGCGCGGGAAGGGCCAGCGACATCAGCGCGGCGGCGGCAGTCGATGTTTTGCAGAAGGTCATATCAGGGTCCTGTTTCATTTGGGATAACTTGACTGAAACAGTAAGAAACAGATTTTAAACGCCACTGCAACCAATTCCGAGGGAATTTGTCGGAAAGCCGCCGGCCTGTTGTGGCCGACGGCAGCGCAGTCAGTCTTTGCTGCCAATTATGTCTTGGGTCTTGGTGTCGAAATCGCTGGCGTCGTGGCGCTCGTGCAGCTGCAGGGACAGGTCATCGCCAAAGGCGCGGTTGACCATACGGCCACGTTTCACGGCAGGGCGGGCATCAATCGCTTCGGCCCATCGCATCACGTTTTTATAGGAGGTCACGTCAAGAAACTCCGCCGCAGAATAGAGCCGTCCGAGCACCAATTGCCCATACCAGCTCCAGATCGCCATATCCGCGATGGAGTATTCATCGGCGAAATACTCATGCTCGGCCAAATGCTTGTCCATTACGTCAAGCTGTCGCTTGGTCTCCATCGCGAAGCGGTTGATGGGGTACTCATACTTCTCAGGCGCGTAGGCATAGAAATGACCAAAGCCACCGCCAAGGTAAGGCGCGCTGCCCATCTGCCAGAAGAGCCACGACAGCGCTTCGGTGCGGCGCACAGGGTCTTTGGGGAGGAAGGCACCGAATTTTTCGGCCAGATAAAGCAGGATCGCCCCCGATTCGAAGACCCGCTGCTGTGTGTCACCAGAGCGGTCCATCAAAGCGGGGATTTTGGAGTTGGGGTTCACCTCAACAAAGCCGGAGCCGAATTGATCACCCTCAGAGATATCGACGAGCCAAGCGTCGTATTCCGCCGCCTTATGGCCGGCCTCCAGCAGTTCTTCGAACATCACCGTGACTTTCACCCCATTCGGCGTGGCCAGCGAATACAGCTGAAACGGATGCTCGCCCACGGGCAGGTCTTTGTCATGGGTCGCACCGGCGATGGGCCGGTTGGTGCTGGCAAATTTGCCGCCGCTCTCCGATTCCCATTTCCAAACTTTAGGGGGCGTATATTCGGGCGTATCCGACATGTTGATATTCCTTGTTATTCGGGTCTGCTTTGTAGGTGGGGCTTTGCGCAGCGCTTGCAAGCGCTGTGCCGCAACGAAAAAGGCCGCCCCAAGAAGGAGCGGCCTTAAAAATCGAATTGCTGCAAGTCTCAGCCCTGACGGGCTTTGAACCGGCGCTGCGTTTTGTTGATGACGTAAACGCGGCCTTTGCGACGCACAACACGGCAATCGCGATGCCGATTCTTGAGCGAGCGGAGCGAATTGCGAACCTTCATAGGTGGTCTCCTCATGTCGTGGCGCGGGCCAGCGCCTGGGTTGCGGGCAACCCGCCAAGGCGGGTCGATGAATAAATGGTGGGCGATACTGGGATCGAACCAGTGACCCCTTCGATGTCAACGAAGTGCTCTACCGCTGAGCTAATCACCCACTTAACGACGTTTCATAATCGGCCCCAAACAAAAATGGGGCGCGAAATTTCGCGCCGTTTGGGTGCTATAAAAGGAGTCGGCAGGAGGATCAAGGGCTTTTGACGCGGAATAAACACGCTATGTTCGACGCAGAGGGATTTATTATGCCTATGACCGCCTACGAAGTACTGCATCCTGACCGCAACCGCTCTTGTGTGGTCTTTGCGTCGCCCCATTCAGGGCGCGATTATGCAGCGTCTTTTCTGCGGCGGTCGGTTTTGGATGAACATGCGATCCGCTCTTCTGAGGATGCCTTTGTCGATCTATTGTTCAATTGTGCCCCGCTTCATGGGGCATCCTTTATCAGGGCAGGCGCTCCGCGGGCCTATATCGATCTCAACCGCGCGCCGGAGGAGTTGGACCCATCCGTCATCGAAGGAATACCGCGACAGGGGCATAATCCGCGCGTGGCTTCCGGACTGGGGGTAATCCCTCGCGTGGTGGCCAATGGCCGTGCGATCTACCGTGGCAAGCTGTCCCTAGAAGAGGCGCAGTTGCGAATCGACAGCTACTGGCGGCCTTACCATGCAAAATTACAGGAATTGCTGACCCGGGCGCATCGCCGTTTTGGGCAGGCGGTGCTGGTTGATTGCCACTCCATGCCGCATGAGGCCATGGACGGCGTGGCGCGTGGCGGCATGCGGCGGCCCGATGTGGTGCTGGGCGACCGCTTTGGCGCGGCGGCGGGCGGAGACGTGGTCGACCGAATCGAAGCGGCCTTTGTCGATGCCGGTTTCGTAGTGACACGCAATTCGCCCTTTGCCGGTGCCTATATCACCCAAGCCTATGGCCGCCCCTCACGTGGGCAACATGCGGTGCAGGTTGAGATCGACCGCGCGCTTTACATGAACGAGCGTCTGATTCGCCCGAATGGCGCTTTCGAGGCGGTGCAGGCGGCGCTGCAACGTGTTGTCGCCGAAGTGGCACAGATCGGGCAGGAACGTCTTCCGCTCGCGGCGGAGTAACGTCAGCGCAGGGCGCGGCCCTTCACGATCGCCTTCTCTCCAAAGCGGCTGCGGATACTATCGGCCGCGCGTTCGGCACGGCCACGCTGTGCGGCACCGGGGTCAAGCAAATCACCTGCCATATCTGCGCCTTCTGCACCCGAAAGGTCCGACAGCCCCACGCCAATAAGCCGGTAGGAGGTTTTGTGGTCGACCTGATCGAAAAGGGCGCGGGCGGTGCGATAGATGCGGTCGGCCAGTTGCGTCGGGTCGTGCAGCGACAGGCGGCGGGACAGCAAAGAGTGATCGGCACGTTTGAGCTTTAGGGTCACCACCCGGCCTGCAATCTCTTTCGCCTTTGCCCGGTCCGCGACCTTTTCCGCCAAGCGCCAGATGTGGCCGTCGAGAATCTCCGCATCGCCGGTATCGTCAAAGAATGTCGTCTCATTGCTGATCGATTTTACCGGACGGTGCCTTGACACGCGCCGCTTGTCTTGGCCGCGTGCAAGGTGCCACAGCCGGTCGCCCATACTGCCGAAGCGGGCAATGAGGTCGGTCTGCTCCCACCGCAACAGATCGGAGAAGCTGCGGATGCCTGCTTTTTCCAACGAGGTTTGTGTGGCCGCCCCAACGCCCCAGATCATACCGACAGGTTTGTCGCGCAGAAAAGCAGCAGTTTCCCCCGCGCCAATCACCGAAAAACCATGTGGTTTGTCGAGGTCCGACGCAACCTTGGCCAAGAACTTGTTATGGCTAAGCCCGATGGAGCCAGTCAGTCCCAATTCCAGCTTCATCCGTCGCACCAGACGCGCCAGCATGACAGCAGGGGGCTGGCCGTGCAGCCGCGCGGTGCCGGTCATGTCGAGGAAGGCTTCATCAAGGGACAGAGGTTCAATTGCCGGGGTCATCTCTTCCATCATCGCGCGGATCGCGCGGGAGGCTTCGACATAGGCCTCCATCCGCGGTTTGATGATCACCGCCTCGGGGCAAAGCTTGAGCGCCTGAAACATCGGCATGGCAGAGCGCACACCCCGGATCCGCGCCACATAGCAAGCAGTCGACACGACCCCGCGCCGCCCGCCGCCGATGATAACCGGTTTGCCCGCGAGTTCAGGATTGTCGCGTTTCTCGACCGAGGCATAGAAGGCGTCGCAATCCATATGGGCGATCGACAGGTCGAACAGTTCCGGGTGCGACAGCACGCGCGGGCTGCCACAACGTGGACAGCGTCGTGCAGGCACGATTTCATTCAGACAGTCGCGACAGAGGGTAGCCATGGGTACACCGAGAGGGCAGGGTTCGGGCGACGATTCTAACTAGATCTCGAGGGTTTGAACATGGGCTTTGATGGTGCCAAGCTAGCGCTCTACCTCGGAGAGAAGCTGGCCGTGATCCTGCGCGATGATACGCCGGGACTTTTGTTCGCAGATCATTGGGATTTACCCGGCGGCGGCCGCGAAGGGGCAGAGACCCCGCTGGCCTGCGCGCTGCGCGAATGCCACGAAGAATTGGGCATCAGGGTGCCAGAAGAAGCCGTTGTCTGGCAGGGCAGCTTCGATGAGGCGGGTCGGACCAAATGGTTCTTTGTCGCGCGGATGCCTGCGCAAGCGGAGGCTGAAATCGTTTTTGGTGACGAGGGACAGCGTTGGCGTTTGATGGATGAGGACGAGTTCCTGACCCATCCGCGCGCCGTGCCAGCATTTCAGGATCGACTGCGGGTCTATTTGACACAGACCGCGACGGAGAACGCTCAAATCGTGCAGAGAAAATAAAGGCCCCCCGCCTGCGTCAGCGGGGGGAGGTGACGAACATCAGGAAGAACCAGTTCGTCGGGGAGTATCACCTGAGTTCAACATAACATGTTACGCAGTTTCTGCCTAACAATGATCGTCTTAACCTTGGCGCATCCTGGCGGTCTGTGGTCGATTTGCTACAGACAGAAGAAAGCGCATTGTTAATGCTTGGAAATTTCCATGAGCACTGCGCGGGCGGCGGAAGCCGGGTCTTCGGATTGCCAAATCGGGCGGCCTACCACGATGTGATCGGCCCCATCCACAATCGCCTGACCGGGGGTGGCGACGCGCTTTTGGTCGCCTAGGGCGGCACCTTGGGGGCGCACGCCGGGGGTGACAATGAGCTTGCCAACCGCTTCGGGGAGGGCGCGGATCGCGGCGGCTTCTTGTGGGGAAGCGATGACGCCATCCGCCCCCGCATCCAGCGCGCGGCCTGCGCGGGTCAGCACCAGATCGCCCAGATCGCCCGGTTGGATCAGTGCGGCGTCAAGATCGGCGCGGTCAAGTGAGGTCAGGATCGTGACGGCGAGGATCTTCATATCGGTGCCGGCGGCCCCTTGCTTGGCCGCTGCCACCACATGCGGGTCGCCGTGGACAGTCAGGAAATCCAGATCGAACTGCGCAAGGCCACGCACCGCCGCCTCAACGGTCGCGCCAATGTCGAAAAGCTTCATATCGAGGAAGATGCGCTTGCCATGTTCCTGTTTGAGCTCGTTGGCCAGCGCCAACCCACCACCCGTCAGCATGCCAAGGCCGATTTTATAAAAGCCCACGGCATCGCCAAGGGTCTGGGCCAGTTCGAGCCCCGCGACCGCATGGGGAACATCAAGGGCGACAATCAGACGGTCATCAGACATGCGAGGGCTCCTGCCAATTTTCAAACGGCTTTGACCTACGCCGCGGGGCGGGGCAAGTCCATCTTTCATGAGGGTAGCAGGCAAAAAAGAGGCCCGAACACCGCATCGCGGGTCCGGGCCAAGTGTTCAGAGACTTAGCAGGCAGGCACTGGTCTCTGGTATGCGGATCGCCAACTCGGGACAGATGAGGTGGCGGCAGGTCCGCGGGCAGCCGCGCGGCAGGCAGGAGCCGCGCGGAAGAGGGTTAGGCCGCGTCGCGACCGGAAAGGTGCATGACCTCTTCCAGCCAGCGTAGCGGATCGAAGCTGCGGCGTCCCGCCCGCTGGGCGGGCACGTGGCGCAGGACTTCGGAATTCAATCCACGCTTCTGTGCGTGGCGGCGCAGCGCTTGACGGGACAGCCCGTCAGCGGCGTCGCGGTATGACATGGTGATTGGAGCATCGATGGCGCAAGCGTAGCGGCGCAGCTGCTCCCCGTCTTGGACGGTGACCAGCGCTTCGAAACACTGAGTGGCCGCGTTGTAGATGACATCGGTCAACTGGATAGGGCGCGTCTGCATCGTTTCACCTCTTGCGTTCATTTGAACCCGGCAGGCTTTGTCGTCCTGCTCTCGTCTGATTGATAAACGCAGGACGAAGCCAAATGGTTTCATTATGGTGACAGCTTCTGTGGATAAAGGTTAAGGATCTATGTATATCAATGGCATAGCGCGGTAATTTTTGATGTAAAATTGCCGCATTTCTGCCTTATTGGTTCGATGACACATGTGAGCCGTCCTTTTATCGACGCCATTTTGCGACATACTGGTCTTGAACCGGCGGCCCCGCTTCCCAAATTGATACCGAGGCTCAGACCGCTGCGTGCCACTGATCGGGCGCAGCATTTTAGGGCGCTTGTAGAAAAGGAGAGACCCATGGACTTAAGCAAGTTCACGGAAAGATCGCGCGGCTTTATTCAAGCGGCGCAGACCATTGCAACACGGGAAAGCCATCAGAGGCTGGCTCCTGAACATGTACTCAAAGCACTGCTGGACGACGACCAGGGGCTCGCGCGCAATCTGATTGCTGCGTCGGGCGGTGATGGCGCACGTGTGATGCAGGCGCTGGAATTGGCGCTTGGCAAGGTTCCAAAAGTCACCGGCGACGCAGGGCAAGTCTATCTAGACGGCACCACGGCCAAGGTCTTGGCTGAGGCCGAGGCCATGGCGAAGAAGGCGGGCGACAGCTTCGTCACTGTTGAACGTATTCTGACGGCGCTCTGCTTGGTGAAATCCGGCGCGAAAACTGCATTGGAAGCTGGCAAGGTAACGGCCCAAGGGCTGAACGCAGCCATTAATGACGTGCGCAAGGGCCGCAAAGCCGACAGCGCTACGGCGGAAGAGGGCTATGACGCGCTGAAGAAATACAGCCTTGATCTGACGGAACGGGCTGAGGAGGGTAAGATTGACCCGATCATTGGCCGCGACGAGGAAATCCGCCGCACCATGCAGGTGCTGAGCCGTAGGACCAAGAACAACCCGGTGCTGATCGGTGAGCCGGGCGTTGGTAAAACTGCCATCGCCGAAGGCCTGGCCTTGCGGATCGTGCATGGCGACGTGCCCGAGAGCCTGCGCAACAAACGTCTGCTGGCGCTCGACATGGGCGCGCTGATTGCTGGCGCAAAGTATCGTGGTGAGTTCGAGGAACGTTTGAAAGCGGTTCTGACCGAGGTCACGGAAGCGGCGGGTGAGGTGATCCTGTTCATCGACGAGATGCACACGTTGGTCGGTGCCGGTAAGGCCGATGGCGCGATGGATGCGTCGAACCTGCTGAAACCTGCACTGGCGCGGGGTGAGTTGCACTGTGTGGGTGCCACGACCCTCGACGAGTATCGCAAATATGTCGAAAAGGACGCGGCGCTTGCGCGGCGGTTCCAGCCGGTGATGGTTCAGGAGCCGACGGTCGAAGACACCGTCTCGATCCTGCGCGGTATTAAAGAGAAGTATGAGTTGCACCACGGTGTGCGCATCTCTGACACCGCGCTGGTGGCGGCGGCGACGCTCAGCCATCGCTATATCACCGACCGTTTCCTGCCCGACAAGGCGATCGACCTGATGGATGAGGCCGCCAGCCGTCTGCGCATGGAAGTCGACAGCAAGCCCGAAGAGCTGGACGCGCTGGACCGTCAGATCCTGCAACTTCAGATCGAGGCCGAAGCGCTGAAGAAAGAAGATGATACCGCGTCCAAGGATCGGCTGGAGGCTTTGCAAAAAGATCTCAGCGATCTGCAGGACCGCAGCGCTGAGATGACAGCGCAGTGGCAGGCCGAGCGTGACAAGCTGGCTGGTGCGCGCGACATCAAGGAGAAGCTAGACCACGCGCGGGCCGAGCTCGACATCGCGAAACGCGAAGGCAACCTCGCGCGTGCGGGTGAGCTATCCTATGGCGTGATCCCGCAGTTGGAGCGCGACCTTGAGGCTGCCGAAGGCCGCGAGGACGACATGATGGTCGAAGAGGCCGTGCGCCCGGATCAGATTGCCAGCGTGGTGGAGCGTTGGACCGGTATCCCCGCGGGCAAGATGCTCGAAGGGGAGCGGGACAAGCTGCTACGGATGGAAGACCAGCTGCATGGCCGGGTGATTGGGCAGAGTGCCGCTGTGAAAGCCGTCGCCAATGCGGTGCGCCGTGCGCGTGCTGGGCTGAACGACGAGAATCGCCCGCTGGGCAGCTTCCTCTTCCTCGGGCCAACCGGTGTGGGTAAGACCGAACTGACCAAGGCCGTGGCCGAGTTCCTCTTTGACGACGACAGCGCCATGGTGCGCATCGACATGTCCGAGTTCATGGAGAAACACAGCGTCGCCCGTCTGATCGGCGCTCCTCCGGGCTATGTCGGTTATGACGAAGGCGGTGTGCTGACCGAAGCGGTGCGGCGCAGGCCCTATCAGGTCGTGCTCTTCGATGAGGTCGAAAAGGCGCATCCGGATGTGTTTAACGTGCTCTTGCAGGTGCTTGACGACGGTGTGCTGACCGATGGTCAGGGCCGCACGGTAGATTTTAAGCAAACGCTGATCGTGCTGACTTCCAACCTCGGAGCGCAGGCGCTCAGCCAATTGCCAGATGGCGGACACATGGCGCAGGCCAAACGTGACGTGATGGATGCGGTGCGGGCGCATTTCCGGCCCGAGTTCCTGAACCGTCTGGACGAGACGATCATCTTCGACCGTCTGGGCCGCAAGGACATGGACGGAATCGTCACGATCCAGATGGCGCGGCTCCTCAAGCGGCTGGCGGGGCGCAAGATCACGCTTGATCTGGATGACGCCGCCCGCAAATGGCTGGCGGACGAGGGCTATGATCCGGTGTTCGGGGCGCGGCCCTTGAAGCGGGTGATCCAGCGCGTCGTGCAGGATCCGCTGGCTGAGATGCTTTTGGCTGGCGATGTGAAGGACGGCGATACAGTCACCGTCCGCGCAGGGGCCGACGGGTTGATCATAGGCGATCAGGTAGCCGCATCAAACCGGCCCAAGCCGGATGACGCCACGGTGCATTGAGCGCAGAGACATGAAAAAGGCCGGGGTTTTCCCGGCCTTTTTTGCTTCGGTGAACGGCCGCGATGGCCGCCTCTACTCGCCAATCGCTTCCTTCACGATGTCATCCAGCAAGGTCTGCACCTCCTGCATCGCGCCTTCGGGGAAGGCGCGGTAGCCAATGGTCACCTCGTCACTCTCGGGCAGTTGCATGACGAAAATATCGTAGGGGCAAAAGCCGATGTTCATTACATCCGCCTCCATCACCTTGCGCGACAGCGCGGCAGAGCAAAAGCTAAAGACATCTGCCGCTTCAAACAGCACCACGTCAGAGCCGACATCCGCACGTGTTCGGTCCAGCATCTCACCCACATGGCTGACGTTCTCGGGGATCAGCCCTTGGTTCAGGATCGCATTCTCGATCCCAAAGGTCACATCGCCGAAACTCTGATCGGTGGTGTAGGTGACCATCTCGTCTGCCTGCGCGGCGTTGGCCCAGATCAGCCCGGCAGAAATAAGAAAACGGAACATCGCAGCACTCCTTTAATAACGGCGCCTAACATTCCGGTGTGCTGGCTGAAATCCGAGCGAAAGGATTTGGTGCCGCTCGCGGCGGGCGCTAACTTCTATTGAGTATAGTAGGGAGCGCTGAAATGGCCAATCGCTGGATCAATCGACTGACAGACCGAGACGTGACAGACGAGGCGCAGTACCTCAACCGGCGTCAGATCATGGGCGGTGCTGTAGCGGGGATTGGCCTTGCCGGTTTGGGGCAGGGGGCCGTGGCCCAAGAGGGGCTGACCCCGAATGCCTACGAAGACATCACCGAATACAACAACTATTACGAGTTCGGCACGGACAAAGGCGACCCTGCGAAATACGCCGCTGCGCTGACGACCGCCCCTTGGACGGTGACCATCGCAGGCATGGTCGACAAGCCCGGTGACTACGCTTTCGAGGACATCATGAAGGCGATGACCGTTGAAGAGCGCATCTACCGTTTGCGCTGTGTCGAGGCGTGGTCGATGGTGGTGCCGTGGAACGGGTTCGAATTGGCCGATCTGCTGAATATGGCGGGGGTG
>NZ_CP083565.1 GCF_025143985.1 Sulfitobacter sp. W027
AAGAAGATGGCGTTATCAGCGATATGACGAAAGTGTTGCAACCCGGTGGTCTAGAGGCTTGGTGGATCCCAACATATCTTGCAGAAGAGCACCCGGAACTCAGAACTATCCAAGGCATTCTGGAGAACCCCGAGCTGATCGGTAATCGCTTCAACAACTGCCCGACGGGTGGTTGGGTCTGCAGTACGATCAATCGCAACATCGCCCGCTCCTATGGCTTTGAAGAAGCCGGGATTGAGGTTTTTGATCATGGCGGCGGTGAAACATTGGCCGCCTCTCTTGCCTCGGCTTACGAGGCCAAGGAGCCGTGGTTTGGATATTATTGGGAGCCGACGGCGCTCATGGGGCGGCTTGATATGACCATGGTAGATATCGGCGACGTCGACCTCGACGCCCACGCGGCCAACCTGAGCCCTGAGGTGACGAACCCGGAGCCAAGCGCTTATCCCCCGAGTCTTGTCTACACGGTCGCAACTACGAGCTTTGTGGAAAAGTACCCGGAAGTCGCCGAACTGATGAGCAACATCAGCTTTGAGACTAGTGAAATGAGCGCCCTTCTGGCTTGGAAGGACGAGAACAATGCCTCTACCGAAGAAGCGGCCGTACATTTTTTGATGAGCAACAAGGATGTCTGGCGCGATTGGCTGAACGAAAACGCGCGCAAAAGATTGTCGGCGGTTCTGGAAGATAGGTAATGGGACGGGCCCGACGAATGTGTCGGGTCTTTCAACAGGGTTTACCGCTGATCCAGTTCGATCCACCGACGAATGTCCAATGCCTTAGCAAAGCTGGGGATTGAGATACGCGGCACTAAACGCGCCCTCTATGCCCGCGCTGCTCGTCGCAATTCGGTAATCGTGCTGCCAAACTGTACTTTAAACGCACGAGCCAGCGTGGCTGCGGAACCAAAGCCCGTACGGGCTGCGATCTCATGAGTGGGCATGCTCGTTTCCATTGCAAGACTGCGCGCTTGGGTCAGGCGCAGGCGGCGATAGTATTCTCCGGCGGAAACACCCAACTCGCGATGGAACATGCGATCAAGAGACCGCAGTGACACCCCTGCATGTATTGATACCGCCGCCAGCGGCACCGGCTCTTCGATGAACTTCAACATCCAGCGCACCGCCCGCCCCAAACGCGGCGAAAGCGCGCCGCTGTCGGCGCGTCGTGCCTCTGCCGTGTCGTAAACAAACAGAGTGCTCACATCGTGTGCCAGCGCATCCCCGGCGCGGTCTCGAATGAGCTCAAGGATCAGGCTCATAGCCGATGTGGCGCTGCCAGCGCTTTGCCTGTCGCGGTCAACCACATAGCTGTCGGCCACTACATCGACCTGCAAAAAGGCTTCGGCAAAGGCGTCCAACTCATACCAATGCACGGTGGCCCGCCGCCCATGCAGCAAGCCAGAGGCCGCCATGATCCAAGCCCCCATGTCGAGGCCGATCAGACTATCGGCCCGTCGCGCCGCCGTGCGCAGAGCGGCGCGGACATGCGGCGGCTCGGCCTGTTCTCTCACCCCATATCCCGCCACGATGACAAGCGCATCGGTGCTTTCAATCTCTTCTAGTGCAGTATCGGCGCGCAGTTGCATTCCGGACGAGCTGCGCACCGACTGACCGCCCAGGGTGGCTACCTGCCACTGAAACAGCGCGGCTCCCGAGATGTCGCAGGCCGCGCGCAGCGGTTCGACCGCGCTCGCAAGCACCATGTTGGAAAAACCGTCGAAAGGCAAAATAGTTAACTGAAAAGGGCGATCTGGCGACATATGCAAAGAATATGGCTGATCGAGCCAATAGAGAAGTCGTTTATTTCCTAATATGGACGCATCGAGGCATCACGCGAACGGAGGCGATAACGTGAACTGGGATACATTCATCACCTGTGCGGTGACAGGTTCAGGGCAGAGCCATACCAAAAGCGACAAAATTCCTGTAACGCCAGCGGAAATCGCTGCCGCTTGTGTGGAAGCAGCGCAAGCGGGCGCAGCCATCGCCCATGTCCATGTCAGAGACCCTGAAACCGGCGCGCCCTCGCGGGATACGGCGCTCTACCGCGAAGTCGTGGCGCGGGTGCGCGACAGCGGGACCGATGTGGTGCTCAACCTCACCGCAGGCATGGGCGGCGACATCGTCCTTGGCTCGCCTGAGGCGCCCTTGCCGCTGAACGAAGACGCCACCGATTTGATCGGTGCCACGGAACGTCTAGTTCATGTGGAGGAACTGCTACCGGAAATCTGCACGCTCGATTGCGGCACGATGAACTTTGCCGAAGCCGACTACGTCATGACCAACACGCCCGGAACCCTGCGCACCATGGCGCGGCGCATTCAGGCGGCGGGCGTGAAACCAGAGATTGAGGTTTTTGATCTGGGCCATCTTTGGCTTGCCAAAACGCTGGTTGACGAAGGGCTGATCGACGACCCGGTCTTGGTTCAGCTTTGCATGGGCATTCCCTATGGTGCGCCAAACGACCTCAATTCAGTTATGGCAATGGTCAACAACATCCCCGCAGGCTGGTGCTATTCAATGTTCTCTATCGGGCGGATGCAGCTGCCCTTTGCCGCCCAAGCGGTGCTAGCGGGGGGCAATGTGCGCGTCGGTCTTGAAGACAACATCTGGCTGAACAGGGGCGTGCCAGCCTCCAACGGTGATCTGGTGGAACGTGCCGCGACGATGCTCTCGGCGATGAACGTCAACCTTCTGACCCCGGCTGAGGTGCGCAGCAAATTAAACCTGAAAAAACGCTGGTAAATCCGGTGCAACAAAAAGGCGCAAAGCGCCGCAAACAAGGGAGATTTCGATGACTATATCCAATTTCAACCGCCGTGGTTTCTTGCGGACGAGTTCGGCCGCGGCCTTGGCCTTGGGCCTTGCCCCTGCCGCTTTGGCCCAACCTGCTCCCAAACGGGGCGGCAGCGTGCGGATCGGTAGCTCAGGCGGCGCGACCTCTGACACGCTTGATCCGGCCACCACCTATGGCGGCGTGGTTGCTTTGGGTATGCTGGCGGTTTGCAACACGCTTGTTGAGGTCGATGCGGCGGGCAAGGCCCAGCCCGAACTGGCCGAAAGTTTTGAAGCCAGCGTCGATGCGGCGACTTGGACCTTCCGGCTGCGCAAGGCCAATTTCTCCACCGGCAAACCAGTCACGGCGCGTGATGTGATCGCCTCGTTCAATCACCACCGGGGCGATGACACGAAATCCGGCGCCAAGGAACTGCTAAAGCAGGTCAAGGAAATCCGCGCTGATGGCGACAATGTCGTGGTGTTCGAACTTGACAGCGGCAACGCCGACTTCCCCTTCGTCACCGCGGATTATCACCTGTGGATCATGCCCGCAGATGGCGATGGCAAGCTCGACTGGCAGTCGGGCGCAGGCACCGGCGGCTATACACTTGAAGAGTTCGAACCCGGCGTACGCATGCGGCTGAAGCGCCGCGATGACTATTTCAAATCTGACCGCGCGTGGTTTGATGAGGTGACAATCCTCACCATCAATGATCCGACCGCGCGGCAGAATGCGCTGGTCACGGGCGAGGTTGATATCATCAACGCCGTACCAACCAAGACCGTGCATATGCTCAAGCGCCGCCCGAATGTGCAGACCGTTGAGGTCACCGGCACTTCGCATTTCCCCATCGCGATGCAGTGCAACCAAGCACCCTTTGATGATGTAAACGTTCGTTTGGCGCTGAAATATGCGGTAAACCGTCAAGAAATGCTCGACAAAGTGCTGCGCGGTCACGGCAGCCTTGGCAATGACCATCCCATTGCCCCTTCACAGCGTTTTCATGCCCCCGACTTGGAGCAGCGGACCTATGATCCAGACAAGGCCAAGTTCCACCTTAAGAAGGCCGGGCTCGACAGTTTGGATGTGACGCTGGCGACCTCAGATGGCGCCTATGCAGGTGCGGTGGATGCCGCCGTTTTGTTCCAGCAAAGCGCCGCGAAAGCGGGGATCAATCTGGAGGTCAACAGCCGACCCTCTGACGGGTATTGGTCCAATGTCTGGATGAAAGAGCCGTTTTTCATGGGCTATTGGAACGGGCGCCCAACATCGGATTGGATGTTCAGCCTTGTCTATGCCTCGGGTGCGGCATGGAACGAGACGAACTGGCAGAACGAGGAATTCAACAGCCTGCTGATCCAAGCGCGGACCGAATTGGATGAGAGCCGCCGGGCCGAGATGTATGCCGATATGCAACGTCTCTGCCGCGATGATGGCGGGTCGATCATTCCGATGTTCGGCAATTACATCGACGGCAAGAACGACCGTGTCGCCCATGGCGACCTCGCGGCGAACCGGTATCTTGATGGCTGGAAAGCCATTGAACGCTGGTGGTTGACGGACGTGTGATCACCCCCTGCTCTGCCGCGCCTCCCCCGTAGCAGAGCCTTTAACTTACGACGAATAAAGGCTTCTCAATGTCTCAACGGATTTCAAAGGCCGCCTGTATTGGCGGCGGCGTCATTGGTGGTGGCTGGATCGCTCGGTTCCTGCTCAACGGGATCGACGTGGCGGTGCATGACCCCCACCCCGACGCGCGGCGCATTGTCGATGAAGTGCTTGAGAACGCCCGCCGCGCTTATCGCCGCATGATGATGGCCCCGCTTTGCCCCGAGGGGCGGCTGACCTTTCACGACACGCTCGCCGATGCGGTGAGCGATGCCGACTATATTCAGGAAAGCGTGCCGGAGCGGCTCGACCTGAAGCATACTGTCATCGCCGCCATCGAAGCCGCCGCGTCCCGTGATGCGCTGGTCGGCTCCTCCACCTCGGGCTTTCGCCCCTCGCAATTGCAAGAGGGTATGGCCCACCCCGAACGGCTCTTTGTAGCGCATCCGTTCAATCCCGTTTATCTAGTTCCGCTGGTCGAAATCGTGGGCTCGCCCGCGAATACAGAAGCAGCGCTTGACCGCGCCGCTGAAATCCAGCGCGAGACCGGGCTGAAACCTGTCCGCATCCGCAAAGAAATCGACGCCCATATCGGGGACCGCCTGCTCGAAGCTGTTTGGCGTGAGGCGCTTTGGCTGGTGCATGACGATGTAGCCACAACCGAAGAGATCGACGACGTCATCCGCTTTGGCTTTGGTCTTCGCTGGGCGCAGATGGGCCTGTTTGAGACCTACCGCATTGCCGGGGGTGAGGCCGGGATGAAGCATTTTATCGAGCAATTCGGCCCGGCGCTGAAATGGCCTTGGACCAAGCTGATGGACGTGCCGGAGATGACCGATGCACTGGCCAGCAAAATTGGCGACCAGTCCGATGCGCAATCCGGGCAGCATTCGATCCGTGAATTGGAGCGGATCCGCGATGACAACCTGATCGGCATTCTACAGGCTCTGCGGACCAGCGACTGGGGCGCGGGCGAGACCCTTCGTGAGATGGAAGACCGTTTCTTTGAACGTGCGAAAACCGTCGCCAGTGCTACTGAAACGGACTATCGCGCGCACATGGTGCTGCATGAGACGCAGGTGCCGGGTGAATGGCTCGATTACAACGGGCATATGACCGAATTCCGCTATCTTCAGGTGTTCGGCGATGCGACTGACGCTTTCTTGGGCCATATCGGCATGGACGACGCCTATCGCAACGCGGGCCGCTCGGTCTATACGGTGGAAACCCACATTCGCCATCTTGCGGAAACCCAGGTAAACACGCGGCTTTCGGTGAAAAGTAGCGTGCTGGGCCATGACGCCAAGCGCATTCGCCTGCATCACGAAATGGTTGATGAGGCCGGGCAGGTGCAGGCCACCGCCGAGCATATGTTGATGCATGTGGACACGACGGCGGGGCGTGCAAGCCCGATGGCGGCACCGCTGACCGAACGGCTTGCGGCCCTGTCGCCGGGCCAAAGCGGGCTTGAGGTGCCAGAGCACGCGGGCCGTCCGATCCGCGATATCGGTTGGCCTGATCCGGAGGCCAGCTGACATGCATCCGCTCGCCCGCATGATCCTGCACCGTCTGGCTCTTGGGCTGTTGACGCTGTTTGCGATTTCCCTGTTTATCTTTATGGCGATTGAATTGTTGCCCGGCGACCTTGCCGAAGAGGTTCTTGGCCAATCCGCGACCCCCGAAACCGTGGCCGCTTTTCGGCAAGAACTGGGGCTCGATCAGCCGGCCTATCAGCGCTACCTTGAATGGCTCGGGGGCATGCTGCGTGGCGACTTTGGCCAATCGCTTGCCAATAACCGTCCAATCGCTGATCTGTTAGCTGCGCGACTTGGCAATACGCTCTTTCTTGCGGTCTATGCGGCGGCGATCTCGGTACCACTGGCCGTGGGGCTGGGGCTTTTGGCCGCGCTTTACCGGGGCAGCTGGTTCGACCGAGGGGTGAATATCTTTACCCTCTCGTCGATCTCATTCCCGGAGTATTTCGTCGCCTATATCCTGATGTTGTTCCTGTCGATCCGCTGGGGCATTTTCCCCTCGATCTCTGATTTCGGCAGCAACGCGGGGCTGGGGGAAATGCTTTATCGCACATTCCTACCTGCGCTGACGCTGGTGCTTGTGGTGACCGCTCATATGATGCGCATGACGCGGGCGGCGATCATCAATTTGCTGGCACAGCCCTATATCGAAATGGCGCGTCTCAAGGGCGCCTCGCCCCTGCGGGTGATCCTGCGTCATGCGCTGCCCAATGCGCTGGCGCCGATCATCAATGTGGTGGCACTGAACCTCGCCTATCTGATTACCGGCGTCGTCATTGTGGAGGTCGTCTTTGTCTTTCCCGGGCTCGGGCAGTTGATGGTCGATTCCGTCGCCAAACGCGACATCCCGGTGGTGCAGGCGAGCTGTCTGATCTTTGCGAGCATCTACATTCTTCTCAACCTCGGCGCGGATGTGCTGGCCATCGCCACCAACCCCCGCTTGATGCACAGGAAGTAATCCATGAGACTTTATAACGGTGCTTCCGTCCCGCTCACGGCCATTTTCGGTATTATTGTGATCGTGGTTTATGCCTTCACGGCCATTTTCGCCGGGCAACTCGCCCCATTTGCCGAGACTGAGATCGTCGGCATGGAATTCGAGCCGCCCGGAGGCGTCTATTTGCTGGGCACCGACAACCTTGGGCGGGATATGCTGTCGCGGCTGATCTGGGGCGCGCGCAATTCCATTGGCATCGCCCTCGCCACCACCGCGATTGCCTTTTTCTCTGGCGCGCTGCTTGGGCTGTTCGCGGCGGTGGTCGGGGGCTGGACCGATCAAATCCTGTCGCGTCTGGTGGACATGTTGATCTCGATCCCCTCGCTGCTGTTTGCGCTGCTGTTGCTCTCCATCTTCGGCACGTCGATCCTGACGCTGATCCTCGTCATCGCGATGCTGGAGATGACGCGGGTTTTCCGCCTGTCGCGCGCAGTGGCGATGGATGTAGTGGTGATGGATTTTGTCGAAGCCGCAAGGCTGCGGGGCGAAGGCATGTGGTGGCTCATTCGGCGCGAGATCTTGCCCAATATCATGGCTCCGCTGGTGGCCGAATTTGGTCTGCGCTTTTGCTTTGTCTTTCTGGCAATCTCGGCTCTGTCGTTTCTGGGCCTCGGCATCCAGCCCCCCACCGCCGACTGGGGGTCGATGGTGCGTGACAACGCGGCGCTGATCACATTCGGCGACATCACACCCCTGCTGCCCGCCGCCGCGATTGCGCTGTTAACGGTGGCGATCAACTTCGTTGTCGACTGGATGCTTCACCGCACCTCTGGCCTGAAGGACTAAGAGATGAGCAAACCGCTTTTAACCATCCGTGATCTCAAGATTGAAGGGCGCAAGGGGAACGAATGGCTCCCCATCATCAAGGGAGTGGACCTCGAACTAAAACGGGGCGAAGTACTCGGCCTGATTGGGGAATCCGGCGCGGGGAAGTCTACGATGGGCCTTGCAGCAATGGGGTATACCCGCGACGGCACGCGCATTTCGGGGGGTGAAATCACCTTCGACGGGATGGACCTTCTAAGCCTCAGCGAGCGCCGCAAACGCGGACTGCGCGGCAAGCGGATTGCCTATGTTGCTCAATCGGCGGCGGCAAACTTTAACCCCGCACATCGGCTGATTGATCAATACAGCGAAGGCCCGACTGATATACACGGGCTGACCTCGCGGCCGGACGCGGCACAGGAGGCCCGCACCCTCTATGCCCAACTGCGGCTGCCCAACCCGGATGAGATCGGTTTTCGCTATCCGCATCAGGTCTCTGGCGGGCAGTTGCAACGGGCCATGACGGCTATGGCGATGTCTTGTAAACCCGACCTAATTATCTTTGACGAGCCTACTACCGCGCTGGATGTAACCACCCAGATTGAAGTCTTACGCGCCATTCGCGATGTGGTGCGCGAATTGGGCACTGCCGCGATCTACATCACCCATGACCTCGCTGTGGTGGCGCAGATGGCGGACCGCATTAAAATTCTGCTACGGGGCGAAGAGGTCGAAGAACAGCCCACCCGCGACATGCTGAAAAACCCGAAGGAGGATTATTCCAAATCGCTCTGGGCCGTTCGCAGTTTTGAATCCAAAGAACGGCCTGTGCCGGAGGCAGAGACCCCGGTGCTCCGGGTCAATAATGTGACCGCGGAATATGTCTATGGGACCCCGGTGCTGGAGAATATCAGTTTCGACATCCATGCCGGGCGCACCATCGCGGTTGTCGGCGAAAGCGGTTCCGGCAAATCGACAACGGCGCGGGTCATTACCGGGTTGCTGCCGCCCGCTGCTGGGCAGATTGAGTTGGACGGCACGCCCCTGCCCCCAAGGCTCGCACAGCGCCGCAAGGAACATTTGCGTCAGGTGCAGATGATCTACCAATCTGCAGATACTGCGATGAACCCAAAGCAAACCATCCGCGAGATCATCGGGCGCCCGCTCCGCTTTTACCTCGGTCTGCGCGGGCGGGCCCAGGAAGAGAAGATCCGTGAGTTGCTCACCGCGATTGAGCTTGATCCTGATGAGTTCATAGACCGCTATCCCGGCTCGCTTTCCGGTGGGCAAAAGCAACGTATTGGCATCGCCCGCGCCTTGGCCGCTGAACCGAAATTCATCATCTGTGATGAGGTTACTTCTGCCCTCGATCAATTGGTGGCCGAAGGCATCCTGCGGTTGTTGAAACGACTGCAAGACGAGCGCGGGTTGGCCTATATGTTCATTACCCATGACCTCGCCACCGTGCGTGCTATCGCAGACTATGTGGTAGTGATGCAAAACGGGCGGGTCGTTGAGCAGGGCCCCAAGGGCCAGATGTTCACACCACCACATCACCCATACACCAAATTGCTGCTCAGTTCGGTCCCGGAAATGGACCCAGACTGGCTCGACCACACCATCAAGACCCGACAGGAGGCCTGACCGATGCAAATTACCGATCCCGAAGTGCTGCGGTTTATCGCCGATACCGAAGCCGCCTACCCTGCCGAAGCCAATGGTGCCACCGCGGAGGAAAACCGCCGGATGTATGACGCCATGTGCGCCGTTTTCCGTGCTCCGCGGCCCGAAGGCTTGCCGGTGCGCGATGAGGATGTGGCCGGTGTTCCGGTGCGTCGCTACACGCCCGAGGGTGCTGAGGCGCGGCCTTTTTTGCTCTATTCCCACGGGGGTGGCTTTGTCGTCGGCGGGCTCGATAGCCATGATGACGTCTGCGCCGAACTGGCGGTCGCGACGGGGTGCGAGGTTGTCTCTGTCGATTACCGTCTCGCGCCGGAGCATCTGTTTCCCGCGCAGATTGATGATGTTGCCGCCGTCTGGAACGCTGAGAGCGGCGATGGCCGACGGGGCATCGCGATTGGCGACAGCGCGGGGGGCAACCTTTCGGCTGGGCTGTGCTTTCGGATGCGCCGCACGGGCGGGGTGATGCCTTTGGCGCAGGTGCTGATCTATCCGGGGCTGGGCGGCGATATGGATGCACCGAGCTATCATGATAACGCCGAAGCGCCGTTGCTGCGGACGCAGGATTTGAAAACCTACGCGGGCATGCTGACCGGCGGCGACATGGAGTTGCGCCGCAGCAATCCCGAAGTTTCCCCTTTGGTTGCTGAGAGTTTCGCGGGACTCCCCCCGGCGTTTATCGTAACGGCCGATGTAGACCCGCTGCGCGACGATGGGCCGGCCTATCACAAAGCCTTACAGGCCGAAGGTATTTCCGCCCGATGGCGCAATGAGCCGCAACTGATCCACGGCTACCTACGCGCGCGCCATTGCAGTACCCGCGCAAGTGAGAGCTTTGGCGCGATTAGCACTTGGATCAATGCTTTCCTGATCGGCTGATGAAATTGGTGACGCGAGAAAGAGCGAATGGGAAAGCACACCTTCCGATCACAGGATGGCTTCACTCAAACGCAGTATGCGGATGCCCGCTTGGGCAGTGAATTGATCCAAGTGCCTGGTTCTTTCTTCACGCCTGTGTGCAGGGGCAGCGACACACAGATCGCTCCCCCTTATTCTATGCGCCAATTCGCCCTCAGACTTGTTCCGCGTCTTTAGACAGGCGTTGGAAGATCGTCGGAAACCAATCCTCGCGCAGCTTTTCGCCGGGCGTCATACCATGGCCGGGAAACGGCGGAGATGTCGGGCCGGGCCTCTCCACGTAGCGTGCATCGTCGCCAACCAATCTAAGCGAGAATGCGCGGCGGCGGTTTTCGGTGATGTTCCCTCGCGCACCGTGAAGGGTGTAGTAGTTAAAGGCGACAGCATCGCCCGGCTCCATCTCCCATTCCTTGACGTCCATCCCTTCGGCATCTGGATCGGGAACCGGCATGTATTTTTCGTCATCCGGGTAAAAACTGGTTTCCGCGAGCCAACGGGTCGGCAGCACTGGCTTTTCCCAAGCATGGCTGCCTGCAACACAGCGCAGGCTGTTGCCCTTTACCGGGTCCATGGGCGACCAGAAACTGACGTTTTGAATCCCATCGACGAAGTAATATGGGCCATCCTGATGCCAAGGCGTCGCTTTCGACGTGCCCGGTTCTTTCACGAGAACATGATCGTGGAACACCTGAACCTGGTTCGATCTCATCAGGTCAGCGGCGACTTCGGCGGCGGGAGAGTTCCGGATGACCTCTTCGAACTCAGGAATGCGTGTCCAGTTGCAATAGTCATCAAAAAACCGACCGCCCTCGCCTTCTTTAAGGTTTTCGGCGGCATAGGGTCCGGGCTCGGACATATTGCGTTCTATTCCTGTGCAGATCGTTTCGACGTGATCGTTGAACAATCCTTTCACAAGGACAACGCCGTCTCTTTGGAACGCGTCAATCTGCGCTTGCGTGAGCAATGGGTTCATAGTGGCCTCCTCTTTCAAGGTGGACCTTAGCGGCGAGGCTGAATAGTCTGAAATAATATATACAAATAAAAAGAATAGTTCCATGCTATCCATAAGTCTGCGCCAGTATGAATATGTGATCGCAGTCGCAGATGTTGGCTCCATGACAGAGGCCGCGATTGCGGTGAATATCTCGCAGCCCTCTTTGTCGGTTGCGATCAAGGATGTGGAAGCCAAAATGGGGCGCAAAATTTTCGCGCGTCGCAAAGGCTCTGCGACGAAGTTGACACCTTTCGGCCATCGGTTTGTGGATCAGGCGCGCAAAGTTCTTGAGGCCGCAACCGCAATTGAACAGGCATCAGACACCGCGCGGCCCTTTGTCTTGGGATGTTTTGAAGACCTCGCCCCGTGGTACCTGACCAAAACACTCGCACGGCTGAGCGACAGTTTCCCGACTACTGAATTTCGAGCCTATGAAGGGCGGTTCACTCAATTGGCGACAGAGATGAACGAGGGTCGGGTCGATTTGGCCATCACCTACGATATTGGCTTTGATCGCAGCTTTGGGCGGCGCACAATAATGCAGGTGTCGCCTGTGGTTTTTGTCGCTGTGGATCACCCACTGGTGGCCCAATCGACGATCGATTTGCGCCAGTTGAACGACTGCCCCCTCATCCTATCGGCAGAAGAATTGTCCTTTGGATATATTCGGAATCTGCTCACCGAAATGGGGGTAAAGCTAGACGTACGGCACAAGACGTCATCGCTTGAGATGATGCGCTCTTTGGCGGCGAGTGGGGCTGGCGTAGGTATCAGCTATTCAAACCCGCCGACCGAAGTTTGCTACGATGGTCAACCGCTCGTAACGATCCCGATCACCACGCCGGAGGCGCGCGCGGATGTCAGGCTGGTCTGGGCCAATCCTGCTGAAGCGGACCCGTTCATATTGAAAGCTGTCGAGGCGATTGCATCGGCTTGATGTCTTTCAGGACAGCGGCGCAGAAGCAATCGGCATCCACTCTATTATGTTCAGACGAGGGAGTTGCCTCCTCCGACACCTGCTAATCTTGCGCACCGAAAAGCGCTTCAAACCGCGCTTCGACCAACTTACCTTCATGGCGGCGGCATTTGTCATCTACCTGCTGCTCACCGGCATCTCTGATTTGCTGCTGCGCGCGGTGGAGCGGCATTATAACCGTGGCGTGGTGAGGGCGTGATGATGGAAAACCTGCTGACCTATATCCCGCTCGACATCGCCCTGATCGCAGAGAACTTTGACCGTTTCCTCTATGGCGTTTGGGTGACGCTTAACCTGACTTTCCTGTCGCTGCTGTTGGGCGGCTTGCTGTCGATCCCAATGGCCATTGCCCGCGCGTCGAAACACCGGGTCTTTAACCCCTTGGTACAGGGCTACACCTATGTCTTTCGCGGAACGCCGCTCTTGGTGCAGACCTATCTGATCTATTACGGTGTCGGCCAGTTTGAAGTGATCCGCCAGAGCTTCCTGTGGGATCCGATCCTTTCCTCCGCATGGTGGTGCGCGCTCATCGCCTTCACGCTCAACACCGCCGCCTATACGACCGAACTGCTGCGCGGTGCCATTGCCGATACGCCGAGCGGCGAGGTCGAGGCGGCCATTGCGACCGGGCACTCCTACCGCAGCCGGATGCGCCGGATCATCTTGCCCTCGGCCTTCCGCCGCGCGATCCCGGCCTATTCCAACGAAGTCATTTTCATGCTGCACGGCTCGGTCATCGCCAGCACGATCACCTTGCAAGATATCCTTGGCGTTGGGCGCTGGCTGAACGGGCGCTATTACCTCGCCTATGAAGGCTTTATCACCGCTGCCCTGCTCTATTTCCTCATTGTGTTGTGCATCACATGGGCCTTCCGCGGGTTTGAGCGCCGCTATCTGCGCCACCTGACCCGCCGCGACACCGCCCAGACCGAGACTTCTCCCCTTCCGACCCCTGAAAGAGTATGATCATGATCGAACGCATCCACACCAACCAACGTATGAGCAAAATCATCAAACACGGAGACGTTGTCTATCTTTGCGGACAGGTTGGCGATGGGGCCACTGTGACGGAACAGACCAATGATTGCCTCGGGCGCGTGGACAAGCTGCTGCGCGAAGCGGGGTCGTCGCGCGCGCATATGTTGCAGGCGGTGATCTGGCTCGCTGATATTGCAGACTTTGACGAGATGAATGCCGTTTGGGATGCATGGGTGCCGAAAGGTGCCGCTCCGGCCCGCGCCTGCGGCGAGGCAAAGCTGGCCGATGCAGAACTCCGGGTAGAGATTATCGTGACCGCAGTTGTCGCAGAGTGAGGCGTCACAGATCCAGCACGATGGGTCCCTTGGGGCGGCTGCAACAGATCAGGACCTCTCCGGTCTGCGGCATCTCCAGCGGCTCCTCGAAATAGTCGACCTCTCCCGAGATCAAGCCGCATTTACACGCATTGCAGATCCCTGCACGGCAGGTGAACGCGGGCTCTCGCCCTGCGTTCTCGGCAAGCTCCAGCAGCGACGCCGCCGCGCTGTCCCATTCTACGATGGTACCAGAGGTGCGAAACTCGACCCCTGCTTCCGACAGCCCATTCGCAGTATGGGGTTTCTCTTTCTGATGGGTCTCAACCTCTTCCGCTGCCCAAGCGTCAGGGTTGGTGATGTTAATAAGCGATTTGATCGCAGGCGTCGCGCGGGAGGCGGCCACAGGCGGGGCGGCCTTGGTCACAGCCAATTTTAACGAGGTCGCCTTGCCAAAGAACTCATAGGGATCCGGTTCTCGGCCACGCCAAGCTCTTGCAGGGTCTGGTAGACGGCCGCCATGAACCCCGTCGGCCCGCAGATATAGGCCTCGTAATCTCCGATTGGCACATGCTGCCGCAGGAAGGTCTTATCGATCACACCTTCCACATCGTGATGCTTTTCGCGCCGGTCTTTGTCGCTCGGATTGCGATAGGCAAAACGTGCTTGGACACGGTCATTCACGCAGCCCAAAACCTCATCGCGCAGCGCATGCACCCGCCCGTTTTCGCAGGCATGAAGGAAATAGACCTCGCGCTCCGTCTCGGCCAAACGGTGCAGCATGGATACCATCGGCGTCAACCCGACCCCGCCAGAGAGCAACAGCACCGGGCGCTCACTTGTCTCATCCAGAACGAAACTGCCACGCGGCGCCGCGATGTCGAGCCTGTCGCCCACCTCGACGCGATCATGCAGCCAGCAAGAGCCGAAGCCATCCGGCGCGCCATTCATTCCAGCCTCACGTTTGACGGTTATCCGGTAATGACACGCCTCTGAGGGCGCACTGGACACCGAATAGGTCTTGAGCACCGGCCCGTCCGGCCCCGGTAGGCGCAGGGTCAGATACTGGCCGGGCATGACATCCCACAGTACTTGGCCGTCACGAGGGATAAGGTAGAAGGAAGTAATGATATCGCTCTCGACAACCTTATCCACCACCTCGAATTTACGGAACGCCGCCATCGTTACTGGCTCATCTTAGCGTCGACCATCGCCTCTTCGGCGATCATCGCCTCCAACTGCCTGCGAAAGCGCAACTGGCCTGCGTCGATTCCAAGGTCGATATGAGGTGAGGTTTTCTCTGACATACCAATTTGCACCGCATCCAAGACGGCACGGTCTTCTTCGAAGGCATGGCGCACGTCTTCGCTCATCATCTTTGACAGTTCCTCATCGTCAGGACGGACGTTGCGCAGTTGGAACCAATAGTACCGCGTCTCAGAGGCAGTTGTTGGGGTCATGAAATTGTAGCTGTCCATCACAAAGGTCTTTTCGTGCAGCGGCCCATCCACCCCGCCGGTGCCAGCCGGGGTGAATACAGCGCGGATCAGCGCATGGCTCGGATAGCGAACCTCGTAATGTTGCAGCCGGTCGCAGTTGCCTTCGAACTCGATCACCTTTTTGTAGAACGGCGCGGGTTCGTGGTCCATCATCCAGCGATGCACGATCACCCCGGTATCGGTCTTGGTCACGCGCAGGGGTGCGTCTTTGGTTTGGGCCGAGGCGAAAGAGCTTTCATGCACCCAGGCAACATGGGTCGGGTCCAGCAGATTGTCGCACATCAGCAGGTAGTTGCAGTTCAATTCCATCGCCGTCCCCCGGTTGATGCCCCAGTCCGGGCTGTCGAAGTTCGGGATGTCGATGATATCTTCGGGATCGGCGATGGCGGCATTGCCCATCCAGATCCAGATCAAGCCGTATTTCTCATGCACCGGATAGGGCCGCACCCGCGCCGCCGAAGGAATGCGCCCGCCGCCCGGCGCCCAGACACATTGCCCCGCGCAGTCAAAGGTCAGCCCGTGATAGCCACATTCGACATTGCCCCCCTTGATCCTCCCGTTGGACAGCGGCAGCTTGCGGTGCGGGCAGGCATCTTCCATCGCGATAACCTCGTCCTCGCTGTTGCGGAACATGCAGATCTTCTCGCCCAGCACTTTTACCTGGGTCAGCGTATTGACGATCTCGTCGCTCCAAGCGGCGACATACCATGCGTTTTTTAAGAACATGAGGCTTCCTTTTCCGCGTGATTGTGCTGGTATTTTGGCCGGGAGGATAGGGCGGGGCCGCGCTGGAAAAAAGCGGCAATCCTCTCCTGTACTGTTTAGCAGAGCTATACAGTTAGTCAGTCGCCTCGGACAGCACCCAGTTCAGGAAGTTGCGGCGCCTATCGTCGTCCAACACCATTGGCCCCCAGCAAATGAAATAGGGCTCCGGCATGGGTATGGAGGCTTGCGACAACCGTATCAAACGTCCCTGCCCCAGGTCCGCAGAGGCAAAAGACATTTGCGCAAGGCCGATCCCCTGACCGCTTGCCACCGCCTCGATCGCGGAGCTGGACAGGGAATGAACGGAGGCCGGACGCAGTTTTGGCTGCGGCAAATCCTGCGCGGCAAGCCATGTGCCGAGCCGGGGAACGCGGGTGTAGGCTGGCCCCCAATCGATATCCACCCAAGGCAGCTCCGGCAAAGCCGCCGGATCTAGTGCTTGGGGATGCGATTTGAGAAACTCCGGCGCGCAAACTGGAAAGCAGACATCCCGAAAGAGTGCCTTTGCATGGGGAAACTCTTGTGAGACAGCGCCATAGGTCAGGCGAAACATGTGATCGAAGAATTCCGGTTCAGGCTCGCCATGGGTGGCCTCTAACCGAATGGCGGTCGGGCCAAAGCGTGCCTCAAACTTATGCAGGCGGGGTTGCAGCCATTTTAGTAGAAGCGTCGGCAACCCTGATACATAGATATCATGGTCCGATGCCTGTTGCGCCAAAAGCACCTGCGCCTGCCAGAGCTTTTCAAACCCGGCAGACAAGATCGCATGATAGGACTGCGCTTTGGGGGCAAGGGCAACGCGGCGCCCGTCCTTCACAATCAACGGGAGGTTTACCTGATCCTCCAGCAGCTTGATTTGCTGACTGACCGCTCCGGGCGTCACCCCAAGGGCACGGGCCGCTGCGGTGACCGACCCTAGACGCCCGACAGCTTCAAACGCCTGCAAAGCGCGGAGCGGCGGCAAAATTGATCGCATAGCTGGCCTAAATCTTTTGAAGTCTATACGACTACTAGCATTTATTGCCAAATGTCACGCTTTCTTTGCCGAAGGCAAGCCTCGCATCCATGCTTCTCCGAGCCGAAAACGGCCACCTAAGCGGCGAAATGTCCATGGCTTCTGCGCTAATTGACAGTTTAGTTATAAAGGATAGGCTTGCCACATGGTTACGCATGAGAATCATTTTCGGTTTCTGCTTCTGAACCGCCCCCGTCCCCGGGTGGCGAACGCTTAGGCGTACCTACAACCCCCGGGGCCATCTCAAACCTTTCATTGAGACTGCGATCCTTTCCGGGGGACCATCATGTACATCACCAATCCGACGCATATGCTTACGGGCAATGCCTATCGACCATCCTTCAAATGCCTGCCGCTTAAAGGCAGGTTCCAACTGACCCGTGCCGATCGGATCGGGGTTGAACGTCTGCTGAGCCTTGGGCTCATAGCGGAATGCCCGAACCCGGCGCTGATTGAAGGTTTCCTGCATCACAAACTGCGCTTGGCGCGACCCGCGCCCGAACCTACGCCGGCCAACCTCGTTGTGGCGGGGCGGCTCGTTTCCTTCATGACCAACGGCGGCAGGGCTCGAAGCGGCATGCTGACCTTTGTGCAGACTAACGACGCGGGGTGCATCCCCGTGACGTCTTTCTTGGGCGCGACCATATTGGGCATGCAAAAGCTACAGAAAGCCCCCCTGCTGCGCGAAGACGGCTGGATCGACACGCTTGTCGTGCTGGACGTTTGCGGCGCTTGAACACGCGCCACCCCAGCCGCTCAAACCAACCAATTTCAAGGGAGTTTCCTATGTCCACCCCATCCAAACCACGCCGATCCCCCCGCAAGCCCAAGATCGTACTCAGCAGCACGCGGCTGGCGGAACTTGAGGCGCTTTCCGAAGGGATGATGCGCCGCAATCCGGAATTGGCTGAGCAGTTGGTTGAAGAACTGGGTCGTGCGCGAATTGTCACCCCGCAGCGTCTGCGCGCTGATGTCGTCGATCTGGGACGCGAGGTGACTTACCATGACGCAGCAACCGACAAAGATCATACAGTCACTTTGGTCCTACCGCAGGACGCCGACATCTCCAACGGTCTCGTTTCTATCATGACCCCCATCGGCATCGCGCTCATCGGGCTGGCCGAAGACGCTGTGTTCCATTGGGAAACACGCGACGGGCAACGGCGTGAGTTGAAAATCCTCAAGGTCGCGCCCTTAGAGCAAGAAACCTTGCAGAGTGCATAAAATGAGGGAGCCAAACATAAGGGCGCGCAAAAACCATGCGCGGCCCGGGGGGTGTCGACCAATGCTGTGAAACAGCATGGCGCACCGTCCGGGGAGTGAAACCGCCGTTCAATCGGCACAGCCTTCTTATCTCGGAAATACGCTATGACTATTCACTTGCCATCCAAATGCCCTTCTTGCGCCGCCGCGATCCCGCGCGCGGCAGCGGGGCGCTGTCCCAGTTGTCGCACCCAGTTCGCGCAAGGCCTGCCAAATAGATCAGTAAAATGTCGGCGCTGTGACGCGCCGATCCCACTGCAAGGGGCTTCTGCGCTCACGTGTGTCAGCTGCCGCATGCAACGCCCCTCCCGACTAGCAGCCTAAGAGGGTGCGGACTACCTAACCTATTGCTCGAACTAACAAAGGAAATGTCCCATGCGCTTTACCTTTACTGCCCTCACCTGTTCGACACTGGCCCTGCCGGTTAACGCGGAAACGACCGTTAACCTTGCCCTCGGTGCCGTCGATAGTATCGAGACCATGACCTATACCTGCGATGCGGCTGCCCCCCTGCGCGTGCAATATGTCAACGCGGGGGGAGAACGAGCTGGCGCTAACTAACATCAACGGTACCCCGCGGATTTTCGTCAACGTCGTGTCTGGTTCGGGCGCGCGCTATGTCTCGGGCGCTGATACCTTGTCGACCAAAGGCATGACCTTGCTTTTGGAGAACCAGATGGACGAGACCAGAGTTCTCTGTGAACAATCTAGCGACATGCCGCAGGAATAGGCGCATCGCCTTTTGAGGGGCAAATTAGGACAGAAGGTCGCAGGCCACCCCGAACGCTTGATAAGTCGCTCGGGGCGGCCCATGTCAGAGGTATGACGATGTTCGGAATTCATACGAGGCTCCTGCTGAACGCAGGAAAAACACTGAACCGCCGGTAGCCCCGGGCGGAATGGTGCGGCAACGCCTGTTCCAGCCACGGGGTTCACTCGATCTCAGGATCAATCAACATGACGGACGTATGCGCCTCCGACGCCAATCGCTTTTATGCGCATGGCTGAGCGAGAGGCTACCTCCGTCGCGGTTTAATCATCTCGTCATGGAGGATGTCATGTACGCCTATTTCATCGCCAATTATTCACCATTCAAATCGGCGCCCCCCTCGCCAAAACCAGCGGGTTCTTCCGCGCAGCCGGGCGCTCTTCGCCGTCTGATGCGGTCTGCGGTTCTTGGCTGGCAGCGTCAAAGGACAATTGCCGCCTTACACGAGTTGGACGACTACGTCCTACGTGACATCGGTCTTCGCCGGGACGAAATCCCGCTGATCGTGAAGCGCATGCAAGCCGATAACCTGCCCAAGAACGGCTCCACGTCTCTTAAGCATCATCACGCGTGATTAACGTTTTTCCGTGAGGCGCACGATGCAGCATCCCCAAAAGGCGTAAACGCTGCATTCGCGATATTTCAAAGCTACGAGAGGACCGAAAAGATGATGCTTTGCAAAGCAGATTTTGAAGAGCTGTTTCCGGAATTGTTTGAACCGCAGGTCAGTGCAAGGCCCGCTCTACCGTCAGACGACTGTGTTGCTCGCTGGGAGGACGATGGTGGAGCGCCGGCTCCGATTGCCGGGAAACGCAGTAGATCATGGCAAGGGTACGCGGCTTCGCCCATGGTCGCAGCCCTTCTTGGGCTGGCCGCAATACATTCCGCCATGCAGTTGAGCAAGGTGGCGATGCCTCCGGCCCGGCGCATATTGGATATGGAGGAAATACGCTGACAGCGCAGTGAAACGTCTGGCAGAGGTCCAGCATCGTTCTTGATCGGACGGGTTAAGCGCTCTGCTCATGTCACAGATTTCATAGCTCCGGCATCTGCCGGGGCTTTCTTTTTTCAATTAGGTCACTTTTCTCTGCTAGGCTGAAGGGTGACGATTACTTAGGCTTCGAGCTTCCGTTCAGACATAATGCAACGATGGCCCAAACAGTACGCTCCCTGCTCGCCCCCGTCAGAGCCCTCTTCGGCGGGACCACGCTCTTGATCGCGGGCAACAGCCTGCTTGGTGTCATCCTTCCTTTGCGAATGGAGGCAGCAGGCTATCCAGTTGCGTTGACCGGTGTCGTGATGGCCGCCTATTACATGGGGCTGGCCTTTGGCGGGCTCTATACCAAACGTGTCATTCTGCGGATCGGCCATATTCGAGCCTTCTCTGCCTTTGCCGCGCTGACGGCGGCGGTCTGCTTGGCCTATGGTTTTTTTGAGTTTCCAGCAGCATGGATCCTGTTGCGGATGATCAACGGCTTCTGCATAGTCGGCATGACCACGTCCATCGAGAGCTGGTTGAACGACCGCAGCAGCAACGAGACGCGCGACCGGGTGCTTGGCTTTTATATGCTGGTCTTTTATCTGGCGATTGCTGCGGGGCAGACTTTAGTCAACCTTGGCACAGGCGGCGGCAGCGATCATTTGATGATCGCATCGACACTCATCGGGTTGTCGCTCACCCCATCGCGATGACCCGCTTGGGCGAGCCGGACTTGAAAGCTTCTCAGCCGCTCGACATTTGAACGCTATACAATGCATCGAGTGTTGAGGTCGTCGGCACGGTTGTTGCGGGCGTGCCTGTCGGGTCTTTCTACGCACTCGGCGTCGTCTTTGCCCGGCAGATCGGGTTGACCGTGCCTGAAGCCGCGATGTTCATGAGTACGGTCGTACTGGGCGGTCTTGGCTTTCAAGTGCCTGTAGGGATGCTTGCGGACCGGTTTGACAGGCGCATCGTCATGTCCTGCCTCTTGTTGGTGGTTGGGGTATCATGGGGGTTGCTCAGCACCGCGCTTTCGGGCGGGGTTCCCTTAGTGGTCCTGATCACGATGGCCTTGGCCTTCGGTGGCGCTATCAGCAGCGTCTACCCGCTCTGCGTCGCGCAGACCTTCGACCGGTTGGAAAAGCGGTTTTACGTAGCGGCGTCAGGGCGTCTGTTGATGGTCTATTCCATCGGCGCCACGGTCGGACCGCTACTGGCGTCATTCCTGATGTCGATCTTTGGGCCTGCGTCGTTCTTCCTGTTCGAATCCGCTGTCGCCGTTCTTTATGCGCTCTTTGTGCTGGTCGCCATTCGCAACAGACAGGCACTTCCGGTGGAAGGTCGCGAGAAGTTTGTGCCGCTGCCGTATATTTCCCCGGTGGCCGTGGAGCTTGACCCGCGCACGCCAGAGGAAGAAGAAACGCCTGTGGCCAATTAACGTCGGTTCAGGCCACGGCCCGTTCGTCCGCACCTTGCAGCAGCAGCCGCATGATGTCTGTCCGCGTCAAAATGCCGACAAGCTGCGTGCCTTTCACGACGGGAATCACATCACTGCCCTGCTCGGCCAAGCGGTTCAGCAGAACCCCAACCGGAAGGTCATGCGGCACCGCCCGGTTTGCCGAATGCATGACGTCCCCCACAGTCTGTCGTGCCTGCTGTTTGCGGGCCAAGGGGCGGCCTTGCGCGGCTATCATGCCGAGCAGATCAGCCTGCAAGATCACCCCGCGCAGGGTATCCCCAGCGTCGACAACCGGTAGGCTCTTGATCCGGTGTTTACGCAGCAATCGCGTCGCTTCCTTAAGAGATGTCTTAGGGTCAACCGTGATCAGATCGCTGGTCATGATGTCTGCGCAGGTCGTACCGTCAAAACGATGCTGCGCCGCTTCGGCCTCGGCGGCGGCAAGGAGACGCCCCAGATCGGCCACGCCGAGGTTCGTGGTCTGATTGTAGCGCTCCAGCAATTCGCCAAGCTGGTCCGTCGACAACCCCAAACGCGGCGGCGCGTCATCTGGCTCTTCTTTTGGCAAGCGAAAGGGATATTTCCGCCCTGTCAGCCGGTTATAGACTGTGGCGCAGAGCACAAGCACCACCGTCGCCAACCCCAGCGGCACCAAGGCGAACCACGGCCCAGCCTCGAATGCCAATTCGGGGTTGAGCGCGGTCAGCAAGGCTACCGCCCCGCCCGGCGGATGCAAGGCGCGCAGAAACATCATAACAGTGATCGCACCACCCACTGCGATGCCAACTGACCAAGGACCGGGGATGTACCAAACCGCTATCAAAGCCACCAAAGCAGCGCTGATGTTACCCACTACTGCCGACCATGGCTGCGCCAGCGGCGAGTTTGGCACGCAAAAAAGCAACACCGCCGTCGCACCTAAAGGGGCCACGAGATAGAAGGATGTCTGCCCAAAGAGCGCACCGAGATAGGCCAGCCCCACGCAAACGCTGATACCAATGAGGGCGCCAAGACCCGCCCGCAGCGGTTCGCCCCCGTGGAACCGGGGCAGCGCCGGTTCAAGGTGGTGCCATATCCGCATGTTACCTTTTCTCCCGTCGACCTGCCGCCCGCGACGACATTGGGTATTCTTCTGCCTATTAAGGTTTATGTGCTGAAACTGAACAGGACAGGACGCAAAAAGGTCAAGACTTCTAATATTCCGCGTGCCGCTGGAACAGGTTGCCTACGCTTTTCGCAAAAACGCAAATGTTCAGCTAATGGCCTTATACCGGTTCAGGCGTAATCGCTGCAACAATATCCTCTCGCCCGCGCTCGTTCCGCGCGGCAGTGATCTGCTGGTCCAACCACTCGACGTCACTCTTGCGCAAGCGATTGACCACATTATCCGCATCGTCGTCCGCATAGCCCAAAGCGCGCAAAGTCAGCCCGCCAAGCGCCAGCGCTGAGAGCCAACTCTCCCGCAAGATCGCGTCGTTCGGCATACCTTTACCGGCAAGCCGCACCGCAAAGACCTTGGCGAGTTGCACCTGCCCTAGAAGGCCGTCCAAAGCAGCGATGATCCGCGCGGCACGCTAATGGCCTTTCTGCAAACCACCTATGAGGCCGCCGCAGAGACAGGCGACTGGTACAGGGACGCATTGGAATTTGGCTTGAGGCAACCAAGGGTGCCCCGTCCCATCGACCGGGGCTAATCTCTCGGGCTATCGTCCGCTTAACCGTCCTGCTCCAATCGCACTATCATACGCTCGGCGGTTTGCAGCAACGCCGCTTTCCCCGGCGAGGGCGGCAAGGTGAACGCCTCGGTCCCGTCCTCAAGATAGCGGGCCGAGGTGACATCGTGCTGGTGCAACATCGGCACAACATGGGCATGGGTATGGGCGACGTGAATACCGGTATAGAAGAACGCCACGCGCTCGACTTGCCATTCGTCCTTCATCGCCCGCGCCAACCGCTGCCCAACTGTCATGATCCGCGCTGCCACGGGTTCGGGCATGTCCTCAAACCACGGATAATGTTGCTTGGGGATGATTAGCGTATGACCCTCTCGGATCGGATGCAGATCAAGAAATGCGAGGATCAAATCGTCTTCAAACAACTTGAACGCAGGCAGATCAGACCGCGCTATCCGACAAAAGATACACGTATCGTTCATTTTGCTTCCACCTCTAAGGGATGCGGCTTGCTTTGATCTCTGCAATGGTTTGCCGATGAACGCGGCGACGTCCAGACTAGCTCGACAATTTTGCGAAAACCTTAGCGGTGTCATCCGCATTCAGAAGGCACCACGCAGCTGCCTGCAAATTTTCCGGCAATGTCAGATCGCCCAGAGCTTCGCGGTGCAGAGCCTCCACATGGTTGCCCACGGCGGCAAACATGCGCCGCACCTGGTGGTATCGGCCCTCGGTAATGCTCAACCGCGCCTCTGTGGGTGACAATACGCAGAGCTTGGCGGAATGCAGTGGCTTTTTCTCTCCGCTCAACATCAATTCGCCCGATGCAAACACGTCCACCTCATGGCCCTCAACGGGCCGCGCCAGACTGGCTCGGTAGGTCTTTTCGACAGCGAGGTTGGGGCTGGTGATCCGGTGCAACAGATCGCCATCATCCGTAAGCAACAGCAGACCAGAGGTCTCCTTGTCCAGCCGACCAACAGGCGAGAGCATGGGTTTGCGATGCCGCCAGCGGTCGGGTAAAAGATCATAGACCAGCGGCCCGCTGTCTTTGCGCGAACAGATGTATCCCGCTGGCTTATTCATCATCACCACCATCCCCGGCAAGGGGTCCAGCGGCGCGCCGTGGACGGTCATCCGTTCGGTGAGATCCGGGGACAAGGGAACGCGCTTAGCCACATCCGCGACCCGCGCACCATCCAGCACAATCCGTCGCGCCCGCGCGATCTGCGCAATCTCTCCGCGTGAGCCATAGCCCAAGGACCCCAGCAGCCTATCAATTCGCGTGGTCGGAACTTTGGTCATCGGGTCAGACCTTTCTAAACCACATCGCATTGGCCTGTTGTGCTGCGCCCTGTCAGCGAAAGCAAGCTACATGCACAACACGGCTCGGGTCATGCTGTACCGCACCTCGCGGCAGAGTTTTTGCCAAACCGTTTTTCGTGCTTGCATCTGGTGAGATCGACCGAAGGAGAGCCGCAATGCCGTACGTCGGGAATATGACGTTCCTGAAGAAATCTTGAACGACGCCACGCGCGATCGCGGATCGCAAGAACGAACTGCTCAAAGCGTGACGCGATGACAAAAAGGCCGAGATGCGCGCCTCAGATGAGGGCATGGAAGGCACGGACCGGACAGAGTTTCTCGGCCGGATCAAACGGCCCTCGATCAGCTAGAAAACCCGGCGGTTTCATAGGCATGCTCACCCCGCCCTGCACTTGCATGCTGCGGGGTTCATTCCCATATTAGGAGCATGATGATCCGCTTTCATATGAGGGTTCTGCCAAGCGCAGAACGTCTGCTGAACCGCCGGTAGCCCCGAGCGGGCGGGCCTTTTGGTCTGTCCATAGCTCGGGGGTTTGATTTCATTTTCAACAGTCAAACAGAACGACGCTTTGCAGCGGGGTTGGAGTAGTGCCACCTGTCTGGTCACTGCGCGTTCAGCCGACAGCATCTGCTGTTATGGAGGATCAAATGGCCATCTATATCACTCGAAAAATGCTCAACGATTTCGCACGGCAAGAAGCGAAATGCGGCACCATTCTCAGTCTTCCGCGATCTTGCGACCTCGCTCGCCCGCCGCAGGCAGCGACGCCGGGCGATGGCGGAACTTGAGGCAATGGATGACGCCACACTGCGCGATATCGGCATCTACCGAGGCGACATCCGCAATATGGTCGGCGGGATGAACGATGCCGATCTGCGGCTGGAACCGGCCTGTTCTCACGCTCAGCACCGATCCGCCAAATCGTCCGCGCAGGCCGATCAGCACGCCTCACTTGCCTGGCCTAGTCTCGCAAGCTCTTCCCAAAGAGCCGCTCGCGCCCCTGTGTCAGCCACCGGGGCGCGGGAGTTTGGCCATTCACCAAAGTGCATCAGGAGCTATCTGCGACAGTAACCCATTCCCAAACCAGCACCGCCAATATTGCCAACGTCGCCTCTCTAGCGGACGCCCTGTATGAAGCGCGGTCGGCCACCTATCGGTTGGTGATGAGGTCGCATATGTACCATTGGAATGTGACCGGCTCGCATTTCCTAACGGTGCATGGACGGACCGAGACGCAATATACCGGTATGTTCGCCGCCGCTGATGTGATCGCCGAGCGCATCCGCGCCTTAGGCAAATCGGCGGTGATCGACCCCGTCCAAGTCTCCGGGGGGGTCGCGAAGCCGATGTGTCCCAATCTGCCAAAGAGATGCTGCGTAATCTATTGTCAAATCATGAGCGCCTTGCAGCACAGAGGCGCCATTTAATCGGAACGGCTGAACCTGCCAAAAACCCGGTGACTGCCGATCTCGCCACCACGCGGGCGGATTTCCATGAGAATGCCGCGTGAATGCTCCGCGCCATGGTGGGGTCAGGCCGGTTTTGAGACCTGCCAGTCTGCTAGCGCGCCTCAAGGCTCAAGATTGTAAAACCGACGTCGCGATGGAGAAAGCCTGCGCCCCCCTTATCCACGTTAAAACGACCGATCCCTCTGCACAATCTCGCTCAGCAAGAGGGCGTGGCTCAAGAAGACCTCTCAGCCAGATTGACGAGGCCCATGTCTGTGCTTAGGTTAGTTTGCATGTTGGAACACGTAGATCATTACCGATTTCTACTTCTGAACCGCCCGTATCCCCGGGCGGTCTAGGCGCAACTGCGCCTGACGTACTCCCCGGGGCCTCTTCACTTACTGAAAAACGTGAAAGCGGCGCTCTGCGCCCGAGGAGAGAACATGGCCACTGTCATTGCAACCGATCAGTCCCCGTCCACCAGCCGCAACGTCTTTCGTGCGCTCGGGAACACGCCAACGGTCCTTCCACAATCGGACTATCACAAACTCCAAGAACACCTTGAGGATTGCGATAATGTCACCCGGCCGGGGTCGACCCTTTTGGCCTATGTGCTTGCCAACAAACTGCTGAACGTGCGCCCCGTCGCTGACCTGCCCTATCTCGATCTTGTTTTGGGAGGCACCGAAGTGACCTATGTCATCGACGGCGCCGCGCCGAGTACAGGGCTGCTTGTGCATACGGCAAGACCGGGCGCGCCGGGAGGTGTGATCGCCGTGGCGTCCCTGCTTGGGGCCACGCTCATCGGTATGCGCGTCGGAGAGCGTGCGCCATTGCTGAACCAAGATGGCAGCATCGTCACCCTATCTATGATCTCAGTTGTCCAGCCTTTCTGCACAGCACAGAAGAACGGAATTTACGCGCAGGAGTGCTTAAAATGACTAAAGCCATTCAGAGTGCAAACCCTGTCACAAGCCGCAATCCGCATCTTGTTTTGAACGCCGCCGATCTGGGTCACCTCGAAGCGCTGGCCGAGGGGACGATCCGCCGTCACCCGACGCTGGCCGACCGCTTGTTCGAAGAGATCGGCCGGGCGCAGATCGTCGGGGATCAGCAAATGCCCAGCGATGTCGTCGGCATCGGCAGCAAGGTGACCTACCGCGATGAGACCACCGGACAGGAAAATCGGTCACGCTCGTCTATCCTGAGGATGCGGATATCACCCGTTCTCAAATCTCGGTCATTACCCCCATTGGCGTGGCGCTTTTGGGCCTGCGCGAAAGAGCGAGCTTTTACTGGGACACGCGCCGGGAAAACCAGCGGCGCATGTTGACGATCCTCAAGGTCGAAAAGCGCTCTGACGACTGTCAGGGCTGATACTTAATTTAACTCTACACATCCGCGGCCCTGCGCCGGGATCGTACAAAAGGCGGTTGGAATGAAAGTCGTTGTCATGGGTGCGGGCGTCATCGGCGTTACCACCGCATATTATCTGGCAAAACAAGGGGCGGAGGTCGTGGTGATCGACCGGCAGTCCGGGCCAGGACGTGAAACCAGCTATGCCAATGCGGGCCAGCTCAGCTACGGCATGACCTCCCCCTGGGCGGCACCGGGCATCCCGATGAAAGCGGTCAAATGGATGTTCATGAAGCGGCGGCCCCTGTTTATCTGGCCGCTGATCAGCCCGACCATGTGGGCTTGGTGCGCGCGTATGGTCAGCAACTGCACCGAGGAAAGCTACCGCATCAACAAGGGCCGCATGGTCCGCGTGTCGAGCTATTCGCGCGATGTCATGCCCGAATTGATCGCCGAGACCGGCATTGCCTATGATGGGCGCGAACAAGGCACTTTGCAGCTGTTCCGAACCGCCAAACAGATGGCGGCGTCACAAGCGGATCAGGATATTCTGGCCGAATATGGATCGCCCTACGATGTCTTGGACCGCAATAGCTGTATCGGCGCCGAACCCGCTTTGGCCGAGGTCCGGCATAAATTTGTTGGCGGTTTGCGGCTAACGGCCGACCGAACCGGCGACTGCCGGATGTTCACCGTAGGGCTGACCAAAAAATGCGTCGAAATGGGCGTAGTCTTTCACTATGGCCAAGTTATCAGCTCTGTCGCCGTTGAAAATGGCCGCATTGCTGGCATCGATACCGAGATTGGTGAACGCATTACCGGCGATGCCTATGTTTGCGCCATGGGCAGCTATGCGGTGCGCTTGCTCAATCCCATCGGGATCAAATTGCCGGTGTATCCAGTCAAAGGGTACTCGGTCACCTTGCCAGTGACGAACGATGAATACGCCCCGCAATCGACGGTCATGGACGAGACCCATAAGGTCGCGATCACGCGGCTGGGGGACCGTATCCGCGTGGCAGGTCAGGCCGAAATCGCAGGCTATTCCAACCGGCTCGGGCCTCATGCGGTCGATACGGTCAAACACGTCATCGGCGATCTTTTTCCGCGGGGCGGCGACATTTCCAAAGCCGAAGGCTGGACGGGCCTGCGCCCCATGACCCCGGACGGCACACCGGTTCTTGGAGCCACCCAATATGACAACCTGTTTCTCAACACCGGCCACGGAACGCTGGGTTGGACGATGGCCTGCGGCTCAGGCCGCGCGGTGGCCGATCTGGTCTTGGGAAAGCAGCCGGAAATTTCCATGGAGGGGCTGACCGCAGCGCGGTATTCCCGCTAACCCAGATGCCACTTCAATTTCCCGCAAACAGAACGGCTACAGCAACCACTCAACCGGCAACCAACCGACGATCGTCAACGCCAGCGGTCTCAGCAGGCTCGTTCCCGGTTCATCTGTCGTCACAACATCTGTTTGCGGGTCTCTCCAAATCATATCCCCGCCGTCCAGTTCCACCCGCCATGCCAGCCCGCGCAGGTCCGCGTCAAAGGCGTCATGCAACCCCTGTGCCATGCTGTCACTGTCGATCAACAGACCCATCTCCGTGTTCAAGGTCGTTGATCGCGGATCAAAGTTGAACGAGCCCACAAAAATACGCGCGCCGTCCACGGCAAAAGTCTTGGCATGAAGGCTCGCGCCCGATGACCCGAAAGGGCCAAACCGGTCTGTCGGGGCATCCACCGCAGCCTGCTGGCGCAATTCGTAAAGCTGCACGCCGCTGCGCAGCATACTCTTGCGCCGTTTCGCATAGCCTGCATGGACCGGCAGCACATCAGTCGCCTCGATCGAGTTGGTCAACATCCGCACCTGCACCCCGCGTGCCGCCAGCAGCGCAAAAGCCTCAACCCCGGCCTTGCCGGGTACGAAATAGGGCGAAACGCCGTCAAAGCGGGTCTCAATCTTTCCGACCGCATCCGCCAGCCGCGAGGCCAGCAAGTCTTCCCGAGCCACCGCGCCTTCGCCTTTGATCGGATCGTCGCTGATCAACTGTGCTGTGGTCCACTCAACGCCAAACTCCCCCGCTGCGAGAGCGTTCACGATGTCCGAGCTTTGCAAAATCTGCCTGTACTCACCAAGCTGCGGGTCCGTCTCCAATTCTGCCAACCGCGCGGCAAGCGGATCACCCTCCCGCGGCGCACCCACAATCGGCCCCGCAGGATGAACCGCGCCCGCACGCCAGTAGCGGTCAAAGTCTGCTGACACATCAGCCACCACCCGCCCCACGGCGAGAACGTCCAGATCGACATAAAGCGCGGTCGGGCCGGTGGCGAAATACTCGTCCCCGATATTGCGGCCGCCGAGGATCGTTGCATGGCCGTCCACGGTGAAGGATTTATTGTGCATACGACGGTTAAGGCGGAAAAAGTCGAAGCCATAGGACAGCATCTTGAACCGGCGCAGGTTGAACGGATTCCACAGACGCACCTCGATCATCGGATGGGCGTCGAGCGCGGCAAGCTCCGGGTCCAATCCCGTTGTCCCGTTGTCATCCAACAAAAGCCTCACCCGCACGCCTCGATCCGCCGCGCGGCGCAAGGCGCCAAGCAAGAGCGTGCCGGTTAGATCATCATGCCAAATGTAATATTGCGCATCGATGGAGGACACTGCCGCATCGGCCAAAAGGATACGCGCCGCAAAAGCATCCGCCCCCTTTTGCAAAGGCGCGACACCCGTTTGCCCCCCATGCGTTTTTTCTTGAGATGACAACGCCACCGCCAGCGCCCCCTCCGTCGTCGGGGGGAGGGCCTGGGTATCTTGACGGTTCTCAATCCCCGGTAGGGAAAAACCAGTCGGGCGATCAGGATCAAAACGCCGAGGGTTACGACAAGCCCGGCAAGAAATTTTGCAACTGCCGCAATCATTTCAACGCCCTCTAGTCTGCTGGAGGGTAAACTCGCATGTCTAATGCAAGGCGTCCAGCCGCTCAGAGGCGCGTATCAGAGTTGGATGGTCGACATACACTCTGACCCGTTCGCGCGAATGTCGCCGCCCACCTCAAGACAAAGCTTCCGGATCGCTTGGTTGGACTGCAGAAAATGCACATCAACGGTCTCCAACCGTCTGGCACGCGCCTCTGCCACCCCCCGGCGGAACAGCGCACGTCCAATGCCGCGCCCTTGGTAGGCGTCCTCGACAGACAGACCAATCTCACCCCGTCCAGCGTCGATGATATAGAGTTCCAAAATACCCCGATACGCGCCGTCGCTCTCGACGCCAAAGGTAACATCCGGCGAAGAGGTATTGGCCGTTTTCGCCAGCACGTCTTCCTTGATCTTTCCCATAAAGCGCAGTCTGCGCGATGTCTCACTCAGACGGCGGTAGTGCCACAAAAGCGTCTCGCGCAGCTTGGGAAGCGTGAAGATAAGGGGGTGTGGGGCTGTTGCCTGCATGATCTGTCCAATCTTCCCAATAGATGGGGATGAATAGGCAGTTGAGCAGGGACGAAACGGTCTTGCCGAGATGCGCCGGGCGCATAGCTGGGCGCGTGGCAAAGACCAATGGCAGCCCGCAAACCAAGCGCATGTGTTTGCATATGTTGTCCTGCGATTTTCGGTGATAAGTCACTGTAAACCGCGAAAGGACTGCCCGATGACCGACCCTGCCGCCGCCCTGCTCGACACCCCTGCTCTCCTGCTCGACGAGGCGCGGATGGAGCGCAATATCTCACGGCTCGCCCGTCACGCGGAAGCCTTGGGCGTGGCGCTGCGCCCGCATCTGAAAACCGCGAAATCCATCGAGGTCGCCCGCCGCCTGACTGGCGGAACACCGGGGCCCATCACCGTCTCAACCTTGGCCGAGGCCGAGGTTTTCTTTGCCGCAGGCCACAGCGATATTCTCTATGCTGTTGGGATCGCGCCGCAAAAGCTGAAACGCATACAGGACCTGCGCGAAAAGGGCTGCGATCTTGTGGTGATCCTCGACAACGAAGCACAGGCACAGGCCGCAGCAGAGGCCTCCGTCCCCGCGATGATCGAGATTGACAGCGACGGTCACCGCGGCGGGCTGCGCCCGGATGACCCTGCGCTCGTTGAGGTCGGACGCATCCTGCACGCCGCCGAGTGCATGCGCGGTGTGATGACCCATGCGGGCGAAAGCTATACGGTCCGGGGCGCTGCCGCCCATGCAGACTTTACCGAACAGGAGCGCAAAGCCGCTGTCACCGCCGCCGAAAACCTGCGCGGCGCGGGCCTCTCCTGCCCCGTGGTCAGCATAGGTTCGACCCCCACCGCCCATGCCGCGCGCGACCTCACAGGTGTGACCGAACTGCGCGCCGGCGTTTATATGTTCTTTGATCTGGTCATGGCCGGGATCGACGTCTGCACCCAAGATGACATTGCCCTAAGCGTGCTGACCACGGTCATCGGCCACCAACCCGCAAAGGGGTGGACCATGATCGACGCAGGCTGGATGGCAATGTCCCGCGACCGGGGCACGGCGGCGCAGGACGTGGACCAAGGCTACGGCCTGGTGTGCGACGAGACTGGTCAAATCCTGACCGACTATATCGTCGTCAGCGCCAATCAGGAACACGGGATCATCGCGCAGCGCGAGGGCGCAAACCCGCCGCCGCTGGACCTTCCCGTCGGCACCCGCCTGCGAATCCTGCCCAACCACGCCTGTGCTACCGCCGCCCAGCACGACCGCTACCATCTAGTGCGGCAAGACGGCGGTCCGCTTGACGTTTGGCCGCGTTTTAACGGCTGGTAAGAAGCAGAGCATAGCTCGCAACAAAGCCCCAAACCACCGTAACCGGCACGCCCAAGCTTGTCTTTTCAATCTAGTACGGA
Source organism: Sulfitobacter sp. W027 (assembly GCF_025143985.1). Taxonomy (NCBI): domain Bacteria; kingdom Pseudomonadati; phylum Pseudomonadota; class Alphaproteobacteria; order Rhodobacterales; family Roseobacteraceae; genus Sulfitobacter; species Sulfitobacter sp. W027. The sequence goes on from NZ_CP083565.1 coordinate 31,948, forward strand.
GACTACAGCCTATGCATATGAGCCATTACTGCCATGCTATACTGGAACCGCGTGTATCCGTTGGCCGCCGGGCAGAAACGATCGAAGCTGTCTGAAAACCGCATGCAGAATTGCCTCTAAATTCAGTCTGAAATATTCAGCGGAGGATAGACCACGGTGCCGTCTGGACGAAGCTCGGCCGCTTCTGACGGTGTCGCCTTGGTGATTTTCTTTGCTGACATGATGTGCCCTACAGAATGACCATGCAGCAGCAAATAATCCGTGATGATCCGCCGGTGACAGCGCCACCAGACTGCCTCAGAGCACATCATTGCGACGATCTTGGTTCGCCCCAGATCGATTAACTCTGCGAAGGCTGTCTGGAACGCGTCCCCTAGGGCATAATCCGCGTAGTTCTGGAAACTGCGGACACGCCAGTTGGCGTTCAAATCGTCGTCCACTTCTTTCTGTTTTGGGCGCCGACCGCCGAGCGCCAGCATATGCTGGTAGCCAATCTGATATGGGGCGAGTGTTTGGGGGAATTGGTCATCGTTGAAAGCAGGATATCTGCGGGACTTCGGGAAAGATCGCACATCGATCAAAAGCTGGACCCCGGCAAACTGCAACATGTCGATCACCTCTTCCGGTGTTCGAGTGGAGTGGCCAATAGAGTGAAATCGAAAGGTCATGATTACAGCTTGGTGAGCGTATCTTCCTTATGAGCAGCGATGTGGTCAGTCTTGTCGCTTTCGATCTCATATTGCGGCTCATCTTTGGATGCGCGACGACGATGCCCTTTGTAGTCAAAATCTGCCTCATGGACTTTTGTTATTTTGCCGCTGACCCGCCCAGCCTCCGAGTTCCAACTGACGTGATCGCCTTGTTTGAATTTTGGCATGATCTGAATCCTCCTTTGAAGGTAAAACAAGAATGCCGCAGCAAGTGTTCCTTATCCCTTTCGGTTAGTTTCACGATCCCTTCGTGGGATATTGCCTCGTTAAGTATGCCAGGTTCAAAGATACGGTTAAAAGGGGTGTGAGATCTTAGGCATGGACTTCACCCTTCCGTTTAGGCCGGCCTTACAAACATCCGCTCACTCTCGCCCTGCTGACGTTCGTCGGGACGCACTGTGCGATAGGCATGCCATGTAGCATGCCCCAGCACGGGGAAAACAACAACCAATGCTAAAAACCCAGTCACTAGAGACAACACGGTTAGCACGACCACGATGCTGCCCCATACAAGCATCACGGGCAGGTTGGCCCAGACCATCGCCATCGAAATCCCCATAGCCGACAGCGCATCTGTACGCTCGGTCATCAACATTGGCACAGCAAAAACACTTATGGCGAACGAAAAGGCCGCGAAGAGAGCGCCAATGGCACCACCCGTCACAAGAAGCGCCCAGCCGGTTGGGGTGAATAGAAGCATTGGGACCAGTTCATCCGTGCCGGGGAAATCGACCAATCCAAAAAACAAAGCGTAAATAAGGACAGCAGCCCGTTGCCACAAAAGGAACAGACCGAGCAGCAACACCCCCATAAACAACGCTTGGTGCTTTGACGCGGGACGCGCAAATAACATACCGCCCATGGTGATCCGCTCATTCGCCTCAATCCGACGGCTCTTCTCATAAAGGCCAACCGCGATCAACGGGCCGAGAAGCACAAAGCCCGCAAGTGCTGGGAAGAGCGCATATTCATAGCGGAATTGGAACAGGCCCCAGACCACCAGTGCCGAGACCGCAAAGACGAGAATGCCGTAAAACAGGCTCAACGATGGATGGGAAAGAAAATCCGACCAGCCACGCTTGAGCCAAGTTAAGGCCATGCTGGCAGGCAGTTGTCGCGCATGTGGGCTTTCACGCGGCAAGGGAGGGGTGACTTGAGGGATCATCCCCCCTGCATGTGGATTGTCAGGGGGCGGTGGAGAGTCAGAATGGTTGGTACGGTCGCTCAGCATGATGGTTTCGCTACACGATTGGCAGCGCCCTCTTTGTGCGATGGAAGAAGAACGCAATCGGGCTGCGTCCCGATCGCGACGGAGACAAGATGCGCATTCGCCGCGACAAAGCCGGAAACCAGCAATGCCGCCCCGGCTGCGGCCCAGATGCGTGGTCGGGTCATGGCTGCCCCTCCGCACCGCGACTTTGGATGTACAGTGTTAGCATCATCCGATCTGCGTCGGTCAGACGATTTTCCCAGGCGGGCATCCAGCCTTGGCGGCCATCGTGGATTGTTTTGAACATAGTCGCATCATCTCCGCCATAAACCCAAGCTTCGTCAGTCAGGTTAGGCGCCCCCATGTCTTGAATGCCGAGAGCGTTCTCGCCATGACAACTTGCGCAATTCTCAGCGAAAATCGTGGCGCCCTCTTCCAGACGGCCGGCGGGCAGGTCCCGCTCTATGCCCGAAAGAGACTGCACATAATCAACCACCGTGCGGATCTGAGGGCGGCTGAGCAATCCATCGCGACCAAAGGCGAGCATTTGGGCATAGCGAGTCTCCGGATGCGGTGCGTTGATCCCCACCCGAAGGGTTTCCATGATCGTCTCGCTATCGCCCCCCCAAAGCCAAGCGTCGTCAACAAGGCTCGGATAGCCGGGCGCCCCGGCAAGATCCGTTCCATGACAGGCTGCGCAATTGTCGCCAAATAGCGTAGGTGCCGTACGATCAACATGGGCCATGAGTTCAGGGATTTCGCGGATCTCCTCGGCCGAAAGCTCGCTTAGGGGAGCGCGCCATTCATCAAGCGTGCGGTAGGCCTTGGCCACCTTATCCTCGACCACAATAGCTTGATCATAGTTCAGCAGTCCCTTCCAATAGGTGTTGATGAGCGGCCAAGAGGGCATCAACACCCAATAGACCAACGCCCAGATGTGAGTAACGGCGACAAAAAACCAAACGATGCGAGGGACGCGGGTGTTCAGTTCTGTAATGCCGTCCCATTCGTGCCCAGTGGTTTCGTGACCTGTGAGCGGATCGCGCTTCTTTACCGACATGGGCCCTCCTCATCGTCCAGCACGCTTTGCGCAGCCTTATCGAACCGTTTTCCTAAGCTTGGCCAAAAGGCATAAATGGTAATCCCAATCGACAAAGCGATTAGGTAGAATAGCCCAAAGTACTTCGCGATAGTTGATAGGGTCTCATAGCTTAGATCCATGGTCTCACTCCCCTTCAGCTATTTGAGTTTTTTGAGGCAGGTCAGTCAGGCCGCCCATGATCTGTAGGTAGGCCACAAGGGCGTCCATTTCGGTCAAGCGGTCCCGGCGGCCATCGAAGAAACGGATGTTCGTCGCCTCGCCATAGCGTTCTTCGACCGCATAGGCGCGGTCGGTATCCGGATAGGCTTGGCCTCGCGCATCGTCTGCCGCGTTCTCAATCTGTTCATCGCTATAGGGCACACCCACGGTCCGAAGTGCCGCCAACCGTCCGGGAAGGCTCGCAGTTTCGAGAGGCGCATTAAGTAGGAAGGCATATTGCGGCATCACAGATTCCGGCACCAGAGAGCGAGGATCGACCAGGTGCTGCACCTGCCATTCATCCGAGAATTTTTCCCCAACCCGCGCAAGGTCCGGCCCGGTACGCTTTGACCCCCAAAGCATCGGGTGGTCGTATTGGCTCTCCACAGCCAGCGAATAGGGGCCATAGCGGTCCACCTCGTCGCGTAGGCTTCGGATCATCTGACTGTGGCAGGCATAGCAACCTTCGCGGATATAGATATCGCGCCCGGCCTGCTCCAGCGGCGTGTAAACACGCATGTCGGGTGCTGCTTCGACAGTTTCGTCAATGCTGAACAGCGGAGCAATTTCGACAAAGCCGCCCACAGCCGAGGCCGCGATAATCCCGATTGTCAGAGCCATGGAATGCCGCTCTGCACGATAGTGGCTCCGCGCATGGAATTCGAAAAACTTCGAGAAGGGTTTGAGTATTTTACGCAACATAGCCATTACTCCGCAGCTGGTACCGCGGGTTCACCCGCTTCGGATTTGGTCGGATAATCGAGTTCCGGAGTGTCCTCACGGACCTTTCTAATTGTCATGATGACGTTGAAAGCTCCAATGATTGCGCCCGAGAGAAAGAAAGCCCCGCCGATGGTGCGCGCAACGTAGTAGGGATGCATTGCGACCAATGAGTCGGTGAAGGAATATGCCAGCGTGCCGCTTTCGGTATAGGTGCGCCACATCAGGCCCTGGATTATGCCACTGTTCCACATCGCAAAGACGTAGATGACGGTCCCGCTCAAGGCGAGCCAGAAGTGCCATTCGACGAGCTTGGGCGAATACATCCCGTCGCGCCGCCACAGGACCGGCACCAGCGCATAGATCGACCCGAAAGTGATCAGCGCGACCCAGCCCATGGCCCCGGCATGCACATGCCCGACGGTCCAATCTGTGTAGTGAGACAGGGAGTTCACAGCGCGGATCGCCATAAAGGAGCCTTCAAAGGTCGACAGTCCGTAGAACACCGCTGCAACCATCATAAAGCGCAGCGTCGCATCATCGCGCACCTTACCCCATGCACCGTTGAGCGTCATCAGGGCGTTGCCTGCGCTGGCCCAGCTGGGCACGAGAAGCATCACCGAAAAGGTCATGCCGAGGGTTTGAACCCACTGCGGCACGGCGGTGTAATGCAGGTGGTGTGAGCCCGCCCAGATGTAGAAGAACACGATGCCCCAGAAGCTCAGGATTGACAGGCGATAGGAGTAGATCGGACGCTCGGCGCGCTTGGGCAGGAAGTAGTAGAGCATGCCCAGAAAACCCGCGGTCAGGAAGAAGGCCACGGCGTTATGTCCGTACCACCACTGCGTCATCGCGTCCTGCACGCCCGAGAAGGCAGAGTAGCTTTTCGCGGCGCCAAAGGAGGCAGGCACGGCGAGGTTGTTGACGATATGCAGCACCGCCACGACGAGGATAAACGCCATGTAGTACCAGTTCGCCACATAGATATGCGGCTCGTTGCGCCGTGCCAGCGTGCGCATATAAAGTACGAAATAGGTAACCCAGACGATCACCAACCAGATGTCGGCATACCATTCCGGCTCGGCATATTCCTTGGACTGGGTGATCCCCATCAAATAGCCCGAAGCCGCGATGATGCAGAACAGGTTGAACCCCAGCAGCACGAACCAAGGCGAGACATGTCCGGCCAACCGTGCGCGGCTAGTGCGTTGCATGACATGATAAGACGTGGCGATCAGCGCGTTGCCGCCAAAGCCAAAGATCACGCCCGAGGTATGCACAGGCCGGATGCGGCCAAAGCTCGACCACGGCGCGTCAAAGCGAAAGTCGGGCCAAGCCAACTGTGCCGCGACCCAGACGCCAACCCCCATGGCCACCACCGCCCAGAAGAGCGACAGCAGAATGCCCACTTTGGTCGGATCATCGTAGTAGCTGGTGGTCCGATCAAGGGTCGGCTCCGGCGCATAGAGCGCGTTGCCGACGACAAAGAACAAACCGCCCGCAAAGAACAGCGTGATCCAGCCATGGGCCCCCATGGCATCACCATGCCCGACAATGGCAAGGACAAGGCCCACCAGCGCCAGCCCTCCCGACAACAGCATGGCCTGTTGGCGTTCTGCAATGGTTAGGTTTTCCATCATCGGATTGTTTCCTTTCGCGGCGGCATTGGCGTATCGTTGTCGTCATGAAGAATGCGCTCCGCATCGCCTTCAAGGTCTTCATACTGGCGGTTCCGGAGGCTCCAGAAAAAAGCCCCCAGACCGGTAAGGCCCATCACCAAGGTGACCGGGATAAGAAGGTGCAGGATGTTCATACGGTGACCTCTTGTAAACGGGGCGCGGATGGGGTCATGCGGCGGCGGTTCAGCCGCAGCGAGTTGGCGACCACCGCAATGGAAGAACCCGACATGGCGATGGCGGCAAAAAGCGGGGTGACATGGCCTGCGATCGCCAGCGGCACGGCGATGCAATTGTAAGCGATGGCGAGGCCGAAATTCTGGCGCACGATGGCCGCGGTGCGGCGTGCTACGCTAAGCGCCAGCGGTACTGCGTCCAACCCCTCGCGCAAAAAGACGAAATCCGCCGCCGCGCGCCCGGCTTCGGTAGCCGAGGCCGGGGACATTGAAACATGCGCAGCGGCCAGAGCGGCGGTGTCGTTGAGCCCGTCGCCAACCATCAGCGGGCGTTCGCCTTGGGCCAAGAGGTCTTGCAGCCGCGTGACCTTGTTTTGCGGAGTCAGCCCGGCCTGAGTGTTTTGAATCTCCAGCTGCGCCGCAACACGCGCCACGGCGGCAGGCGCATCGCCCGAGAGGATTTCGCTTGGCAGCCCCGCAACTCGCAAGGCGACGACAGCCTCTGCGGCGCCTTCGCGAAGGGTTTCGCGCAGTGGGAAACGCTGCATCTGTTCACCGACAAAGGCGAAGGCCGGGCCGTCGCCCTGTGTCATCTCTCCGGCGATGTCGGCAACCCAAGAGGGGCGGCCAAGGCGCGCAAGACGCCCGTCGATAAGGCCCTCAACGCCATAGCCGGGGTGCTCGCGGATCTCTAGAACCGGCATGGCTGGGGCGGGATAGGCCGCAGCAATACAGCGCGCGACCGGATGCGCGGAATGGGCTGCAAGGGTTGCGGCGGCATGGCTGCCGGGGGCGGTGCCAAGGCCCTCGGCCAGCACCGGGCTGCCATCGGTCAGCGTCCCGGTCTTGTCCCAGATCGCACGGGTGGCGGTGGCCAAGCGTTCCAGCGCAGAGCCCTCCTTGATCAGCACGCCCTCAGCCATCAAGCGGCTAGACGCCACGACATGCGCCACCGGCACGGCCAAGGCCAGCGCACAGGGGCAGGTGACGATCAACACGCTGATCGCGACAAAGGCGGCGCGATGCCAGTCGCCGGTGGCGAGCAACCAGCCGACGAAAGTGGCAAAGGCGACAAGGTGAATGAGCGGCGCATAAAGCTGGGCTGCGCGGTCGGCGATGCGCACATAGGTGCTCCGGCTTTCCTCGGCCCCGGCGAGCATCCGCATCGACATGGCAAGGAAACTGTCCTCGACTGGCCGCAGCGCCATGGCATCGACCGGGCCGGTCAGGTTCAGTGCGCCGGCCTCCACCACATCTCCCGCAGCCACCGCAACTGGCGCAGATTCGCCCGTTAGAAGCGAACGGTCCAAATCGCTGGCGCCGGAGGTAATGCGCAGGTCCACCGGGATGCGCTCGCCCGCCGGAATGCGCAGCACCATGCCGGGGCGGATCGCGTCGGCGGCCACGGTGCGCAGCTTGCCCTCGGGCGTCACTTCCCACGCCTCGCGCACCGCAAGCCGCTGCAACCCCGTCATCGCCGAGCGCGCCTTGCCGCGCATGCGGTAGTCCAGATAGCGCCCAATCAGCAGGAAGAACGTCAGCGTCACCGCCGCGTCAAAGAAGACATCTTCGCCACCGCGCAGGGTCTCAAACAGGCTCAGTGCCAGTGCCAGCGCAATGGCCAACGCGATCGGAACATCCATGTTCATGCTCGCCCGGCGCAGCGCGCCCCAAGCGGAGACAAAAAAGAACCGCGCGGCATAGAGCACGATGGGCAGGGCGATGATGCCTGAAATCAAATGGAAGCTGTCGCGGGTCGCATCTGACGCGCCGGACCAGATGGCGACGGACAAGAGCATCACGTTCATCGCGCCAAAACCGCTCACGGCGACGGCCTTGAGCAGCGCGACTTCGGTCTCGTCTTTGGCCTCTGCTGACAGATCAGCACTGTCGATCAAACGGCTCGGGTGACCGATGTTTTCCAATTCAGCGAGCACGTTGTGCAACGCGCCATCTGCCTGAGCCAGTGTCACATTGATCCGCCTCAGGGTAAGATTTGCCCGCACCCGCGCGACACCAGGGATGCCTGTCAAAGACCGCTCAATCTTTGCTACGCAGCTGCCACAGCGGATCGTGGGCGCGGTCAAGACGACGTCCTGGGAGATAGTGGGAGTGGTTGGCTGATCGCTGCGCATGTGTAGGACCTGAAAGTTCTTTGTCTCGTTGATCTATCAGAACATTATAAAATTCATTGACGTAAATCAAATTACGCATTTTAAAAACGTATATTACCAAAGCGCTGGTATCGCACCCGATCCACGGAGGCAATGTGAATGTTAGTAAACGATCCGAACACCCAATCCTGCTCCAGACGAATGCATGCGTTTGGAGCGGGATTGGCGCAGCAGGAAATTCTCTGCAGCGCATTAGAAGACTTAGCTGACACGCTGCCCAGTCAACTCGACACCTACGCAGCAGTCCGTCTGGCCGGTCGTCTGGTACCGACATTAACTCAGTGCCAGTCACTTGAAGAAAGAGAGGTATTTCCACTTCTACGGCAGACCGGTGACACATCCGCGCAAATGCTTGATAGGTTGCATGCTGAACATATCGAGGATGAGGATCATGCCGCGATGCTGGCTGATGCAATCAACGGTTTCGCTCACGATCCGGCGCAAAACGATGCTGAGGCCTTGGGATATTTCTTGCGGGGACTGTTCCAACCTCTGCGCCGTCATGTTGCATTTGATCGAGAGGTAATTTTGCCGATGTACCGGCACGCACTGAATAGATAGCGTTCAAGGATTACTGCGCGGTATCCGCTTCAATGCGGAGCATTGCTGCCATGGTCCCTCGAGGCCCCAGAACATCTGCCAGACTGTAGCCGTCCAGAGTAGCGAAGAAGGCTTCTTGTGCGTCTGCCAAAGGGCCTCGAAGTCCGCAGACCGGCAAGATAAGACAGGTTTTGTTGCCTCCGAAACATTCAGCTACAGGCGCGTCTTTTTTTAGAGCTCGAAGAACGGCACCCACGCTGATCGTTTCGGCAGGATGGCGAAGCGTAAGGCCGCCGTTCCGGCCACGTTCTGATATTACAAATTCTTCGCGCGTCAACTGTGTAGCAATTTTCGAAAGATGGTTTTCAGATATCTGAAAAAGCTTGGCGATTTCCGAGGTTGCCACGCGGTCCGGAGCTCTCACCGCAAGGGTGATAAGGATGCGAAGGGCATAGTCTGAGAATTTATCAAGCTGCATGAGTACAATATTTAGCATTTGCATTACGCATTTAAAAGCGTGTATATATTGAGCATTATAAATACCTATTAAGGATGTTCTCATGACCCTATCCGAAGCATTCCTCTGGCCCGGCACGAAAGTCTGCGAGCGGCTTGGTGTCGACCCAGAAGGCGAAGCAGGTCTAATCCGTTGGATGGTCAACACCCTTGTCTATCTGATCCTGAGCCTCATTTTCGTCTGGATTTTCGCCGTATGACAATGCCGCCCCGCATTGCGGTTACCGAAGCACAGATCGACCGCGTGGTAGCGCGGTTCTACAGCGCTGTTCGGCAAGATCCGAACTTGGCGCCGATCTTTGCCGCCCATGTGACCGACTGGCCTACACATGAAGAGAAAATCGGACGTTTCTGGCGCAACGCCTTGTTGTTGCAGCGCAGCTATGACGGCAATCCGATGCAGGTTCACCAAGCTGCGGGGAATGTGCATGCGGAGCATTTCCCGATCTGGCTTGAGCTATTCGACCGAGTTTTGTCCCAAGAACTCCCCGCCGATCTTGCGCAAAGTTGGTCCACCTTGGCACATCGGGTCGGGCGTGGGCTGAGCTATGGGCTGACGCCGAAAGACGCCGCAAGTGCTATTCCAAAGCTGTCGCTGTACTGATCAACTAACCTGCCTTTTCACTGAAAGCGATCGCCACCTTCCAGTAGAGGGATTACGCGTGTTCACGCAGTGCGACCAAGTGAGGCTGCCGCAAATCCCTCCAACCGATCGGTCAGCACTTCCCAATCCGTAAACTCATGGTCACTCGTCCCCATCTCGAACTCCCGATCATTCAGCACCACAAAGCGCACCACAGATTTCGCGAAGTAGTCGTAGCTGTTCGGTTTCACAGCGCCCGCCGCGAGGACAACCTCATCGGGCGTAAATCTCGTGCGCATTTGGGTTTCAATAACATATTCCTCCGCCTCTTCTCGCCCATGTTTGAAAGCTGCGCTGAGGCTGACGGAGATGAGCATAACCGGCCGCAACGACAGCCACGCACGACGGGCTTGCATGAAGGTCTCGAGCGCAGGCGAATGGCGACGTTCGTGGACGGAACCCACCAAGATCACGTTCTGAACAGCGGTCAGATCCGGCATATCGCAGGTCTCATCCAAATCAAGGATGGTCGTCTCATGGCCTTTGCCCGCCAGTTGATCAGCCGCAAACTGGGCGATCTTGGCCGATTGGCCTTCGGTTGTGGAATAGGCGATGAACATATGCATGGTGCGTTCCTCCTTTGTGATACGACCAAGCATATCCCGCCTTATGGGGACCAACTTTGAGCAGGATCAACAAATGTGGCAATTCCCAAGCAGGAACTAACGCGCACGAACCAGTCGAAATCCCAGGTAATCCGGTGGTAGACCAACCGCGCAGCCACCCACACTGGCGTCCCGCACGAAATTGATCACCGCTGCACGATGCGCTCCGGCGGCGATCCTGACGCCGCAATAGTCCGCAGTGCGCTCAACGCTTCCGTCTACGCGCACGACGCCGTTCGCGAAGCAGCCGTCAGTCCATTCCCAGACATTGCCCGCCATATCCGCAAAGCCCAGTGCGTTTTCGCCAAAAGAACCTATGGGGCGTAGGCCCGAAGCCACCTTCCCGCGCGCCACATTGCCATCTGCATATTGCGCCAGCATTCGCGCGCCGGGGTCGAGTTCCGTCTCTAAGCCCCCTGCGCTATCTACTCGGGAGCCATAGCGCTCCGCCGCTGCTCTGTACCATTCCTCGACCGACGGCAGCCGCCAGACTTGGCCAGTCTGCTCAGAGTACCAATTGGCATAAAGGGTCGCATCCCGCCAGCTGACGTTGGTCTGAGGGTGTTGAGCGCTGTCCGCGGCCTGCACTGTCGGTGCCGACGCGCAGGCGCCCGCTTCGACGCAGAGGCTATATTGCGACTGAGAAACTTGGTATTTCATCATGTCGAAGGAGGGCAGTTGAATCCGCACCAATGGCGCGTCAATCGCTTTGCCTTCTTTCGAAAAGTTGCCCATCGGACGCAGGATCACCTCACCGGCCGAAACCGTGATAAGGGCGGGGTCGTTCTTAGGCTCAGCACCCTCCCGCAGCATGGAAAGACTGCCGAGGAATAAGATACTCGCGGCAAAAAGAGCCGCTTTGCCCAATCCGTAGCCGCCCGGTAATTTCCCCATGACACATCCCTCCGTAAACAAAGGACGACCGCGAAACGGTCGCCCTCTTCTCTTGATCACGGTAGCGCAGACCTGCCTTCATAAGCCGCATCATATTCGACGGGTGCCTGTACCTGCTCCATGAGATCGTTGTCCCAATCGCCCTCAACCACGATATGCGCAGTGGCGCCGAGGTTCACCGCCTCGATCAGATTGTGATTCACATAGGCATAGACGCCCGGTTGCAAGAACTCATAAAGCGCCGCCCCGGCCGAGCCACCTGCGATGAACCAAGTTTCCAGATCGCGGGCAGGCGGGTTATTGAACTTGCCGCGTTCCCAGACCAGATCACCATGCCCGCCGATCAGGTGCGGACGGCTGTCGCGGTTTGCCTGACTATGAACAAAAAGGACCTTTTCCCCCTGGCTCGCGGTCAGGGCATTGTCCCCGGTTAGCGCGCCCACTCTGCCGTTGAACACCACATGGCTGGGGATTAGCCCATTCATCACTTCAAGGGTATCGGGATAGCTCTCGCCCACGTCTTCAAAGCGTTTGAACTCCCCCGCCTCATCGCGCGGAATATAGAAGTCGTTCTCGCCGATGTAGAAAACCTTGTCATAGCTGACCGGTTTGCCCTCAGGATCACGCAGCCCGTCGCGCGGCAGTACCATAATCGCACCCGCCATGCCCGAGACAACGTGCCAAGGGATCATCGGACCACCCGGGGCGCAGTGATAGACGAAAGTACCGGGCCGGGTTGCTTTGAAGCGGAGCACAGTCTTTTCTCCGGGGTTCACAAGGGTCAGTGAACCGCCGCCCAAAGCCCCAGTGGCCGAGTGGAAATCGATGTTGTGCTGCATCAGGTTTTCAGGCGAGTTGTAGAGGGTCAATTCGACATAATCGCCCTCATGCACCACCATCAGCGGGCCGGGGATCGAGCCGTCAAAGGTCATCGCTTGAAGGTAGGCACCGTCGTCGACCTCAACCTCTTTTTCAACAATCTGCAATTCAAACTCGACCACCCGAGGCTCAGTAGGCGCGGTCTGTTCATGATCGTGAACCATCGGCGGGCGGACAAGCTTGTGTTTGATCCGCTTCAAGTCCGACAGATCGACGGGCTCGGCCATCGAGGTGTCCATGATTTCTTCGGCACTGGCGGCTTTTGCCAGAATGGGAAGCGCGGCTATGCCGGCGGCTCCCATCAATGCGGCGCGTCGTGTCAACATCTGGTGTCCCCTTTTCGGACTATATTGCTGTTGAGACATCGATAGCGTGAGCGCAGCAGTGCGAACTTTGCGCGAGCGCAAACTTCCGGCAGCAAAACCAATTAGATAGACGAATCCCCCAATGCCCGGCGATTTTCAGGGTAAAAGTCAGGCACTTTGCGCGGGCGCAAAGACAGGTTGCGACCGCTTAAGCAATCTGGGGGGATGGTCAGGAGGATATCATGCAAAAACCGGATTTTGACGCCCCGGACTTGTCTCTGGCAGAGCTGTTTGAACATTGGCCCGAATCGGCAACCGTGTTTTTCAAGCACAACATGGCCTGCCCCGGCTGCCCCGTCGCTCGGTTCTATTCGCTATCAGATGCCTGCCGCCGCGCAGGCTTAGAGGAGGCGCAGTTTCGCGCTGATATCAAAGAACGGCTGCTAACGGCAAAGGAGGATCAGTGACCGCTGATCTCCACCAAACGATGCGGCGCTGTAACAACGATATGTTTGCGCGTGGACCGCACGATCCCGTCTTTCTCCCACGCCGAGAGCATCCGGCTGACCGTGTGCAAGGTCGTGCCTGTCATATCTGAGATATTCTGACGTGTGACGGGAAAGCCGATCTCGATCCCCTCCTTCGTCTTGCGTCCGCTTTGATTGACCATGCGCAACACCGCAGCCGCAACCCTCTGCTCAACAGCCTGCGTTGCAATCTCGGTCATCGTGTCTTGGATCTGCCCCAAACGCTGGCCCACTGTCTTGTAAGACTCGGTGGCGAAGCCATCATATTGCGCAGTGAACCCTTGCCAAAGATGCGAAGGCCAAGACAGCACAATCGATTCCGCTGCTGTGACCGCCGTGGCTGGATAGGTATCGCGCTGAAGGGCGGCGGCGATGCCAAAAAGCTGACCGGGTGAAATGTGCAGCACGATAATTTGCTCGCCCCCTGGCGTGGTGCGCACAACGCGCAGATAGCCGTCCAGTAGCAAATAGAAGTGGGTCGCTTCCAAGCCTTCGCCAAAAACCTCCGCACCCTCCTCAAACCGTTGCGTGCGCGCTTGATCAAGGATTTCACGAATTTGCGGGCGGCTTAATCGACTGAAGGGCGGCAGTCCGCTTAGAAGGCTTTCATCAAGTTTCGGCACGTTTGTCCCAAGAGTTTGTTATAGAGCAACGTTTACAAGCGAGGCATAGCGCATATCAGTTCTCGACGAAACAACACGATCACTAAGGAAGGAATTCAAGATGATCAAGAAACTGATGGCCGGCGCAATGCTCGCGATGATTGCTGTAAGCGCCCAGGCAGAGACTTTCGAGGTCCAGATGCTCAACAAGGGCGAAGAAGGGGCGATGGTGTTTGAGCCCGCCTTTGTCAAAGCCGAAGTAGGCGATGTGATCCGTTTCCTCCCGACTGACAAAGGCCACAATGTCGAAGATATTAAAGGGATGCTTCCCGACGGTGTCGACAGGTTCAAGACCAAGTTCAATGAGGAGTTTGAACTGAAGGTCGAGCAAGAAGGTGTCTACGGCATCAAATGCACCCCGCACTACGCAATGGGAATGGTTGCACTCATTCAGGTGGGCGATCCGGCCAATCTCGAGGAGGCTGAAGCTGTGAAACAGAAAGGTAAAGCCAAGGACCGCATGGCGGACCTCTTTGAGAAGGTCGAATGAGACGGGCCTAACGTTTCGGCAAACAGGGCGGCGCTTATGCGCCGCTCTCTAGGTTTTGACATACTTTTCACTCAATCGGACTTTAGCTGCACGGCTCTTTCCAGTAGCGACCCCTATGGGCAAACCCCTCTTTCGAAAGCAAGATGAACGGCCCATGCTGAGGTGCAACAAGGTGTGAAAGAATCGATGCGCGCTCGTATTTTCAAACGAATGTTCTGGTTCACAGTCGGTTCTCTAGCTTTGGCTCTGGGCGTCTTGGGCATTGTTCTTCCGCTGCTTCCAACCACGCCACTGGTGCTGCTTGCGACGTTTGCCTTCGCCAAAAGCACGCCTTCTATTGAGGCTTGGCTGCGCCGCCATTCTGTATTTGGCCCGATCATCATCGATTGGCAGAGGAATGGTGCCATCGCCCACCAGTACAAGGTCCTTGCGGTCGGGACGATGCTGGCCGTGCTCATGATGTCCTATATTTTCGCGGTCGCGCCATTTGTCCTTATCCTGCAAGCGCTTTGCATGTCTGCAGCTGCAGTGTTCATCCTGACCCGGCCAAGCTGACCGAGCGGTATCGACAGGCTTCATCGCCGCGATATTTGTAGTGGGATTTGATCCACCACAAAGAGCGAACCTTCCGCAGCGCCTACTGCTGTGCGCAAAGGAGATCGCTATGGACCTTATCTCAATCGTCGAGCAGTTGGACGACCCCGCCGCCGCGGCCCTTGCAGGGGTGCTGGCGGGGCTGGTCTTTGGCGTCTCGGCCGAGCGCAGCCGGTTCTGCCTACGCGCTGCTGCTGTCGAAATGGCAAGAGGGCGGCTTGGCCCCCGCATGGCGGTGTGGTTGTTGACCTTCTCCACCGCCCTGCTGTGGACGCAGGGGTTGCATTGGTCCGGAATGTTGGATCTCTCCGAGAGCCGCTGGCTTGCCTCTCCCGGCACGTTATCGGGCGCGGTGATTGGCGGTCTGGTTTTCGGTGTCGGCATGGTTCTGGCCAGAGGGTGCCCCGGTCGGTTGCTGGTGCTGGGGGCGACGGGCAACCTACGCGCCATTCTATCGGGCTTGGTGTTTGCCGTGGTCGCACAGATGAGCCTGCGTGGTATCCTCTCCCCGCTTCGCGAAGCGGCGTCGGGGGCTTGGGTCATGAAAGGCCCAAACCCCAACCTGCTCGCAACCTTTGGACTACCGCAAGAAATGGGTATCGCCATCGGGGTGGCATTCGCGCTGCTTGCGCTGCTTATCGCCCGTCGCGCAGCGGTGTCACACAGCGTACTGCTTTTTGGCAGCGGCGTGGGCTTTGCCGTGGCGATCGGTTGGGCACTGACCTATGCATTGTCGCGGGTGAGCTTTGATCCGGTGCCGGTGGGCAGTCTCACCTTTTCCGGCCCCTCCGCCGATACGCTGATGTTTTTTCTCTCTTCCGGCTCGGCGCTGAACTTTGACATCGGGCTTGTACCAGCGGTCGCAACGGGGGCTTTCGCCTCCGCTTGGGCCGCGGGTCGATTGGAGTGGCAAGGCTGGGACGGAGCGCGTTCAATGCGTCGCTATCTGTCCGGCGCGGCGCTTATGGGGTTTGGCGCAATGACCGCAGGCGGCTGCACGATTGGCGCAGGTGTCACCGGCGGTTCGACTTTTGCGCTTACCGCTTGGGTTGCGCTGATTTCGATGTGGCTGGGCGGAATGGTCGCGGATCGCTTTATCGACGGGCTTGCGCCATTACCGGCAGGCGCAAGCCCCGCGCCCTTGTCCACTGCGCGTGGCTGACGTTCCGCGCGCTGCCGCAGGGGGGTTAGATACAACGGGCTGGCGCTCTTTCCATGCGCCGAAAAAGGGCCAAACCTGTGCAGCGAGCTTTGCAGAAACGAAGAGTTGCGTATCATCACAGTGTTAAAAGCCAAAGGAAATAGAATGTCTGAATAATTGCCCACATTGCGCACCAATAGCCCCGAAGAGGGCTATGAGCTCGCCGTTAAACTGTCGTGCATGGCGGTGAAGCTGACCCAACCAGATGCAGCTACCCGTGACCGCATGTGGCCCGATTATGCAGAAAACGCGGAGTCTCTTATTGCCGTCAGTTAGGTCGTCGCGACGCATTTCGCCAGGATTTCTGCGGCCAATGACTATTGGCGCGACACCGACTGATTGCCCCCGTAGCGGCCGCTCAAAGCGCAAGCGGCGCGAGATACAAAGCCAGCAACAGCAAGCACATAAAGGCGGAGGCGAACTGAAAACCGCGCCGCCAGGATGGTGCCTGCGCCAGCTTCAAATAGTGCAGCAGAAGGGTCCGTTGCATTAACTGCCCGACCACCGCAAGTTCCTTGGGTTGGTAATGATGGGGGGTCCGATGGCACAGCGCAAGAATCCGTTCAAGCGGCATCGTTTCCCTCGGGAGATCATCCTTCTAGCGGTGCGCTGGTACTGTCGCTACCCGCTGTCGTGCCGCGACGTCCGCGATTTGCTGGCCGAGCGCGGGGTGACGGTCGATGCCTCCACGATCCACCGCTGGGTCAGGAAGTTCGGCCCCGAGATCCGCAAACGGGCCTATGGTGGCCATCGTTCCTGGCGAGGGCTGCAATGGCATGTCGATGAGACCTACATCCGCGTCGGTGGTCGCTGGTGTTATCTTTGGCGCGCCGTCGATCAGCTCGGCCAGTTGATCGATTTTCGGCTGACGGCGCGGCGAAATGCCAAGGCTGCAAGGGCGTTTCTGCGGCAAGCCCGAGAGACCGTTCGCCTGTATCAGCCCCTGACCATCGTCACTGACAAGGCGCACAGCTACGCCAAGGTGATCGGCGAGATCAACGACCGGCTCGGGCCAGAGCACACAATCCGCCATGTCGATCGCAAGTACCTGAACAACCGGATTGAGAGCGATCATGCTGCAATAAAACAGCGGCTGCGACCGATGCGTGGCTTCCAGACCATGGCTGGCGCAAAGGCCGCGCTCGCCGGGATCGAAACCTTCCGCACCATCCGCAAGGGTCAGTTCGTAAGCTGCAGGACCGGAGTTGAAAACGAGATCGACTTCGTCGCCAAACTCTTCCCGGAAGCCGCTTGATGATCGCAGTTCCTGCTCTTACTGCGCCGAAGCGGCGTTAATGCAACGGACCCGTTCAGAGCGAGTACGGGTAATCCCCCCTAAAATTAGCGGTGTTCAAAAGTAGAATTTTCTCGGCAAGATATCTGAGGAGATTTACGATGAAGAACGGACGATACAGCGATGCGCAGATCATGGCAGTGTTGAGGCAGGCGGAGGGCGGTGTGCCGGTCTCTGAGCTTTGCCGTGAGCATGGCATGAGCAGCGCCAGTTTCTACAAGTGGCGCGCTAAGTTTGGTGGCATGGATGCGTCTTTGATTTCTGAGATGAAGGATATGGCGGAGGAGAACCGCCGTCTGAAGCGCATGTATGCTGAGATGAGCATGCAGAATGACCTTCTGAAGGAAGCCCTTGGAAAAAAGCGTTAAGGCCGTCTCTGCGTCGAGAGATGGCCATGAATGCGGTCGCACGACATGGCGTAAGCATCGCGTCGGCGTGCCGGGCGTTCGAGATCAGCGAGACCTGCTATAGATACAGCCCTGTTATGAGCGATGAGAATGAAGAGGTCGCCGATTGGCTGGAACGTCTGACAGCAAACAAGCGCAACTGGGGCTTTGGCCTGTGTTTTCTGTATCTGCGCAACGTTCAGGGCTATGGGTGGAACCACAAACGCGTCTATCGGATCTACTGTGAACTGGAGCTGAACCTGCGTATCAAGCCCAAGAAACGCTTGAAGCGGGACAAGCCAGAGCCCCTGGCTGTGCCGGATAAGCCCAATGATACATGGTCCATGGATTTCATGGCGGATCAGCTGGCAGATGGGCGCTCAATCAGGGAGTGTCATGAACTTTGTGTATCTGGCCTGGCCCATGCGGCTTTAGATACAGTCACGAATTGAAGCGATCCTCGAACATTATGGCGAAATGATTGCGGGCCGCAAACCATTCTCGAACATTCCGGCCGCCTTTCTCAAAGTTGCGGATCGCCAAGTAGATCAGCTTCGTGGCTGCGTCTTCGGTCGGGAACGATCCTCGCGTCTTGATCGATTTTCGGATTACCCGGTTCAAGCTTTCAATTGCGTTGGTGGTGTAGATGATTTTCCGGATGGCGGGATCAAAGGCAAAGAACGGGATCACTTCCTGCCAAGCCCTGCGCCAGGCCGGTGCGATGGAAGCATATTTCCCAGCCCATTTTTCCTCAAAGGCATCCAGCTCCAAGCCAGCTTGATCGGCTGTAGGGGCGCTGTAAATCCGCCGTAGATCAGCGGCCACTTCCTTGCGATCTTTCCAGGCACAGAAGTTCAACGAGTGGCGCACGAGATGGACAATGCACGTTTGCACGGCCGTGTCCGGAAAGGCTGCTGTGATGGCATCAGGGAAGCCCTTGAGACCGTCTACGACCGCAATCAGGATGTCGTGCAGCCCACGGTTCTTCAGCTCTGTCATCACCGAGAGCCAGAATTTGGCGCCCTCGTTGTCAGCGATCCAAAGACCAAGAACCTCGCGCACGCCATCCCTGCTGACACCAAGGGCCACGTAGACGGCTTTGTTCTTGACCATGCGGCTATCGGCGTCGCGGATCTTGACCCGTAGAGCGTCAAAAATGACGATGGGATACATCCGGTCCAGCGCCCGAGATTGCCACTCCCGAACCTCATCTAACACCGCATCTGTCACGCGGCTGATCAAGTCTGGCGAGACTTGCAGGCCATAGACGTCCTCAAGATGAGCACGGATATCGCGGACCGTCAGACCGGCGGCGTAAAGCCCGATAATCTTGTCATCCATCCCATCAATGCGGGTCTGTCCCTTCTTCACCAGTTCAGGCTCGAAGCTGCCGTCCCGGTCCCGCGGCACAGCGATAGGCAGTTCGCCGTCTTGCCCCTTCAATCTCTTGGCGGATGACCCGTTGCGACGGTTGGTCTGTTCAGGCGGGGCATCCTTGCCGTCTTCATAGCCCAGATGCGCCGTCAGCTCAGCACCGAGCATCCGCTCCATCAGCTTAATCTTAAGTTCTTTCATTAGCCCGGCATTGCCAAGCAGGTCTTCAGGCCGCTCGCAGCCCTTCAGTAGCTCGTCCAGCAGTTCCTTGGATATGGTCATCGTCCTTGCTCCTCTCAGGAAGCATGGACCAGATCGCAATTACACAGAAGATCGGACACTCTCCTCAATCAGGACATTGAACGTGCTGGATGACTTCAATCGTGAGGGCCTATGCATCGAAGTGGACTTCTCACTGCCCGCAGAGAGGGTCGTCAGAAGCTTAAACCAGATCATTGAATGGCGCGGCCAACCGCAGACAATTCGTGTCGATAACGGCCCAGAATATATCAGTGGCAAGCTGATGGAATGGGCCGAGAAACGCAATGTTCGACTGGAATACATCCAGCCGGGCAAGCCACAACAGAATGCCTACATTGAACGCTACAACCGCACCGTTCGCGGCGAATGGCTTGGGCAATACATCTTCGAAACCATTGAGGAGGCACAAGATCAAGCAACTGAATGGCTCTGGACTTACAACAACGAGCGACCCAACATGGGTATCGGCGGCATGACACCCGCCATGAAACTGAAAACAGCCGCCTGAATTCTACGGCTGGACCCCATTAAACATGGGGGGATTACCTACGCACCTGCCTTTGCGGAGCGCTGCCCGAAGCTGCCCCGTGTGAATGCGGTGTCCAACCAAACTGGTGATACACTGCAGGACTTGGCCCGCGGGGCTCGCCCGGTCAAAATCCAGCCTGCCTTCGCCAGCAGCAGCCGCAATCCTTTGACAGCTGGTATGTATTACCACTTCAGCCCACCGGCGCGCTGATACGGTGTTCTTAAGACGCGAATAAATGGCTTCGGTTTGCACAGAAGATAGAAACCTATGAAAATCTTTAGCTCGAAAATGAACAAGACAGGATCATCTTTCCGCTTTGGCATTACCACTGCGCTCCTTACCGCCGCGGGCGCTGTCCAAGCGGTAGAACTTCCAGATGGCAGTTATGAAACGGCGAATGACGGCGCCCGGGGCACGCTAACCATTAAGGACGGCCATGCCTCGCTCGGCATCGGGAGCAGCATGTGCTCCGGCGGGGTAGAGGGAAACCTCACAAATCATCCCAATGGTACCATGAGCTTCACCCAGACGATGGATGGCACCTCCTGCACGGTCACGCTGCAGGATGACGACGATGGCTTGGCTTGGATCAGTGCAGGGTCAGGATGCGGCTACTTTCACGGCGCAAGCTGTGACTTCGCAGGGATGGTGAAGGGTCCCGCAGTTCCTTGGAGCGCAGGTGCTGTTGATCAGGCTTTCAAACGGTTCGACGCGCAGGAACGTAAGCAAATCCAGGCTGGCCTCAAAGAAAACGGACACTACCAGTCCAGTATCGATGGCATCTCCGGACCCGGGACCCTTTCGGCAATCAGCAAGGCCGCGGACCTCGCGATGGGCAACGGAGAAAAACCTGTGCTCGATACGGCAGCTGGAGCAACCGACTTCCTGTCGCGCTATCTTTCCGCTGGCTTGAAGCCAATCGGGGAGCAGGCCTTCTTTGGCAAATGGAACTGCGAAGGCTCGACTTATAGCTTTGGCCCGGAGGGCTATCAAAACCACCCCAACCGCGACCCGCTGCCCTACCGAAGTGTGGAAGAGTTCACCCCAGGCAACTATGGGGTCACATTCACCGATGGCTACCGACTGGGCCTGATGAATGTCTCCGACAGCACTATGACTTGGTCCTCGCCGGGGTCGGGCGACAGTTTCTCTTGCGAGCGCCTCGCTACAGCACCTGCACCCCCGGCACCGGTCGAGCCCAAAGTGGCAGCTCCAGTAGAAGCCGATAATGGGCCCATTCCCCAGACCGCCCCGACAGCGATCTTTCAAAAAGGATGGGTCTGCAAGAGTGAAAGCGGCGACATCATCCATGTCGATTTCCGCGCCGAGGAGGCGGAGATCAAGGAGCTGGGCCTAACGACTAAATACAATGAGGTTGAGGCGCTGAATGATGACGACAGCGCATTCCGTGTCAGCTTCCTCGACGAGGATGTCATTTATCTCTTTGAGGCTACGACGGAAGCTATGTTCCTTGTGGGCGGCTATGGAGTCTATGAGTGCGCGGCGCAATAGGACGTTCAAGATGGACAAACGGTACGCCTGCTCTGCGCGCCATTTTAGATAACTTAACGCGCATCTTAATGTTGCAATACGCTGCTCGAATGGCAGGTCTATCCAACAAGTTTAACACTTTTCTGGTCCCGTCACAGGAAGGCGACCTGGAACCGTATTAGCAATAGTGTTAACTAACCCTGGCCCTCCGTATTTCAGCCCCGAAGCTGGGCGGAGCTTTTTCGCCCTTCGCTGCGCGGTGCAGGAAGGGCCGCTGAGCGGGACAAAGCAGACATCTTCTGACTTGCTGTGACCAGCAGGACATTTACCTTCGCAAACACAGGTATGGGATGACCTGCTCCCCTGAAATGTCCTCGATTTGAGGTTAGCCTGTTCTCCAATTGAGGAGATAAAAGATGAAGAGAAGCCGTTTCAGCGAAGAACAGATTATTGGCATCCTGAAGGAGCACCAGGCAGGGCTCGGCGCGAAGGAGCTGTGCCGGAAGCACGGCATCAGCGATGGGACCTTCTATAAATGGCGCTCGAAGTATGGCGGCATGGAAGTGTCTGAGGCCAGGCGGTTGAAAGCGCTTGAGGCCGAGAACGCCAAGCTGAAGAAGATGCTGGCGGAACATATGCTCGACGTCGCCACGCTAAAGGAAATGCTGGGAAAAAACTTCTGAAGCCCGGTGCAAGGCGGAGAGCTGTGGACTGGGCCATGACAGAGAAGAACTACAACCAGCGGCGAGCCTGTGCCTTGGTCGGGATTGATCCGCGCGTCTATCGCCGACGATCAACCAGGTCAGGGGACGCCGAGCTGCGGGAAAGGCTGAAAGAACTGTCCGGGGAGCGAAGGCGGTTCGGCTATCGAAGGCTGCACCTCTTGCTCGGGCGCGAGGGCTGGCATGTGAACTGGAAGAAACTCTACCGGATTTACCGCGAAGAGGGGCTGACAGTGCGCAAGCGTGGCGGTCGAAAGCGTGCCATCGGTACACGGGCGCCGATGGCGATACCGCAAGGGCCGAACCAGCGTTGGTCTCTGGACTTCGTCTCGGACAGCCTCTCGGACGGCCGCCGCTTCCGCGTGCTCTGCGTTATCGACGACTTCAGCAGAGAATGCCTGGCAACAGTCGTGGACACCTCCCTGTCGGGGCAGCGCGTTAGCCGCGAGCTCGATAACATCGCCCAGGTGCGTGGCTATCCATGCATGGTGGTCAGCGACAATGGAACGGAGCTGACATCGAACGCCATCCTGAAATGGCAGGAGGAACGGAAGGTCGAGTGGCACTACATCGCTCCAGGAAAGCCCATGCAGAACGGCTTCGTCGAAAGTTTCAATGGCCGTCTGCGCGACGAGTGCCTCAACGAGCATTTGTTCGCCAACTTGCGCCACGCCTGGGATCTGATCTCTGCTTGGCGCGAGGACTACAATCACCATCGCCCACACACGAGCCTCGACGGGCTCACCCCGTGGGAGTATCACCAAAGGTCAGTAGAGGACCAAACCCTGAACAGAGCGAACTAAAGAACGCGGACTCTAAGGGGAGCAGGTCAGGGAGAATGAAACTGTGCAGAAAATAGCGACATCCAATCCGAATTTCATGATCCAACACGCTTCTCCGGATGATGCGGGGCTTGTTGTCGAATACATGAAAAAACTGGGCGCCTATCAAAAGATGTCGGACAAGATCACGGCAACTGAGCCTCAGATCAAACGGCTTCTGAATGAAAAACTGGGCGAGGCGCTGTTTGGATACTACAAGGGCGAAATTGCGGGCTTTGCCTATTTTTGCCAGAAGTCATCTGCATTTACTGGACGGTCAGGAATCTATATCGATGGATTCTTCGTGGATACGAAAGTCCGCCATCAGGGTCTTGGCAAGATCATTATGGGGTATCTTTGCTCTCTTGCCCTCGAGAGAAACTGCGAGATGATGGAATGGGGGGTTCTGGACTGGAACAAACCCACCATCGAATTCTACAGAAGCCTTGGCGCCTATAGCGTAGACGAGATGACGATTTTCAGGTTTACGCCGGACGATCTGAAATCAAATGCTCTGGCATTCGAGGGCAAGCCATAACCATCTGTGATAGACGGTTTGGGCTCGGACCCAACCTTCGCTGCGGTCTGAACCACGGGCTGCAATGCGGACTTTGCTGCCGTTCGCTAAGGACGCGCAGTTTCCGTCCAGTTAAAGAAGCCTCTTGGAGGAAGGACGGGAAGCAGTCATTCGCTGCGGGTGCGTAAAATCTATACGAAGAGACCACAACAGACATTAGACCTATCTAATTCAACTATGGTCTTGAGCTTAACTTCAATGGTTCAAGATCTGTGCAGCTTGTGCTTGGCGGCCTCGAAGTACATTCGTCTTCTTCTTTCGGTTACCCCCAGGCTTTGAAAATTCTGACTTTGCCACTGCGAGCTTTCGGTGCTGTCGGTTGGGCAATCTGAGGCCCTCGGTGCTTACAATCGTACCCGTGACACTTGCCGGCTTATCCAATATCCAACGTGTTTTTTTGACTTTGATAGCCAACCCGTGCTTGTGTATTTCCTTCTGAATATTCCATATTGTGTTCTTCAGAACAACTTGGCCGGAGACCGTCAAGTCGTCGATGTATAGAGTGAAAATGTTCCCTGCTTCTTCTGCTATGGCAAAGATGGCATCCCACATTTCCGAGTATGCCCAGTATGAGAGTATTGGACTTGAAGATGAGCCTTGAGGCAGCGAGCCCTTGTCGCAACAAAGCCGCGCCAAAATCACGGCCACATCCAGCGAACATTTCATGCGGTGTCGAAAGAACGCCAGAACTTTTTCTTCCCGGCAAGACGGGTAGAAGCTTTCGATGTCCATCAAGCAAAATGATCTGGAACTTCGATGAGCGGCAGCGTTGGTTACATAAGTTTTCTTGGGAACCGGTGCATGAACGTAGTCTGGCGTCTTTATGCAAGCAATCAGATAAGCGACGCGGCTCTGCGCCTTATCCAATCCTTCGTGAGGTCGGCAAAGAGGTCTCATTGAGCCGTCTGGCTTCTCCTCTTCCCAATATTCGTAGTGCGGAACGGACTTATCTGTCATACCCTCAAGGGCCCTCACCGACGTGAAGAGTAGGTCGGCTAAGTCCCGTTTTCTTTGCAACATATAGAAAGGGCTTTGTTCTATTCCATAGAACTTCATGGCTTTCTTGCGCCAGGGCTTCCGTGCTTTTGCCACTTCAGAGCTCTATTTCGCTATCAGTATCAAGCAGTGTCAGTAGCGCGATGATCTTCTTCGCGACAATGCCTTTTGCGGCATCGAGACGGTTTGAAATATCTTCTTTGTTCTCGAGAGCTTCGGCAAAAAAGACTAAGGAACTCACAGGTATTTTGAAAATCTCAGCATAGCGCTCTAACAAGTCAAGAGATGGCGTCCTATTCCCGCTCTCGAGTTCGGATACGTATGAGCGTGAGATGTTAAGCTTTTCGGCAAGGGCTGACTGGTTGAGCCCTTGATAGCGTCTTAGCAATTTCAAAGCTTGTCCAAACATGGTGTTCCTTGCGTTCATTGGTGTGTAATTGAGAACGGCGCCCTACGAAGGTGGCGGGGGGAAACATCCGAAGATGTTTTCAACAACCCTCCAAACTCGCGGCATCCAAATTAGGATGCCCCTGAGCACCATTCCCAGAATAGATGACCACTTGGGTCTCTTTTCAGCTGGTGGTTGCTCGATCAGACGCCGCCCCGACAGGTTGGTATTGTGTTTGTTGAGCTTCATTGAAGCCTCCTCTTGAAAACGCCAACGGCGGGATTGCCAGGGGCGTGTCTTCGCTTTCAAGTAGGAAACAGATGCCGGTAGTTTCACTCGCATACACAGGACCACAAAGGTCTTCGTTGTGGTCCTGGCTTGTCCCGTCGTGGTCTTCTCTTGTCCGGGGACGTCGAGGAGCCTGTGCGGGCCAAAGGTCAGAAGCTACTTGCGCTTCCACGGGTGAGATAAATTGAACCTCCTCCAAGTTATAAAGACTTATTCTGTCACTCTGAGTGAGTGCCAACCGAGTACACACCTATGCATTACTGCCAAACATGTCAACAGAATGTCACTTTAAGTGAACACATTCTTCTGACACAGCTTTCAACCGGCGTCAGAAGCGGTGCTGATGTCTTCGTCGTCCGGGATCCGGTTGAGAAGGTCTGGCAGGACGGGGCTGTCGCCTTCCCGGCTGGGGGTAAACTCGACCGCACGGATGTCGGATGTGGCAGTGTCCATGGCCAGATGGACCTTGCGCCATTGGCGTCGCCCTTGAACACCGTGCTTCCGGGCTTGCCACTCGCCATCGCCGAGGAACTTGATGCCGGTGCTATCCACCAGCAGATTCAGCGGCCCGCCAGCACGGCGATAGGGAATCTGCACCTTCAGGGTCTTCTGCCTCCGGCTCAAGGTCGAATAGTCCGGAACGGGCCAGTCCAGTTCCGCGAGCCGCAGCAGACTGGCGACCATCCCGGCGGTCTGTCTGAGCGGCAGCTTGAACAGCACTTTGATCGACAGGCAGAATTGGATCGCCGCATTCGAGAACACCGGCGGGCGCCCAGGGCGGCCCTCATTCGGCGCGTGCCAAGCCATCTCCTTGTCCAGCCAGATCAACAAAGACCCGCGCTTGCGGAGCGCAGCGTTGTAGGCGGACCAATTCGTCGTGCGGTAGCGGGCGGGTTTGGGCTTGCTCATGCCATTGGTCTAACCGCATGGATTCGTGATGTGAATCCTCCGCCGCGAGAGTTCTGCAACAATGCCATCCTGATATAGGTTTCATCCATTGCCCGGCAGGGCATTGCGTAGCAATGTACCGAGAGGGGACATGCCAATCTACGCTCGAGCGGCGAAGATGCTTCTCTGCTCGCTTCGTCAGCTCAGGCGAGAATTTCTGGACCCATCTGTTGATTTTCACTTAGAACTAAGCCGGTGGGGGGCAAGATTGCGTGCCGATTGACAGGTCAGGGCGCATTTCCCGCACGAAATCCACGACCCGTGCAACAAGCTGATCAACGCCCAAACCCAGCAGCGTTTGGCAACCATGTGGCAAGCCCTGGCATCACAATCAACAGCGCCAGGCCAAAGAGCATGATGCCAACGAACGGGGCGGCCCCACGCACGATGGTTCCCAGTGGCGCATCAGTGATCCCTTTGATGACGAAAAGGTTCATTCCGACAGGCGGGGTGATCATCGCCAGTTCGAGGTTGATCATCAGGAGGACGCCGTACCAGATCGGATCGATGCCAAGGGCGGTCATAGTGGGCAACAAGATCGGAGTGGTGATCAGAATGATCGCGATAGATTCAAGAAACATGCCCAGCACGAAGATCAGACACATCACCACCAGAATAAACGCGATTGGACCAAGGCCAAGGCTTGTCACGGCCTCCGTCACACCGACCGGAAGACGGACCAGCGTAATGGCATGCCCAAACATGGCAGCCCCGGCGATAATCATGAAAACCATCATGGAGGTCCGCATCGTGGAATAGGCACATGCCCAAAGATCACGCAGCCCGAAATTGCGATAGACCAGCACCGCGACCAGCAAGGCGTACAAGCATCCCGCAGCCGCGGCTTCGGAAGCTGTAAAGATACCGAAGTAGATGCCGCCCATGACAACGGGCGGGGCCAACAACGCCCAGACCGAACGGCGGAAGGCCGAAACCGCAGCCGTCCAACCCGCCCAGTCTGGTGTCTCGATCCCGTTGCGCCCGCGCGCCTGGATCATGCAGTAGGCAGAGAACATCAGCGCCAACAGCATTCCCGGTACGATCCCGGCCAGAAACAACGCACCGATGGATGCCTCCGATACAATGGCATAAAGGATCATGGGGCCAGACGGCGGGATCAGGATGCCCAGCGTGCCACCGGCCGCCACAACGCCCAATGCGTCGCGCTCTGCGTAGCCGAAACGTTTCATCTGCGGGATGGCACTCGATCCGATGGAAAGGGCTGTTGCGACGGACGAGCCGGAGATGGCGGCGAATATGGTGCAGGCAAGAACCGTGGCGACACCCAGCCCACCTTTCACATGACCAATGACGGTATGCGCAAAGGTGTAGAGGTCTTCGATCACCTTGGCGCGGATCATCACATGCGCCATGAAGACGAACAGGGGAATGGTGCTCAGGATTGGCTTGTCCAGGTGGGAAAAGACAGCCTTGCCCAATCCGTCAATATCACCTTCTGCAACCATCATGATGGCGCCGGCAGTCAGGCCCAACGCTGCGAAGATCGGAATGCCAGTAAGCAAAAGCAGGATCAGGCCCGCGAACACGAGTACCAAGGTCATTGAGGCAATCCTCTGACGGAACGGTAAAAGCCAAGTCCCGCGGTCAGAAATAGCAGGGCCATGCCAAGAACGATCGGTGCCTGCGGGATCCATGTCGCGATCTCGATATAGCCGACAGAGTAGGAGCCGAAACTATATGCGAAGGAAATACTGTCCCAGATGGACAGGCCGACGATGATGGCGAATGCCATGACCGACAGGTTCGCAAACGCTATCTGGATGCGCGCCGTTCGAAGACGCAATTGGGCTGACACAAGATCAATTGCGATATGATCCCCCCGTCGCAGCGCCTCGGCAGAGCCCAGCATGATAAGCGTAACAAGCAGATAGCCAATCATCTCATCACTCCATTGCAGGGGACTGTCGAAAAGATAGCGTCGGATTACGGCGACAACGATCTGGACAAAAATCACCAGGATCAACGCCGTGCTCAGTGCGCCGCAAAAACGGACAAGCCAGGTGACAATGCGGTCGGGGAAGAGAGGAGCGTTTGCCGCCCCCCTCTCTTTGTGGTCAATCATGCGAATGCCCGCTCACATCTTGCCGATGAGTTCGAGAAGCTTCTGGCTGTCTGCATTGCCTTCCCCGAAAGACTTGTCAAAAGCAGGCCGCATGACTGCTTCAAGTGCCGCGATCTCTTCGGGTGTGGCGATATGAACCTTCACACCTTTTTCCTCAAGCTGAGCGGGACCGGCGGCACCCGCTTCGGTCGAGGCTTCGATGGCCCATCCCGACGCTTTGAGGCCCGCTTCTCTGAGTGCGTCCTTGGACTTGTCCGACAGACCGTCATAGAAATCAGGGTTCAGATAGCCATGCAGATAGGCGGATAGCACCGGCACGACGGTAAAGGCGTCCTGCACCTCGTAGTATTTCCGCGAGACGGCGGCGGCGACGTCGGTGATGGCACCATCGATGATACCAGTGGCCAGCGCCTGATATACCTCAGAGCCGGGCATTGCAGTGGGCGTGGCTCCCAGTGCTGCGAGAGAGGCGTCAAAGGGCGGTGTCAGGCCACGCATTTTCAGACCTTCAAAATCCTCAGGTGTTACCAGGGGCTCGCCGTTCGTGGTGAATACGGAGGTGTTGGTCTGGAACAGCCAAGCGACATTCCGGACCCCTTTCTCAAGCAGCTTTTCCTCAAGAAATGCCGCAGCTTCGGAAGTTGGCCATTTCTCCCAGATTTCGATATCGCCAAAGGCAAAAGGCGCCACGGTCACGTTCATGATCGGCAGTGTTTTGCCCCACTGAAAATTCAGCGAAAACGCACATTCGATGTCGCCTTTGGCCGTCGCTACAATGTTCTCGCGCGCACCGACAAGACTGTCTGCGCCAAAAACCTGCACATCAATCTCACCTTCGGAGAGTGTCTCTACCTCTGCGGCCCAGCGGTCGACAACCTTGGCGATGTGGTGCGACGGAGGCAATTGGTGACTGCAGCGCATTTCTGTGGCGGCCTGTGAGGCCGGTGCTGATACCGCGAAGATGGCCGCGCCAAGGGCTGCGGTTACGATGTATTTCATTTTGGTTTCTCCTCCCAAGTTTAACTCAAACCAATGATTTGGCCTGCCAATCTGCGTTCTTTGGTGTTCCTGCGCGATGCAGGGCCCCGTGGAACTCGTCACAAGGCATCGCCTCCTCCGCGATGCGCCGGACGTCTTTCAACCTGTCCAGGTCAATTCCGGTTGTGAAACCCATGGACTCGGACAGGAAAACGATATCTTCGAACACGACGTTGCCGGTCGCACCGGGCGCAAAGGGACATCCGCCCAATCCGCCCAACGATGCGTCAATCACCCGCGCCCCGTTATCCAGCGCAGCTGAGGCGTTGGCGACGCCCATGCCCCGCGTATCATGCAGATGGATGATGAACGGCTGACGCCCGCACAGCTTTTCCATCCGGGCACAAAGCGCGCCAACAGCCTTTGGACCGGCGTAGCCAACCGTATCTGCGATACCGACGATATCGGCTCCTGCCTCCAGACAGGCTTCTGACAAACGGACGACCTCTTCGGGGTCGACATTGCCGGATATTGAACAGCCAAGCGCCATCGCTATGCCGGCGTTCACAAGCTTGTCGGGGGCCTGCGCATCGCGCATCGCGACGATCTTGCCAACCAGTTCGACCGCCGCCTCGCGCGAACGGTGCATATTGGCCTGACTGTGTTCTTCCGTTGCGGAAACCACGCAGCCCAATTCTCTTATTGCGGTCTGAATAGCCGCTTCTGCACCACGTTCATTCAGCGTCAGCGCAGCAGAATGGACGTCCAGGCGTTCCCCTGCTGCAATCATCGCGTCAATGTCGGCAAACTGGGGAAAGCGGCTTGCGGGAAGAAATGATCCAATCTCGTGGTGGCGCACACCTGCAGCGCGTTCTGCTTCCAGCCAGGCGATCTTGGCCTCGGTCGTGGGCAGTGATTTTGCAATCTGCAACCCGTCACGCAAGCCAACCTCACGCAAGGTGACGCGGTCGGCAGGATAGATGGCATTTGCGCGGCTCATGCTGCCGTTTCCATGCCACTGGCTGCGGCGATCTCGGTCTCGGTCAAGCCTACGCTGGACAGCACTGAATGCGTATCCGCTCCGCTCGCGACGATGTCGAGATTGCCCCCGACAAGGGTCTGGTCGTCTATCTCGAACGGCATGGCCGGGGCGCGGTAGGTTGTGCCATCTGGCAGGGACGATGTGAAAAGTCCGCCGGGGCGCGTCACATGTGGGTCATCATACATTTCTGCCGGACGATGGATCGGCGAAAACGGTATGCCCGCATCTTCAAAAGCAGCGATAAGATCATCAAACGAGCGGCTGCGGACTGCTTCTGTGACCACAGGTATCGTCCGGTCACGGGCATTGATCTGGTTCATACGGGTCTGAAGGGCAGGATCGGCCAAAAGCTCCTGAAGTCCCAGTATGTTGCAAAGAGTTACCCATTGCCCCTCGGTCACGGCCCCGATGAATATCTGGCGGCCCTCGGAGGTCTCGAAGATGTCATAGACAGGCCAGGAAAACTCGCGCTCCGGCATCGGCGGCGCCTCGCGGCCTTCAATGTCGAACTGGACCATATGTTGCGCCACAAGGAAAAGACAGTTCTCGAAAAGACCGGTACGCACAAGGTGCCCCTCACCGTCCTTCTCACGCTGCATCAACGCGGCGAGCACAGCGAAAGCGCCGAACAGCCCGCCCATGATGTCGTTCGCAGACGATCCGATGCGCAAAGGCCGACCCGTCGGCCCTGTCATATACGCCATTCCGGTCATCATCTGAACTACCTCGTCCATAGCTGTTCGGTTTTCATAAGGCCCCTTCAGGAAGCCCTTGAGTGATGAAACGATCAAGCTTGGATAACGGGCTTTCAGCACCTCTGGCGCGAACCCCATCTTGGCCAGGGATTGGTCCCGGAAATTTTCGACGAAAACGTCAGCCCCCTCAAGCAGCCGGTGCAAGGCGTCCTGGCCCGCGTCCGACTTGAGATCAAGTGTGACGCTTTTCTTGCCGCGATTGAATGTCGGGTAGAAGCCACGTCCCATCCCCGTGAGCGCTCGGGTCTTGTCACCTTCCGGAGGTTCAACCTTGATCACCTCTGCGCCAAGCATGCCAAGAAACATGCCGCAAGACGGCCCCATGATCATATGCGTCATCTCGATAACGCGGTATCCAGCCAGTGGCCTGATGTCAGTGGTCATGAAATATCCTCCCTCGACAAACCATAGCCAAAGGTGCAACCACTGAATATTATAATGTTTAGATAGAACCCTTCTGGAATCCAGAATGCTTGATACACGTCAACTCCAATATTTTGCAGCAATTTACGAACACGGATCGCTGGCGCAGGCCTCGGCCACCCTACGCATCGCATCGTCGGCGCTCAGCCATCACCTGTCCCAGATGGAGGCGCGATTCTCGACACCGCTGTTCCGTCGAAAGCCCCGCGGAATGGAGCCGACCGCAGCGGGGCACAGACTTTATGGCCATGCACGCTCAATCCTCCGGGCAATGAATGCCGCCGAAACCGACCTCAAGGACGCGAAAAATATAATCTCGGGACCCGTGTCGGTCGGCATGTCCTTTTCGGGCGTAAAGGCGATCGGGGTGGACTTCATCACTCAGGTGGTGCGCGAATTTCCGAAGGTACAATTGGCGCTGACCGAAAGTCTTTCCGGCGCGGCGTTGCCTTACCTCTTGGCTTCGGAGGTGGACATGGCACTCATCTACAATCCGCCGACCGATCCCACTTTCGAAACCCAACCGATACTGGAGGAAAGGTTGTTCTGCGTCGGTCGCAGGGACATCATTGGAGATACCGACGATCCCATTACTTTTGCCGATCTGCTGGAGTTGCCGATGATCCTTCTGCGGCAAGGTGTGTCAGCGCGCGCAATCGTTGATGACGTAACTTTGCTGAAGAAGATCGAGGCCAAAGCGATTCTGCAGATGAACTCCGTGCAGGCCATTGCAGGATCAATAGAAGCGGGATTGGGCTGTGTCATCGGCACAAGGTTGTTCATGCACGATCAACTGCAAAGTGGCGCTGTCCACGCCCGCGCCATAACTGCACCGGAGCTGTCGCGGACGCTCTACCTTTGTCGCCTCGCATCGCGCCCGCCGACCTTCGCAACCGAGGCCATCCAAAAGGTTCTTCTGGACCATGTGAGACGTGCCGTCAGGTCTGGGATATGGGACGCGTATTTGTTGGATCGCTCCTGATCATATTTGAGAGGAGCCCCTGCCCCGTCACTGCCACTCCGCAAGTCAACTTTGAGCCCAAGCCCGTCGGAAAGGTTCTGTCGCAAAACTCACTAAGGCGAGGAATGCGGTGATCAACTGGCCCGAGTTCAACGAGGCTTTGCGGGCTCGCAGCGTCAGATGGTTGGCCAGTCGTTTCACCGGCACGCAATGCTTGGGATCAACGATCAGCAGATCGCGCACCGTCAGCGCCGCCCCTGACCGAAAGGCCACAGACTCAAAGGTTTCATCACGCGCGGAGGAGACTCAGACGGGCATCCGGAGTACTTTGTTTGGATCAACGGCATGATCTGGTCGCGCGAATGTCATGCACCTATCCAATATCATGGCGGCGCTTTATCACATAGAATATGGCGATAACCGCCCCACCTTGATGGCCTCAAATGTGTCCAATAAGTTTACATTATCGGACACTATGAAATACTGTCGCAGCACAGTCTCAAAATGTCGTTTTAGTTTCATGGGTGGATTCGGCCAAAATTCCCCCTCTCGTCGAGGAAATTTCCATTTAACCGGTGGACAGGCCTCTTGCTCAATCTGTGGACTCGTTCCGCTCCAGCTTCAACTGCGCGCTTTCCTTTGCCGTTCCGTGGATCTCGCCCATCCGTGAGCCACGGCAATGGGGCGGCACGCCGGAACAGGACGAGGGCGGCCTCCGGCACGACTGCGCCGGGCACCAGATCTGCTCCAAAGAGATCATGCAAGATCACCAGCGTCAGAGCCCGCCAGCGCACTGATAGGTGCTGAAGAGGCGCAAGCCGACCGACGGCCGCGCGGGCTTCGTAAGGGCAGTTCCAGCCCGGTTCATCGTACCAGAGCGCAAGGACAGGCCGGGCTGCCCCGTCACGATCAAGCGGTGCCCAGAGGGTGCGAATTGCATGCTCGAGTCGATCAAGGCGGCCGGGGCCACCTATGACGATTCCGCTGATCTGGCGTTGGATCTCGAGAACGTTTGCAGCAAAATCTGCCTTCAAAGGGTCCTCTGTCTCCCCTCCCCCACTGGTCAGAACGGCATCGCACTTGTGACAGAAGGGCCGCAGCAGACCATTCAGCATGCGAAAAGAAAGCCTCAGGCCGCTGCGACACGCAGGGCAGCGATCCAGAAGCATGGTCCGGTGTTCCGGGCAAACCGCCTGCTCCGCCAATCGCCAATTCACCCGAAGATAGGCATCGCGACCGGCAGCGACATCCGCATCGAAACAGGCAAGGCAGACCGGGACTGTCTCGGTCAGAAGCCAGCCCTGCGGCCGAGGATATCGAAAAGCCACTGACCTGCGACGAAGCCGTTCCGGATCGATCCTGCAGGCCTTCGCCCAAAGCCTGAGCAGGCCCATGTCCGGCACCACATCGTCAATCTGCCGTGCGCCTGCGTACCTACCCGCCTGCCCCGCCAGGAACACCATCAGCTCAAAGGGCTCCGCCCCGTAGCGCGCGGCAACCCTCGCCGTCCAAGACGTGAGCAATTCGTCACGGAATGGATGCGGTGCGACGGGCAATCTGGCCGGCACCATCATGCCCCGACCCGTTGTTGCACGGGCTTTCCCCGCCGCCGAGCGGTCTGGGTCATCGAAACCAGCGGCAGCACCAGATTGTCGCCAAAACTATCCGCGTCGAGGCGCTCCTTGCCCGACCGGACCGCATCTTCTGCCGCCGTCTCGATCAGGCGGAAGATGCGCGCCGTCACACCGGAGGTCAGCTTGTGAATCCGTTCTCTGGCCTCCCCACTGATCAAATCGGAGGCCTCGCGCAAAGGCAGGATGCGTTCGAAACTTTTCAAGAGCCCAGCGAAGGCGGTATCGTTCTGCCAGGGCTTGAGATGGAACGCCTCGAAGCGCTCGGCCAGTTGTGCATCGGTCAGCAACGCCTGGCGCGCGAGGTCAGTCCCTGCACAATCCAGCGGGATCCGTAAATCATTGGCCAGAAACCTTATGGCGTTGAGAAATATGCGCTGCTGGCGGAACGTACCAGCGAGCATACCGTTCACCTCGTCGAGGATGATCATCTTCGCCCCCACGGTCCGTAGCAGCGATCGACAGATATCCTTCTCGCGGGCGAGCGTACCGCCTGCCATCGCCGGTGCCCCCATGGCCGCCAGAAGTTCGCGGTACAGATCGCGCTCAATGGGTTCAGAAGGTACCTGCGCGACGACCACCGGACGATGGTCAACTCCGGTGGTCTGGCTGAACTTCGGCGGGTGGTCGCGTTCAAACTTGCGGACGATCTTGGTCTTGCCCATGCCGGTATCGCCATAGATCAGCAAGCAGGGCATCCGGTCACGCGGCGGATAGGTCAGCAGGTTCTCCAGACGTGCCAGAGCAACCCCGGACTGATCGAAACCGATCCAGCGGTCGGCCCGGATCCAGGCGATGCGCTCATCATCAGGCAGCGCCGCGAACCGGCGGTAGACCGGATCAAGATGTGCAAATGCGCAGCCTTCGGTCACGACCATTCCTCAACTTCGAACCCCGGGTGGTCCCTGAGCACATTCTCACTTTCCTCTGGTTCCGGGACGGCATCCTCAGCCTCGTAGGCCCCTGCCCCATCAAGCGCTCGTTCTCGTCGCTCGAGAAACCGCCTGGCTTCCCGGGTTCTACTGCTGGCCGCATCAACCAGGGCGCGCTGTTCCTCGATCACTGCGAATATGAGATCTTCGTCCTCGAGCGCGCGCCCGCGCTCGCGCAAAATCGCCTGCGCACGGCGATGCTCCGCAAAGGTGATCGACGGATGGCGCAGATCTGCAAACCGTACGGGATATCGTTGGCCCTCAGGGCTCCGGACAAAGACCGTGGAGAGGTCACGAGGATCGTAGAACACGCGCAATTGCCGGCCCTGCCGACCCGCCCAGAGGCTCAGGACATCGTCCCAATACCGCAGGCCGAAAAGATGGATGCCACGCGGCGCACCATGCGTTCCGTGCTCGGCAGAAAGTCGATTCGGAACCCCTCCGGGTCATATGGACGACGCACTGGTGCCTCGCGTCGCCCACAGGCCTCGTTCTAGGCCGCAACTGGCGGAATCCCGAGCGCACGGTGCCGTTCAGCATGATAACGGGTGATTTCCAGCGCCAACCACCGCTCCAGCTCGTCGAGCGTCATCGCCGACTTGCCCACGGAATCGTAGTCACCACGGTCCTTGATGCTGCTGAAGGTCGATCCCGGCAGCAGGTGGACCGCCCCCATCATTGTGCCGATCAGCCGCTCGATGTGACCGCCGTAATGTGGTGCCCCAATCGGACGGTACTGTAGTGAAATCCCGTGCTCTTCCGCACCCCGCTTCATCGCCTTCGAGCGGAATTCCTTGGCATTGTCGACGTGAATGGTCTCCGGCAATCCTTCTGCTGGCCAGTCCGCGTCGATCCCCAAGCTTTCCAGCCAGTTGAATTTGGGCTGCACCAGGTGCTGAATGGCCAGTGCCACCGACAAGGCCGATGGCGGCTCCAGTGTCAGATAGAATCCCGCCACCATGCGGCTTGCGACGTCGATGGCGAGCGTCAGCCAGGGCCGTTGCAAGGGTTTCCGATGAACCCGGTCCACAACGATGACATCCACCAGCGTGTGGTCGATCTGAACCACCTCATAGGCCCGTTCGACCTGATAGCTGCCCGGCACTGGGTGATGGCGCTGGCGAGAAGCCTTAGCGCCCTCACGCACCGCCGTGAGTTCCGCCGGATCGATCGCCGCCACACGGTCCCGGAGCGTGGTCCAGCACGGGGGACGTAGCCCTCTCTTACTGCACCGCCTGCGCACCTCCTTTTGGAGGGCGTTGATGCTTGGCTTCTGGAGAGACTTGTAGAAATCCTCGATCGCGCCCGAAATCACCCTTTCGATCTCGTCATGCAGCCGGCGGCTACCCGTCGGTGTCCCGACCTGAGCTGCCAGCAAGGAACTGGCAACCGGGCGCGTCTTGTACGCTGAGATCAACTCGTACAGGCGGGAGCGCTTTAGACCAAGATCGCGGCAGGCCTTGAGAAACTCGGCACGGTTTGGTGACGCCTTGCTTGCAAGGCGACGGATCACAGCTTCCCGCGCGACCGCCTGTTCCCACGCAGCATCGTCGACGGCGTTGATGTCTGATCGATCCACCATGGCCAAACCCAGAAAATAGGTGTCTTATGTCCGATAATGAAACTATAATCCGGGAATGAAACAGAAACATGAACACAATGATATCAATAAGTTAGTGTCCGTCAATGAAACAAGAACGACACACAAACGAAGTGCAAATTCTGTACGAATACAGAGAGTTGCATGGAGTATGAAGAATGGGAACCCACTACTGTCACCTGAAGCTGGACGAACGTCGCAAGCTTGCAAAGTGGCTTGAATCCAAAATGCTGATTTCAGAGATCGCGGATCGACTGGGTCGCGACCCCTCCACGATCTACCGAGACATTAAGCGTAATCGGTACACGGACGGCGAACTGCCTGAGCTAAACGGGTATCACGCGCTCGTCGCTCAGGACAAATATGAGCAGCGCCGCGCGATCCATCGCAAGATGATCATTCACCCTGATTTGAAAGCCGCCATCGAAGACCGCTTGAAGGCTGGCTGGTCGCCCGAACAGATAGCCGGCAGGATGCGGCTCGAACGGCACCCGATCCGCGTGAGCCACGAGACGATCTATCGCTTTGCCTATTCCAAAGACGGTCGCGAGGAACAGTTCTACCGCCATCTCCCTGAGCATCGCCGCCGCCGTCGGCCGCGTGGTTACCGCAGGCACAACAGAGCCCACATATTCGACATTCAAAGCCTGTCACACAGGCCTGAGCGTGTCTCAGAACGCTTAGAATTCGGCCATTGGGAGTGCGACTTGATGATGTTCCGTAAGGAGCATGGGAAGGTAAACGTGACGTCATTGGTGGAGCGCGTCAGCCGCTATGCCGTCGTGATACGCAATGAAGATCGACAATCCAAACCGATCATGGAGTCCCTGATCAACGGGTTGGTTCCCCTGCCCGCCGACGCGCGCAAGTCAATCACCTTCGACCGCGGCACCGAGTTCTCGGCCTGGAAATATCTCAAGGCTGGGATTGGAGCGGATGCCTGGTTCTGTGACCCGCAAGCGCCCTATCAGAAAGGCACTGTTGAGAATACGAACAACAGGCTGCGTCGATACCTGCCAAGATCAACCGCACCGACGGCGCTGACAAATCGATATTTGAGGTCGATTTGTCACCGCCTTAACGCAACGCCGCGCAAATGTCTTGGCTACCGGACGCCCGCTGAAGTCTTTGAAAGCAACCTGATGGAAATACAGAACCGGTTGGAGCAAAACGAGATATCAAAAACTGCACTTCACCGTGAACTCACAAGCATCCCATGTCTGTAGAACCTATGGCTACATTTTGGGTCATAGGTTTAGCCACCACCTATGTGGGGAACTAACAGTCAACCTTCATCGTCAAGCGCGGCTAAGAATGCCTCAATGCCTTGCTGAAGCCGCGCCCTTGGAATCGCCGAAAAGTCCCGCTCCAACCGCAGTTCGAGTTTTCCGTCTGATGCTGTCACACGAGCTTGCCCTTCAGGTCGGCCCATTTTCAGCGATGTCCTGGAAACTGATTTGGCCTCCCGCGCACCTGACTCTTTCTGCCCGGCAAGCGCATTGCGGAGCATCCCCATCTCTGCGTCTTTATCCCGATCAGGAACGGCAAGTAACCGTGCTGCAAGTTCCCCTGCCCTTCCGGGCTGCCCATCGACCAACTTATAAAGTTCAAGCCCTAACGCGCGGGGGATCGCTTCAGGATAGCGCACCGTCCCTTCCAAAGCTTCCAGGATGCGGGCGAACTGCCGAATGTAGGTCCGCTTTTGTTTGAGCGCAGAGGCATAGAGCGTCGAGACCGCCTCCCCCACATCGATCCCTTCGTCCCGCGAATAGGACAAGGCAAGTTGCGCCATTTCCCCAAAGGACAGGTCCTTTCGTATCAGGTTCTCATCCACCATTTTGCGATAGAGTCCAACCAACGGTTCCCCGCGGGGAACCATGGCAGCGGGAATACGGGTGTAGCGCGGATCGCCAGTTTCTTCTGCCAACTGCCGAAAAGCCGAAAGTCTGCGGAATCCTTGGATAAGTTCAAAGCCCTCATCGGTCTTCTCTACACGGATCGGATTCGATAGCCCAACCGCCTTGATAGACTCTTTTAGCTCATCAAGTTCAGGGTCCAGATTGGCAGAACGGTCACGGGTCAGTTTGGAAGTCATCACCTCAGAGGTCTGGATCAAATCAGTGATTAAACCTAGCTTCTTGAGCCGCACGTGCTCATGGGCAAGGGCGTCATTCTCTGCGCGGATTGCCGCTTCGGCGTTGTCGCGTTCACGGGTGGCATCGGCAGTTTCGGCAATCGCACTGGCCATAGGGCCCCGCCGCGGCGGGGCTGATCCGTGGTTTTGCAATGGATGGCCTGGAACGCTATAGGCTTTGGCCTCAAGCGCGCGCTGGTTCCCCGCGGGGAACTCCGCCGCCTCCTCTTCTGCGTCGAGTTCAAAGTTAATATCAAAGACGGAGCGTTTCTTAACCATTCATTAATCCTCCAGCTTTTCCCACGCATTGACGAGCGTGGATTGGAATTCGTCGTAAGCGCGATCAAAGGAAATCCGCGCCCGCCGCCATGTTTCTCGCGTCATCTGTCGGTAATCCATTTCATAGATCGACGACAGGAAGCGCCCCGATTGTTCAACCGCACGGGTCATCTCGATCGGGTGCTCTGCCACATGCGATTTGAAAACCTGATGAAAGGCTGACTGCATCGCACGGTGCAAATCATTGTTCGGCTCAAAACGTGTCAGCAAGAAACGAAGATCCGCAAACACCTTTTCGGGATTGGTGCCGGACGGAAGCCGCCCGCGGAACCGGCCCAAGTCTTCCAACGCTTCCGAGAGCTGACCAATGAAACTCGTGGTGCTGTCATACTCCCAATAGCCGGGACCGGAAGGGACATAGAGCACATCCGCCGCAAACACCGCGTTCATCGATTGGTAACCAATCGCGGGCGGGCAGTCGAAAATGATAAGGTCGTAGGCGTCATCCGGCAGTTGGTCGAGGTAACGGGACACAGCCGCAAAGAAGGACCATTCGGGGTTCATATGCCGATACTGGGCGCTGGCGAATTCGACAAAAGCCGCGTTGGCACAGCTAGGGATAATGTCGATAGTAGGCCAGCTTGTCGGCTTGATGAAATCGGTGGCGCGCAGATCGTTCAATCCCATGCCAGTTACCGAAGGCGGCAGCCTGCGTTGGGGCAGGGCGGCTCCGCTCTCGGCCCCACCAGAAGTTGCGTTTATGCGCTCGGTCTCGCGGATCAGATCGCGAGCCATAATCCCCCAGACGGTCACCTCTTCGGAAACGTCAGAAAGGCCCATCGAATGGCTGAGCGTCGCTTGCGGATCAAAGTCCACCGCGAGCACGCGATATCCATCAAGGGCGGCGGCATGGGCAAAGTGTAGCGCGACGGTACTCTTGCCCGCTCCTCCTTTAAAATTCGCAATCGCAGCACGGATTGCGCGTTTGCCAGCGGGGCGTGCCGGCATGAGAGACCGGCCCTTTATCTTGAGCTTCCGCCGCAGCTCATTGATCTCTTCCAACGTGTACCAGCGCTGGCGGCCTTCTTCCTCTACTAGCCCCTCAGGCAGGGAAGGATCCGCCGCAAGGCGGCCGCGAAAGGTTGAGGGGTTGATCTTGAGAATCAACTCGGCGACCTCCCAACTTGAGAAGCGACGCAACGTCTTCTCCATCTCGGGGGAATATGTCTGCTGCCGGATGAACCCTTGCATCTTAAGTGACTGGGCCTGCAATTTCGCCAAATCAGCGTGGGTGTACATGATTGTTCCTCATTTCTGCGCCCGCTGCTGTTCCCCATGGTTCCCCGCGGGGAACAATTTTCGGAAATTCTGGAACGCTAATTACTGCTCTTCTCTGATTTACGCCGAAGTTGCCTTTGTTGAAAAGCCCTATAATCTGAAAGTAGCCAATTTCATATGCTACCAGAAACGGAGACTAGGTGTGATTCCCTTGGGCCGACTGCGAGGCCATGCATATGATTGGCGAGCCGGATATAGGGGGACAACAGATCTCACCCTGCTAGATATTGGGGGACATATTCTGGCAAATAGGTGACGCAGAGGCTGACCCCTAATACCTATATACCCAAAAATCTATATTCTAAGATCAGGGAATGCGGCGCGATGAAATCGGCCTCTTGACAGAATCGATGGTTTGGACGCAAATCAGGGGAGAGGTCGGAAAGGCGTTGTGTCTTTCATCGCAACCAGGGGTCCGGCAAGAGATCCAATCCGAGGCACAGAGCAACTGCGCGTCGCGCAGCCAGAGGGCATCCATGCAATTGGTTAAACCGGCAGGTCAACGCGACGCTGCCCGCAAATATGATATCATCACGGCATTAGGCGCATATGCACTGGCGCGCAATAAGCATGACCAGCGGCTGGTGCTCCGGCTGATCACTTTGATGACAGCGCGATACAATTGGGCGCGCAATGAATTGGCCGTGGGGCAACGCGAGATTGCTCGGTTATGGGCAGTGGATGAGCGCACCGTGAAACGCGAGATGGCCAAGCTGCGAGGGCTTGGCTGGCTAGTGGTCAAGCGACAGGGCGCACGGGGCAGAGTGACGGAATATGGGCTCGGCCTTGATCGCATGCTTGCCATGACCGAAACGGAATGGCCCAATGTGGGCCCCGATTTTGATCTGCGGATGAGCGGTAAGCCTGAGGGAAGCCCTGTTGTGCCCTTGCCGGTAAAAGGCAACATACCACCGCCAGATGTAAGCGATGGTACGGAATGGGCGTTGGCCCAGGCGATTCTATTCAGCGAAGCCCCGGATGTTTACGGAAGTTGGCTTCGCAATCTTGTGCGGGTCGACAGGGCAGGAGGGCGTTTAACCCTCAGTGCGCCAAGTCGCTTTCATGGCAATTATGTCCAGACACACCTAAGCCGAAAGGTGCTCGCGGCCTGTCAGTCGGTGGATGCCGATGTGACCGAGATTGTGATCGTCGCATAGGATTCCCCCTAACAATCTCGTGTTTGTGCAAAAGTAAGTCCTTAGGCTCGCGTCGGGCACCCGCCTGACTGCGTAATTTGTATTGGGCAGCTACTCTGCATTTCAGTCTATGGACAGTTCGGATGCCGCTGGTGAATACCTCGGGTTGGGTCCAGCGCATCAGAAATCCGCTGTCATGATGGATGATGAAGGCGCGGTTCATGCCAAACTTCTTGCTGAGTACTAGGCGTTCGGAAAGGAGTTCGAAAGGCAGGATAGTTCGCCCAAAGTGATCGACGCTCGTCTCCATGAGTTCGAAGTCACAATAAAGCAACTCGAAACCCGGCCGTTGATCTTCGACAAAGAAGAGTTCAGGCGGGCAGGAGCCTATGTCACGCTTGATCGCTAAGGCGAGCTTGCCGTGTACCACGGTTTTGTGCGGCCGAAAGGATGAGCCTCGGGAACAGCCTTGAACTGGCGCTAGTTGGATAGGGTAAGGACAGTGAGCAGCGTGGATGGCGCAGGCTATGGCACGGTGATCTCCGCTGCTAGGAGGCGCTTGTTGCGAGCGTGCCGGAAGACGGTAGTGCCTTGAAGACCTTGCCAAGAGGCTTACCATTGGAGCTGATCGCACCATGGCGTTGTACGAAGCTGCGGGCCATTCTCCTGACATCGCCCTAATATTGGCGGAAGCTGCCTTGATTACACCTTAGCCAATAATCAAGCTTAGGAAACGAGAGCCTTTCAGGCGCGCTAGTTCAGTCAGGTTCGACATGTCGACCGCTCACCCCCCCTCATAAAGAGCCAACACCATGACCGCGCCGTGTGGACTCTACAACCCCGCCACGCGCGTCAGATTCACGCGGAACCGGTCGCGACGGCGTTGATATCGGCGGGTCATTTCCGCGCTCGCGTGCCCAAGATGCTTTTGGACATAGCTCTCGTCAATCTCTGCTGAACTTGCGAGACCTGCACGCAGGGAATGGCCTGAGAACAGCGCCAAACGTTCTTTTTCGGGTAGTTCCGCTCGGATGCCAGCATCCAGCACGGTGCGTTTGATCAGGCGGGCGACGTGTTTGTCATTGAGTCGCGCCTCGAGCGCCTTCGCGCCATCACGGGACGTGCGGACGAACACCGGCCCAAAGTCGATCTTGGCAAAATGCAGCCACTGCTCCAGCGCGTGAACAGGGCAGGTCTGATCGCTAGAGCCGCGACCAAGCTCAACCTCACGCCAGCCCGTTTTGGCGTTCAGCGTGAGCAGGGCCCCCTCGTCTAGGAACTCGATCCAACCGCCTGAATCCGGTGTGTCGTCTTTGTGGACATCCAAGCTGACGATCTCCGACCGACGCAGACCGCCCGCATAGCCGATCAGCAGGATGGCCCGGTCTCGTAGGCCGCGCAGGTCGTAAGGAAGGGTGGCCACCATCGCGAGAATGTCCTCGGCCAAAATCGCTTCCTTCTGCACCGGCGGACGGGCGTGTTTGCGTTTGATCCCGGCCAGCACGGTGGCGATATGGCGGTTCTTGCGATCGAGGTTGAAGCCCCGCTGCATGTAGTTCCAGCTAAGGCCAGAAAGACGGCGCTCGATGGTCGAGACTGAGAGGGCAGGGGCCTTTGCCGTGGGTGCCGCCAAGTTGGCGAGGTAGAGCCCGATTATCTCGGGTGAAAGCGGCAAAGGGTCCGTTCCCTTCAATCTGCACCAGCGGGCAAAGTGCGCCCAGTCTTTCGCGTAGGCCTTCAGGGTGTTCTCAGAGGCCGCCTGCTTCGCATAGTCGCGTGCGGTTTCTACCAGCTGATCGAGGGCGCCTGAGCCAGCCACATGCGAGGGCAGGGTGGTTCCATCACTTTTCTCTTGATCTCTCGCGTCACCCTTAACATCGTCGGATGTACTAGAGCGTGCTGAGCTCAACTCCTCGTCCTCTGTGGCCATATTTCCCCCGAAAATTCACTAGTAATGAGACTGTGACCCAGCGTATCTTTTTACGTCCGATAATGTAAACTTATTGGACATAACTTTGACCAACAAGATGCGGCGGTTCACGCGCAATTATCTGGAAATAAGCGCCGCGTAGGTTTAGTCTGTCAGGATGAATCCGGCCGCTAAACTTATTATGAGCGATACCATGAGCCTACAGCTTCTGCCCCGTTGGATCACTCTGCAAAGAGATGAAGACCCTGAAACTGTTGCTTTTTTATCTGGCGCGGCGCTGGCTACGCTAGATGCGGTGTTACGCGACCCAAACGTTACATTTCCCTGTGCCTTGTTGCGGGATCGAATGGCGCTGGATTCTGCTGTGGCTTGCCTAAAGCTTGAAGGTCGCAATGAATCCGGGTCCGATATCCGTGACGCGGTGTGTTTAGCGCGGGCAGGAGATCAGCTGGGACCTGCGGGCGAGATGTTTATGGGGTGGCGTAAGCTGGCGCGGATCAACTTGGGTGTCAGTGGATGGAAGGGGCGGGTGGAGAATGCGCTACCAACAGCGCTGGCCCATGAGGCTGTGTCCATTCTTGGATCTCCATCAGGAACACCGGTGGGACAAGCAAGCGTCATCTTAGCAGAGCTGTTGCCCCGGTTCCCACGGGAAGAAGCGGGAGCATTGATGTTGGCGGATGTTGCTTTGGCCTGTGCGGTCGGTTGGGATCGGCCTGTGCCAT
Source organism: Sulfitobacter sp. W027 (assembly GCF_025143985.1). Lineage (NCBI taxonomy): Bacteria > Pseudomonadati > Pseudomonadota > Alphaproteobacteria > Rhodobacterales > Roseobacteraceae > Sulfitobacter > Sulfitobacter sp. W027. The sequence goes on from NZ_CP083565.1 coordinate 75,792, forward strand.
TATTGGGGGCGCATATGGCGCGCAGGGATATCCGCGCGATTGCGACTGGGGCGGGTGAACCTAGACTTTTTGTACATCGTGCGATGGTTGCTGCTTGCGACACTGCCATTCGTTTGGCGGCGGACCTAAACTTGCGCGTTGCAAAGTTGCGGTCCGTTGCGCCAAAACTGCGCGCCAAAGGATCAGACGCTGCGTTGGCTTTGTTCCTGAGCCACGATGCGGTGTCACCGTCAGGCATGTTAAGCCCGATGATCCAGGGCACATTGATGCCGATGACGGATCGCGCGGCGCGCCGTCTCTGTGACCGTTTGGTGGAACTGGGCGTCGTGCGGGAACTGACTGGCAGGCCGACGTTCCGATTGTACGGGGTATAAGCATGGCCAAGGAAACCTCAGTGTTAGACACTGAATTAGACGACCTGCTCCCGGAATTGCGCTGGCGTGAATGGATGGGCCGGATTGAAGCGGTGATTTTTGCGAGCGCTTCGCCAGTGCCGCGCGGGGACTTGGCGCGCGTCGTGGGGCAGGGGGCCTCGGTTGACCTGTTGATTGAGGATATTCAGACCGATTTAAACGATCGCCCCTATGAGTTGGTCGCCGTAGCAGACGGCTGGTTGATGCGAACGCGGACGCGATTTGCTGATGCCATTCACGCGGCGGCCGATGTGGGCGACCAGCATCTGGATTTGGACGAATTTGAAGTCGCTGTGCTCGCATCGATTGCCTATCACCAGCCGCTGACGCGGGATGGGTTGAAGGATATTTTTGGAAAAGACATCAGCCGTGATTTGATCGGAAGGTTAAGAGCGCAGGAGTTGATCGCCACGGGTCCGCGTAGTCCGAGGGCAGGGGCACCCTATACCTATGTGACGACGCAGAAGTTCTTGATGGCGTTTGGGATGGAAAGCCTCCGTGATTTGCCCGACCGCGGCGAGCTAGAGGATGCTGGCTTGGCAAGTTGATCCACCAAAAGTCCATGTAGGGCGCAAAGGGTGAGGTACATAATGAACAAAGGGTGGGGTCTCTAATAAGCAACCAGGAGCAAGGAACCTGACCTCTCATACGAGATGCTTTCTGCAACGCTCGGAAGGGAAGCACTGGTCCATGCGTGATCCAGAAGACTATCTATCATGACACCTCATTCCAGAGCTTGAGGGTGGGTCTCATCAGCGCATGTTGTTGACCTCTTCAGCCCGAGATAGGTTGGTCAACCCAACATTGACGTCCTGGTCGACGGAGGCAACCCGTTGGTTTGCGTCGAGATCAGAGCCTTTGCAGCTGTGAGCGGTGATGATTTCAAGCGCATCAATTGGTTCTCAAAAGACGGACCGGGTCGCAGCAGTTGTGCGCCTAACGATTAAGGTATTCTGCCGCTAATAACTGAATGGTTTGAAGTTGGACGTTCCGGCTAAGCGTTCTTAGCCAGGAAAGCCTCGTCGCGGACGTCAAGAAACGCGGTCTTAATGTCCTACCGCGCGGAATGCGTCAGGTCTGCCCTTCCCGTTGCACTCTTGAAGGGAAACAGCCAACCTCGACCCACGCAAACGCAACTGGGAGGAATTTGATGAGACAGATTATCACATGCGCGGTATGCCTGACACTGTCGGCAGCCCCCGCGCTTCATGCCCAAGAAGCCGCGATTTTTTCTGGCAATGACCGTGTGCATCCCGTCTATGCGGAGAACGGTATGGTGTCGGCCCAAGAAGCCGTGGCGGCCCAGATCGGGCTCGATATTCTCGAGGCTGGCGGCAACGCGGTGGACGCAGGCGTTGCTGTGGCATTCGCGTTGGCTGTGACCTTGCCACGCGCGGGCAATATCGGCGGCGGTGGTTTCATGATCGTCCATGACGCGGAGACCGGCGAGACCAAGGCCATAGACTATCGTGAAATGGCACCCTCATCCGCCGAACGGGACATGTATCTCGACGCCGAAGGCAACGCCGACAGCGAGCTTTCGCGGTTCACAGGATTGGCCGTTGGCGTGCCGGGCACTGTGGCGGGCATGCAGATGGCATTAGAAAACTACGGCAGCATGACGCTTGCCGAGGTGATTAAGCCGGCCATCGCGCTGGCCCGGGATGGCATCGCGGTCACGCCCGGCCTTGCTGACAGCCTCAAAGGCCTTGAGGACCGGCTGAAGAAATGGCCGAGTTCTGAGACCATCTTTTATAAAGAAGGTGGCGGTTTCTACGAGCCGGGCGAGTCTCTTGTGCAGACCGACCTTGCCAATACTCTACAGAAGATCGCTGATGAGGGGCCGGATGGCTTTTACAAAGGCGAAACCGCAACCAAAATCGCCGAAGCGGTGCAGGCGGCAGGCGGGCGCATCACAGTGGAGGACATGGCGAATTACAAGCCGGTTCTGCGTGATCCGGTGCGCGGCACCTACCGCGGGTACGAGATTGTCTCCATGCCACCGCCCAGTTCTGGCGGGGCGCATATCATCCAAATTCTCAACGTTCTCGAAGACTATCCGATCTCTTTCCTTGGTCATAACACAGCCGATACGATCCACCTTATGGCCGAAGCGATGAAACGGGCCTATGCGGATCGTTCGGAATATCTTGGCGACAGTGATTTCGTAGATGTGCCCTTAAGTGAGATCACCTCCAAAGCCTATGCCGAGGATATTCGCGGGAACATCAGCCTGAATGCGGCGACCCCATCGAGCAGCATCAAGCCGGGAGAGCTCGCGCCTTACGAGTCCGACCAGACCACGCATTTTTCGATCGTGGACAAGGATGGCAACGCGGTGTCCAACACCTATACGATCAACTTTTCCTATGGGTCCGGGATGGTTGCTGACGGCACCGGTATTCTGATGAACAATGAAATGGATGACTTCGCGGCCAAGCCTGGTGTGCCCAATGCCTATGGGTTGATCGGCGGCGATGCCAATGCAGTGGAGGGCAGTAAACGGCCACTTTCTTCCATGTCGCCAACGATCGTGATGAAGGACGGTGAGGTCTTCATGGTCACCGGCTCACCCGGCGGCTCGCGCATCATCACCACCACATTGCAGGTCATCATGAATGTCATCGACCATGGGATGAACATCGCCGAAGCCTCCTTCGCGCCGCGTATCCACCACCAGTGGCTTCCCGATGAAATCCGGATTGAAGACGGGATCAGTCTCGACACGGTGGGCTTGCTTGAGCAACGCGGTCACAAGGTCAGTGAGAAGTCGGTAATGGGGTCAACGCAGTCGATCCTTGTGGACCGTGAAAGCGGCTATCTGTTTGGCGCGTCAGACCCACGGCGCGTCGATGCGGCGGCCCTGGGTCACTGACTATTGAGAACTTGGCCCCGGCGGTTACGCCTGATGCATTCTCACTTATAGGGCCTTGACTAAAGAGGTTGCCGGGATAGTTCGCGGCAACCTTTTTTTCTTGCGCAATATTTCTATTAAATCTGCATGTGGTGTTGTCACGTTAACTCGCGCATTCGGCAAGTCGTGGTACAGATGGGACATCAAGCGACGTTCGCCGCGGATTTCCACATTTCGAAAGCTTCGAGCCGATGGTAGCGAATGGTGAGGGCGGAACGACGGCGGGCTGGGACAGAGAAATGATTGCGGGTTGCGGACTGCATGGAGACGAAACGCTGCAAGCCGCCCGATGGTCGGAAGCCCTGCATTGCTCGGCAGACCATCGTATTTATCGGATGCTGCGCAAGGGACGAATGATTGGTTTCGTATGAGCGCAATGCTGCGGGCAACCATAGAGCCACTGACCGGTAAAGGTCGTTGATGTTGATCGCACTGAAGGCGGATTGCCGTCATTCACTGCAAACGCGAACCGATTTGGCGCTAATTGAGACAGCCGCCATTCAGCTAACCTAGGTGTTCAGTCCCGGAATCTGGTGGATCGGATTTATGATGAATCGACCTGGCTCTGAAGTCCAGATTTTGCAGATGTATTCGTAGGGCGTGAGGCCGTTCAGGGTCTTCAGCCTACGTGCGAAGTTGTAGGCTGCCATGAAGTCGGTGAGGTGCGTACGCAGCTGATTATGGCTGTCATAATGGTATCGTTTCACCGTCGCCTCCTTGATCGTTCGGTTCATCCGCTCGACCTGGCCATTAGTCCAAGGATGGTTTGGCTTGGTCAGCCGGTGCTCGATCCCATTTGCTTCGCAGATCATATCGAAGCGCATTTGCCTTGAATATGCTGTGTTACGGTTGCGGGGCTGCTCAGCGAATTGGATGCCGTTATCAGTCAGGATCGTGTGGATGCGATAGGGAACTGACTGAAGCAGGCGCTCGAGGAACTCCCACGCTGTCTTGCGATCCGCCTTATCCACGAGTTGCGTGCTGCAAATTTGCTGGTCCGGTCAATGCCCACGAAGAGATAGAGCTTGCCCTCCACCGTCTGAACTTCCGCGATATCGATATGAAAGAAGCCGATCGGGTAACGCTTGAACTTTTGGCGCTTAGGCTTGTCGCCCTCGACATCCGGCAAGCGAGAGATCCCGTGCCGCTGAAGGCAACGATGCAATGCCGACCGGGTTAGATGCGGAAGCGATGGCTGAAGAGCATAGAGGCAATCATCCAGCGGCAGCAGCGTGTGTCGTCGGAATGCGACGACCATTGCCTCCTCAGCTTCGGTGAGAACGGTTGAACGCGGCTCCTTTGGCCCGGTCTTCAAGTCTTCGACAGTCGCGCGCTTTCGCCACTTCGCAACGGTCTTGGGGTTGATGCCCAGCTCCTTACTTAACTGCGCGAGCGAAGCTTGCGATCGCTGTATTGCAGCTCTGACGGCGTGCGTTGTCGTGGCGCTCCCGTGACGAACTTGTCCCATAATGCTTCCTTCCAAGCCTGAGAAAGGATCGCACCATCAAACCGTGGGATCAAACACCTACGCCGCAATGAAGCGGCTCTTGGGTCGCAGCGCGTGGTGAGACTGCGCCGATAAAGGCTTCCCGCAACGCGGCGAAGACAAGCTCTGAGATTTACGATCGTGGCGGATTGGCCTGCTTTTATCAAGATCATGGGGGGTCTCCTTACCAGCCGTTAAAACGCGGCCAAACCTCAAGCGGGCCGCCGTCTTGCGGCACCAAATGGTAGCGGTCATGCTGGGCGGCGGTGGCGCAGGCATGGTTGGGCAGGATGCGCAGACGGGTACCGACGGGCAGGTCGAGCGGCGACTGATCCGCGCTTTCGCGCAGCGCGATAATGCCATGTTCCTGGTTGGCGCTAACGACGATATAATCGGTCAAGACGCGCCCCTCTTCGTCGCACACCAGCCCGTAGCCTTGGTCCACATCCTGCGCCGCTGTGCCTCGGTCCCGGGACAGGGCCATCCAGCCGGCGTCGATCATAGTCCACCCTTTGGCGGGCTGATTCCCGATGACCGTGGTCAGCACGCTCATCGCGATGTCGTCTTGCGTGCAGACATCGATCCCGGCCATCACCAGATCGAAGAACATATAGACCCCGGCGCGCAGTTCCGTCACGCCCGTCAGGTCGCGCGCGGCATGTGCGGTGGGGGTCGAGCCTACGCTAACCACAGGGCAGGGAAGATCCGCTGCGCGCAGATTTTCGGCGGCGGAAACGGCAGCTTTGCGCTCCTGTTCTGCGAAGTCGGCATGGGCCTCGCGGCCCCGGACCGTATAGCTTTCGCCCGCATGGGTCATCACACCGCGCAGGCATTCAGCGGTGTGCAAGATGCGCCCGATCTCAACGAGTGCCGGGTCCTCCGGACGCAGACCGCCGCGGTGACCATCGCTATCGATTTCGATCATCGCGGGGACGGCGGCCTCCGCCACGGCCTGCGCTTGGGCCGCGTTGTCGAGAATCACAACCAGATCGCAGCCCTTTTGGCGCAGCGTCTGCACCCGCTTCAGCTTCTGCGGGGCAATACCAACGGCATAGAGGATATCGTTGTACCCATCCGCGCAAAACACTTCGGCTTCGGCCAATGTCGACACGGTAATCGGACCGGGCGCACCCCCGGTGAGCTGGCGGGCAACATCGACGGATTTTGCCGTTTTCAGATGCGGTCGCAGCGTGACGCCAAGCTTTCGCGCATGGTCAGCTAGACGCGCGATGTTCCGTTGCATCCGCGCTTGATCAAGCAATAGGGCAGGGGAGTCGGGGGCGTGTGCGTCAATCATTGGGCAATCCTTTCGCAGTTTTGCAGTGGCTTAGCATCGAACGCGCCGGCGCGACATATGCAAATACATGTGATGCGCCGCGCACATCACGGGAAGACCATACCGGCTCTGCTGAATGGGCGCTGAGGCCCCATCTTTGTAGCAGATTGGAAAGCACATGCAGGCGATCACACCACAACCCGTTACCCTATCCCTTCCGGCCCTCCGAAGGACACTTTTGCGGCATTATCGCCGCTTGAGCGAAGCATCGCGCAGACTGCGCTTCATGGGCGGCATAAAGGAAGAGGTCTTGACGCAAACGGCCAATAGCGCGTCGCCGAATGTCATGTTCGGGGTCAAAAAGGATGGCGCCTATCGGGGTATCTTGGAGCTTCACATTCTTCAGGACGGGCAGGCGGAAATTGGTCTTTCCGTTGAAGATGCCTACCAAGGGCGCGGCTTTGGTCGTGCGCTGTTTCAGCGGGGCCTGTCCGAGGCGCAGGCAAGACGCCTTCTGTCGGTCGATGTCCATTTCTCGAACGCAAAGGCGGCGATCCGAAAACTATGTCTCGAACTGGGCGGCGACATGCGCGTCAACGGCACGGATTCTATGTCGCGCATCACCCTTTAGCATTCGCTCATGCCCGACTGGACGCATTTGCAAAGACATGCGAGCGTAGTCGCAAGTGAATTGAAGGACAGCGCTGCGATGATCAGGGCAGTTGTGAAGTTTCTTGCCGGGCTCGTCGTCACCCTTGTTGTTGTAATCTTTATTGGCCGTTTCGCCTCCCCTTTGCCGGAGGTTGAGAACCGCCACGATAGAGGGGCACTGCTGCGCAAGCCGCAGTGACCGCTGGCGGATGCTTTGGCGAGACAGGAAGAGAGTCATGCCAGGCAGACCGGCGTCGCGCCTTTGAAAAGCGGCGCTGTTTCGAAGAGCCGCTGGAAATGCCGCAAACGGGTGAGGTCCTGATCCGCTGTGGCCGAGCGAAATGGCCCGTCGTGCTGAACCTATGACGCTTCATTCCGCGACAGCCGCGGTCACGATAATCTCCACCTGCGGAGAAGCCATGCGTCCCCAGACCGCATTCATCTCGTCAAAATACGCATGTCGGCCAACCAGATAACCGCCTACAACATGTGCGCGCGTGATGACCCCGCTTCGCGCAACAACTTGTCGACGCAGGCGAGTCAATTCTCGGTCTGCTTCGTCACGGTGGCTCCGGGACCAACCTGTCCGCAAAGATAGACGACGCAACCGTGTCTGACGATTTGTTCATGCGTAGCTTGATGTGAATGCGTTGATCATGGTCATACTTTTTCTGGGGTCAGAAGGGGGGCGTCAGGCTGGGTCGCGGTGTCTTGGCGGGGTGGCGCAGGTAACGGCGCTCAAACCCGCGGAAGGTTGCGGTTTTTGCACACTAGGAACTCTACACAAAGATCCAGATCTTTTTGTAGAGTTTTAGGCGTCGATATGTTGTACCTGTTAAGTCACATAACACTACATATTGACTCAATTTTGAAGGTTTCACAATTTTGTTCAATATGGTCGGCCTCGCTCAAATGGGACCCGGCTTAATTTGAAACTCAAACCCGCAAGCGCTCGTGATGAACGAGAGGCTGGGCAAAAAATGCTAGAATTGACTTATGTTCGGACAACCACTCATGTAGGTCCATAGATCGTTGCCCTATCGGCCTCTGGAAAGCCATGATTGTAGACCCAAACAAGCCTATTGCATTTATCCCTATTGAGGATGCCTGTCCTGAAAGCTTTGTTCAGTTTGGTGATCTCGTTGAACCACCAGTTGGTGGCGGCCGGGTAACTATCCCCACCTCCCTAACACCGAGCCTCACGGATGGGGGGCCGACATTGACGTTCATCACTTTAAGTCCGGCCACCTTTGAGATTGAGCGCTCGGCACAACTCGAACGGCACCCGTTTTCAGTGCAAGTCTTCATTCCGCTCGGTGATGCACCGATGGTCTGCATTGTTGCGAGCGATGGCTCGCCGCCCGAACGGGCAGATAGCCTACGGGCGTTTCGAACCCGACCGGGTCAAGCGGTTGTATTACGAGAGGGGACTTGGCACTTCGGCATGATGTGCGAGGGCGAAGCGATGGCAGCTGCGACCTTCATCTATCGCCTTGCTAATGGCGAGGATACCGAAAGGCTTCCGCTGAAAGCCCAAATTCGTTTGGTCCCCACCTCTACGGGCTAATACGGGTTTAGCGAATATGAAGTTTATCTAGAAAATTTCGCGCTGTGATCGATAGAATCTGGCCTTGGCGATGAGTAACGATCCACGGAATCCGCCTCTCGGTTGCGATCGGTAAGAAGTCAATTTCCTTAACGTTTGCCGCTGTAGCGCTGACCTGATCAGTAAGGGTGGCGCCGACCCCGGCTTCGACGAACCGTAGCGCGTTCCAGACATATCTGACTTCGATCCAGGGCCGTGGTTCTAGGCCGTGATCATCAAAGACAGCGTGCATGATCTTACCAATCCCTTCGCTACTAGGGTATAGGATCAACCGGTCTTGAGGAACATGTTCGACCTTCATGGTTTCGTGGCCGTGATTAACATTCCAACTTCTTGGCCAAGCGTAGCAGATAGGTGAAGACTCAAGGGTGACGGCTTCAAGAAATGGGTTGTTTAAGGGTGCGATCGTCAATCCAAATTCCGCGCTTTCACTTAGGATCATAGAGGCAATCCGTTCGTTCGATGGGGTATCGAATGATATTGGCACTTTAGGAAAGGCGTGCTCGAACTCGTCCAGCGCCTTAGGAAGCGGGCCGTAGGCAATGGTGGGGCTACATGCGAAATTAAGTCGGCCGGCCGTGCCCTGTCGTAGGCTTTCACCAAAGCGCTCCACAGCCTGAAATCCATCGAAGGCCACGCAAGCCTTCTTATAGAGCTGATGTGCCTCTTCCGTGGGCACGAGACGACCGCCTTTGCGTTGGAATAGTTCGATTCCTAGTTGATCTTCAAATTGCCGCAACTGGCCTGATACCGCTGGTTGCGACACCACCAGCAACTTTGCAGCACTCGACGTCGTTCCAGTTTCCATTACCGCCTTGAAGATCTCGAGATGGCGAAGACGCATGTATAATCCAGACTTATAGATACCTGGCATCTTTGTAATTGGCGTTAATAGATGTGTCACTCCATAAATGCTGCGGATGAAAGCTTTCGGAGTAAATGACGTATGAGTCGGTTGATTAAAGTAGGCGGCGCCCAACTTGGCCCTATCCAGCGTGATGAGAGCAAAAGCTCGGCGGTTTCGCGCATGGTAGCACTCCTTGATCAGGCTCATGCTGAAGGTTGCGGCTTTGTCGTGTTTCCCGAGTTAGCTTTGACTACGTTCTTTCCGCGACACTACATTGAGAATTCAGATGAATTCCGCGCGTTTTATGAGCAGGATATGCCAAATCCGCACGTCAAACCTCTGTTCGAGAAGGCTGCGGAGTATGGTATCGGCTTCTATCTTGGCTATGCTGAAGTTGCTCGGGAAGATGATGAGACCCGCTATTTCAACACGTCTATCTTGGTCGACCAGACGGGGAAAATTGTAGGTAAATATCGCAAAGTTCACCTTCCCGGTCACGCCGAATACGATCCAGAAAGAACCTTTCAGCATCTTGAAAAATACTACTTCGAACCGGGGGATGTTGGGTTCCCTGTTTGGCGCACCATGGACGGCATTTTTGGGATGTGTCTTTGCAATGATCGACGTTGGCCTGAAACCTATAGGGTTATGGGATTGCAGGGGGTGGAATTTGTTGCGCTCGGGTACAATACACCAGCAACCAACTCCCAAAAACCTGAAGAAGGCCCTGAAGAACGTTTGTTTCATAGCGACTTGTCGGTGCAAGCGGGCGCATATCAAAATGCGACCTTTGTTGCCGCCATCGCCAAAGCGGGCGTTGAAGATGGCAACCACCTGATCGGGGGTTCAATCATCGTTCATCCAAATGGTCAGATCATGGCTCGTGCGGAAACTGAGGATGATGAGTTGATCGTCGCCGAATGCGATCTTGATGATACCGTTTTTTATAAAAAGACAATCTTTGATTTCGCCCGTCATCGCCGTCCTGAGCATTATGGTCGCATCGTTGACCAAACCGGTGTGATCCTTCCCGAATGACACGCCGGCTAATAGTCATAAACCCCAACTCAACTGAACGGGTAACAGAGGATATCTCGGTTGCTGTCGAGCCTTTGCGGAACAACAATTTAGACATTGACTGCCAGACCCTGGCGGCAGGGCCAGGAGGGATACTCACCCAACGCGATGCAGATCTCGTGATTGGCCCGCTCATCGATTGGGCGGAGGGTGAAAAGGGAAGCTGTGATGGCATTGTCGTGGCCTGTTACTCCGATCCCGGCGTTCACTCTCTACGAGAGATGCTTGATGTGCCGGTATTTGGTGCTGCTCAAGCGACGTTGGGTTACGTTGGCGCTATGGGGTGTAAAGCGGGGGTGATCTCTTTAAGAAGCGCCTCAGTAGCCCGTCATAATGCTGCCGCGGGAGCGGCGGGATTAACCGGCATACTGGCAGGGGATAGGGCCGCAGATGTTTCAGTGGCTGATCTTGGCGATGATGGAGCTATCGACAAGCTTCTGCGTGCTGCGCATGAGCTGATTGATAAGGACGGAGCTGAGGTCTTAATCTTGGGCTGTTGTGGGATGTCTCGCTTCAGTCAGGCAGTCGCGTCTGAAACGGGGATTCCAGTTCTCGATCCTTCGCTTGTCGCAACGAGTATGGCCTACACCGCAATTTTGGGGAACTACGATACTCCGCCTCGCGGGGGACGGACGTGACCGATCTCGCTACATTAGGTTATCTGGGCGTTCTCGGCGGAATGGGGCCGGGGGCGACTGCAGATTTCTACCTCAAACTCATTTCAGCGACGGCAGCGTCTAATGATCAAGAGCACGTAGCGACAATAATTCGATCGGTGCCCCAAATTCCTGATCGCTCTGCTGCGATCTCCAAGAAAGCGGAGTCCCCTTTACCGGCCCTATCCAGCGGAATCCGTGAGCTAATATCGAGCGGAGCGAAAGCAATCGCGATACCGTGTAACACCGCCCATTTTTGGTATGAAGATCTTGTGGCGATTAGCACGGTCCCTGTTTTCCATATCGTGGACACAGTGAGAGAGCGCTTAGAAACAACCGCGCGCACTGGTCCCGTTGGGCTTCTAGCAACAGCTGGAACGATCGAAGGAAAAATTTACCAAAATCGCCTTGGAGACCAAAGCGGTTATCAAGTCCTTGTCCCGGAGGAAGAGGATCAGAAAAAGCTAGTCTCGCCCGGCATCGCTGCAGTTAAAGCTGGCGATTTGATCGCGGGGGCTGACCTATTGTCCAAAGCTGCCCGCCGCCTTCAGGAGCGGGGCGCACGATCTGCAATCATGGCTTGCACGGAAATCCCCATTGTTTTGGGCCCTAAAAGCGATGTCGGAATGCCTTTGATCGATGCCACCGATGCGCTTGCCCGACACTGCGTTGAATGGTGGAGGACTTCGAACTCGGCTCGGGTCGATGACCTTCATTTGTCCGGCGCAACAGACAGTAATAGTTGAGGAGAAGAAGCATGGAATTCGATTTGGTGGTAAGAAATGGGACCGTTGTCACTGCTTCGGACCGAACTGATTGTGATGTTGGGATCCGCGATGGTAAGATCGTGGCATTGATGAAAGGCCTGCCTAAAGCTCCCCGAGAGATTGATGCGGCGGGACGCCTCGTATTGCCTGGGGGCGTTGAGGCGCACTGCCACATTGAGCAATCTTCATCTCTGGGAATTCAGACTTCAGATGACTTCGAGAGCGGCTCGATCTCAGCTGCCTTTGGTGGGAACACTACGATTATGCCCTTTGCTGCGCAGCATAAGGGGCAGTCTTTGCTTGATGTCGTCGCTGACTATGAAGCCCGTGCTGCGGCGAAGTCGGTCATTGATTATTCTTATCATCTAATTGTTTCAGACGCGAATGAAGATGTGCTGCACAACCAGCTGCCGAAGCTGATCAAGAAGGGCCTGACTTCGTTCAAGGTGTATACCACCTACGAACTCTTGAAGTTGGACGACTATCAAATCCTTGAGGTGTTGAGTGTTGCCCGCCGCGAAGGTGCCTTGGTCATGGTCCATGCGGAAAACCACGATATGATCCGCTGGCTTACCAAGAGATTGCTGGATGCTGGCCATAAAGAACCAAAGTATCATGGCATTAGCCATTCACGTATCGCTGAAGGCGAGGCCACCAATCGCGCCATCAGTCTTTCGGAACTTGTGGATCAACCGCTATTAGTTGTTCATGTCTCGTGCCAACAGGCCACAGAAGCAATCCGAGATGCCCAAAGTAAAGGCCTAAAAATCTATGGGGAGACGTGCCCGCAATACCTATTCTTAACGGTAGACGATCTTGATCGGCAAGGTATGGAAGGCGCTATGTTCTGCTGCAGTCCACCGCCACGCGACGCCTCTTCACAAGAGGCAATATGGACAGGCATTCAGAACGGCACTTTTCAAATTGTGTCCTCAGATCATGCCCCCTATCGCTTTGACGAGACTGCTAAGCTCCAAGCTGGACCTGATGCTCCGTTCAATAAGATCGCCAACGGCATTCCCGGGATCGAGTTGCGCATGCCTCTCTTGTTTTCTGAGGGGGTATGTAAGGGGCGGATCGATCTTCATCGATTTGTCGAACTGACTTCGACCAACGCGGCGCGGCTTTATGGTCTTTTCCCTCGTAAAGGCACGATCTCGGTGGGAGCCGACGCGGACCTAGCGATCTGGGACCCGGACGTAAAATACACGGTAAGTTGGGAGGACCTGCATGACAATGTTGGATACACCCCTTACGCCGGCATGGAGCTAACTGGCTGGCCAACAACGGTTATTAATCGCGGCCGGGTCGTTGTGGATCAGGGTCAGTTGAACGCAAGTCCGGGAGACGGGACATTTGTTCCACGTGAGCACTCGGACCTAGCAAAGCCACGCGGCACCTTGGTGCGCGAGGTCGATCCTGCCCGAAACTTCGGTGCAGAAATCCTTTAAAATATAAACCAACAGAAGAGGGCGAAATAATGAAAAATATGATGATCGCGAGTTGTGTTGCCACGATGGCAATGACTGGTACGCTGCATGCGGCGGAAGACGTTAAAATTCGTGTTTTGGGCTTCTGGGGTAACCAGCCTCAAGTCGACGATGTCGACAGGAAAGTATGGGAAGGGTTGGCAGAGCAAACAGATGGAAGAATCCAAACTCAGTATTTGACACTCAATGAAGCGGGTATCAAAGGCGACCAAGCTCTTCGGTTTCTTAAACGAGGAACCTTCGACATCATGACGATTTCAGTCAGCTATGTCAGTGGCGATGAGCCATCGTTGGTCGCCGTCGATCTACCAGCTATCGCATATGATTTTGACACTCTCCGGCAGATTTCGGATTCTTATCGCGGTGTGATGGCCGAACGCGTTAAGCCTTATAACGGTGTCTTCCTGACACATTGGCCGTTCAACCCGCAAATCCTGTTCTGTAAGGAGCAAACTGAAAGCTTGGATGCTTTAGGTGGCGAAAAAGTGCGTGTTAGTGGTGCTCCAGCAGCAGATACGCTGGAAGAACTTGACGCTACCGCTGTCGATCTCACCGGCGGGGAAGTTTACCAAGCGCTTCAGCGCGGGTTGGTTGATTGCGGCACGACAGGCAGCACGTTCGGCTATCGAAACAAATGGCACGAAGTCACCAGCTCGCTCTACGATTTGCCGTTGGGCGGTTATTCTCAGGTGATCCAGGTTGCCAATAAAGATTTCTGGGAGTCACTGAGCGACGAAGACCAGAAGCTGATCAGCAGCAAATTGAGTGAAGCAGAAGACACGCTTTGGGAGATGGCCCCTGTGGTCCATGAGCAAGGCATTCGCTGCGCTACGGGCGAAGGCGAGTGCGAACTCGGCGGGGAAGCCGGCGGCATGACTTATGCCGATGTGTCCGAAGAGGATCGCACGGAGTTAGATGGCATTCTGAAATCAGTTATCATTCCGCGTTGGAAAGAAAGCTGCAACGCGTCGTTCCCTGAATGCGGTGAAACTTTTGACGAGACCATAGGTCAAGTGATTGGTATCGCCGACTGATGCCCCTGGATATGAGACACATCGTAAACAAAGTAGAGACCGCCATGGGGGCGGTCTCTACAGCCTTCTGCCTCATAGGTGGCTGGCTTTTGATCGCGCTGTCATTTGCAATCTGCCTTGAAGTGATCCTGCGCAAGGTGTTCAGCATGTCGCTGCAAGGTATCGACGAATATGGTGGTTACGCTCTAGCCGTTACTTCTGCGTTGGGTATGGCATTCTGCTTTTATGACCATGCACATATTCGCATCGATCTCTTGGTCCGGCGCTTGCCAAGTCCACTGTTCCGGGCCTCATCTTTCATCGCCATTGCTACTCTAGGCGCAACTGCTTGGTATCTAACCTCTGGTGCCTGGTCGGTGACGCTAGAATCTTGGGAGTTCGGTGCTTTCGCAAATACGCCCTTGCGGACACCTCTTTATATCCCACAGGGAATTTGGGCGGCGGGCTTGACCATTTTCTTTGTCGCTATCGTCGTGAGGCTAATACGCATTGTCATCGCCGTCATGTCCCGAGATTACAAAACCCTGACAGAAACACTGGATCATCAACTTGAAGATGAGGTGGTCGAAGGCGTCCGCGGAGTAGAATAATAACATGTTAATTGCGCTTTTCTTCATTAGTGGGCTGCTGATCCTGCTGTTCTTTGGACTTCATGTAGCCAGCGCGATCGTGCTCTTGGCCGTTGGAGCCGATCTAATCGTTGGCAACGGCATTCTGATCGACTCTCTTGGTTCCATTGCATGGGATCGGATGAATGAATTCTCTCTGGTTGCCATTCCGCTTTTTGTGTTGCTGGGCGAGATCCTGTTGCGCGGGGGGGTTGCCGATAAACTCTATTCTTCCCTAGCAGTCTGGATGGAACGCTGGCCTGGCGGACTGTTGCATACCAATACCGTTGCCAGCACACTTTTTGCCGCCACATCCGGGTCGAGTGTCGCTACGGCCGCAACCATTGGCACAGTTGCGATCCCGACCTTGGAAGAGCGCGGCTATAACAAACGTATGACTTTCGGATCCCTAGCTGCCGGTGGCACGCTAGGCGTGCTCATTCCGCCCAGTATCCTAATGATTGTCTATGGCACGCTTGCTGATATTTCAGTCAGCGAGTTGTTTGTCGCAGCCGTCATTCCAGGCCTGATCTTAGCTGGGTTCATGTCTCTAGCTATCGTAGTTGTTTCATTTTTTGTCCCATCTCCGAAAGCTGCAGAAACACGGGTGCCGTTGCGGGAGAAATTCCGTGCGCTGCGTGAGATCATTCCTACGTTTGTTGTTTTCTTTGTCATTATGGGTAGCATTTATGGCGGTATTGCTACACCGACCGAGGCGGCGGCATTGGGGATCATTTGTGCCCTAGTCCTCGTCGCGATGAATGGGCGGCTCTCCGTCGCAATGCTTCACGAAGCATTCCAGGGGGCGTTCCGCACCACTTCCATGATCATTTTAATTATTGTGTCGGCCTTCTGCCTGAACTTTGTCATTTCCATCTTGGGCCTGCCTCAATCGGCGTCCCGGGCGATCTCTGAAGCCGGTTTGTCGCCCTATGTCCTGATCTGGTTGCTGGTTTTGTTCTATCTGCTGCTGGGTTGCTTCCTTGAAGCTGTGGCTATGATGGTCACTACTATCGGTATTGTCGTGCCGATCGTAGTCGCAGCCGGATTCGATCCCTTGTGGTTCGGTATTTTTCTTACAACGATGATGGAGTTGTCTTTGATTACACCTCCTGTGGGGCTTAATCTCTATGTCATTCAGAACCTCCGTCCACGGGGCAGCGACATCAACGATGTGTTCATCGGAGCGGTTCCCTTTATGGGCGCATTCTTTGCCTTCATCGCTTTGATCATCTATTTTCCAGAAATTGTGCTTTGGTTACCTGGCCTTATGGAGAACTAATCCATGTCCTGGCTTTCCTTTTCGCACGACGAGCTTGAAGCTCGTGATCGCTATAAATTGCTCAGCGGAGCAATTGTTCCGAGACCGATCGCGTTGATCACGACCATGTCAGAAGATGGAAATATCAATGCGGCGCCGTTCTCTTTTTTCAACGTTCTGTCAGCCGATCCCGGCATTGTAGCGATAGGCTTAGAAAGCAATGAAGATGGTAGCCTGAAGGACACGTCGCAGAATATCCGCGAGAGCGGAGAGTTTGTGGTTAATATGGTTGACCGGCCTATGGCGGATGCGATGAAAATCTGTGCGGAACCTCTTGCAACCGGGATTGAAGAGCCCTCTCGGGCTGGCCTCACGACTATCCCCTCCGAGGTTGTGAGGCCGCCCAGACTCGAGGCAAGTCCAGCATCTTTCGAATGCACCAGGCATACCACACTGGAAATATCTGCGTCCCGACAGATTGTTCTAGGTTTAGTTCGACATCTTCATTTCCGAGAGGGAGTTGTTGATCCGACGCGCATGCGGATTGATGTCCACGAGCTTAACCTTATCGGGCGTCTGGCCGGGACGCGCTATTTAGGAATGACAGATATCTTCGGTCTTTGATTGAGTTTGAAGGGCATCGCTAGCGCCTTAGCCCCCTGGCGCATGATGGTCGGCAGTATCTTCGCTGTTTTAGCGCAATATTATTGACCTGCCCGCATTGGTCCTCACTCATAACGAGAGTTTGCAGGTTTGGTTTTGATAGTTGGGGGTTCCGGATTGGGCAAGCGCGGCAGGCGCGGAGCTCTCAAATTGCTCAAGCGCCTGCCGCGCTTGCTTTGGCGTCTGGTTTCCGCGCGATGAGTGTGGCCTGACGGTGTTGTAGCCGTAGCGCCAGAGGGCCAGCTTCCGCCGTGCATCATCCAAAGTGTCGAAGATCTCCTCATTCAGAAGTTCATCGCGCAGGCTGCCGTTGAATGACTCGATGAAGGCGTTCTGCTGCGGCCTGCCGGGATCGATGTAATGCCATAGAATGGCGTTCTGGTCGGCCCATCGCAGGATGGCCCTACTGGTGAACTCGGTCCCGTAGCACGTCGGGAAGAAGCGCCGTTGGGAGGTTTTGGCCGCCTGCGCAGCCCTTAAATTGGCAGCGGGTGGCCATAACCGGGTCTCAGGTCTCAACAGTGGTTTTGCATAACCACACCGTTGAGGAGACCGGCTATGACCGCTACCTATGCTACCCTTTCGACCGTGTTGGTCGCCATCGACATATCCAAGCATCGACATGAGGTGCTGATCAGCATTCCCGGCAAGAAGCGCCGCCGCCGCCGCACGACGATCATGAACACGCTGGAAGTTTTTCAGCGCTTAGCCATAAATCTCGCCAGCTATGACCTGCCGGTGCGGATCGGGTTTGAAGCGACCGGCAATTATCACCGTGTCTTGGCGCACCATCTCGGACAGGCCGGATTCGAGTTGAAGCTTGTGTCTTCCGTCGGTCTGGCGCGAACACGAGAAGCTCTGCACAACAGCTGGGATAAGAACGACCCTAAGGACGCCCAGGTCATCCTGCACATGCTGGAGATCGGCGCGGTTCAGTTCTATCACGATCCGTTGGTAACCGGGACCGCCGACATTCAGGAACTGTCGAAGGCCCATGAGATCGTCTCCCGTTCGAAGACCGAGCTGTGGCATCGCATCCTGACACATTATCTGCCGCTCTACTTCCCCGAGGCCGAACGATTTCATCGGAATTCGAGAACCGACTGGTTCCTGGCGTTTCTCGAGAAGTATTCAACCCCGCATATAATCACGGCGATGAGCCGGGAGGCATTCATTGCCGATGCCCGGAAAGTTGTCGGACGTGAAGTATCCAAAGAGCGTCTGCTTTCAGATATTTATGCTACCGCCGTTGGCTCTGTGGGCTTGCCAGTTCAGCCGGATTCTGACGCTGTCCGCATGTTCCGCTTGGTGCTGGCCGAAGGCAGAAGCCTGATCCGACAGCGCGATATCATTGAGGCGCGGGCCGTCGGATTACTTTCGGACCTCCCCGATTATCAGTTGCTGACAACCATACCCGGAATCGGCCCGATCAACGCCATGACCATCCTGGCCGAGGCCGGTGACCTGCGTCGGTTTCGCCATCATCGGCAGGTCCTGAAGTTCTGCGGCAGGGACCTCGCCACCGTGCAGTCGGGGATGTTCCGTGGCCAAAGCCGCATCTCCAAATACGGCAATGCCCGGTTGCGCCGCACACTCTGGACGGCCGGCCAGACCGCAGTACTGAAGCGGACCAACGGCTTCCGCGACAAGTTCGAGCGCTACATCTTCAAAGACCGACACAATGCCCATCTGCGTCGCACGGCCTATACCGCAATCACGGCAAAGATGGCGCGCTCCGTACACGCCGTGGTCAAACACGGCGCACCCTATCGCCCCTTCTTTGAGGGGGTGAGCCCAGGCGGAAGGACCTCTCTCTGATGAGCCATGGAGGCAGTACGCTGACCTCGTAGATAATGTTCGGGCCTTCTGCTTGGGATTTGGGATCTCGTATTTAGGACGGTGAGAGCCGCCATTGCGCGTACCCTGTGTTTGCTATGGAGGAGATCATTTCTTGACGGCAGTGCCCGTCTGGGCAACGATTGTAGGGCATCCGGTTTGCCGGATGCCCCATGATCTGCTGACCTAAACAGCTGGAAGTTCCCGACATAGGACGTTGTCCACACGAATAGCTTGGGGCTTTCCGTAGATCCGCACCAGCGCGTCCAGTTCCCGAGCGCCACGCGCGCCGGAGATGCTGGTGTCTGCAATTAGGCCCAAGTTCTCGCGGCTGCAGTCGTCGATCACCGCCAGGATACGGAACTTCCGTGAAGCCCCGAAGCTGTCGGAGAGAAAGTCCAGCGACCACCGTGCATTGGGGCGCACCGCCTGCGGCATAGGAGTGCGTGTGCCTTGGGCCCGCTTGCGACCGCGGCGTCGTTTCACTGAAAGCCCTTCCTCCCGGTAAAGCCGATAAAGTTTCTTGTGGTTCATGACCATACCTTTGCGTTCGAGCAGAACGCCGATTCGGCGGTAGTCGAACCGACGCCACTTGCCGGCAATCTCCTGCATCTCCTTGCGTATCTCAGCGCAGTCCGGCGGGCGTTCACGCCGGACTGTCTTTGGGTCGACACCAACAAGCCTGCAGGCGACGCTGCGAGATTTCATGGTCCCGCATCGCTTTAAGCGCTGCCTCCCGCCGCTTGCTTGATGTCGTCAGTTCTTTCCCAGCAGATCTTTCAGCACGACATTGTCGAGCATCGTATCGGCCAGCAGCCGCTTGAGCTTGGCATTCTCATCTTCAAGGGACTTCAGCCGGTCAGCTTCAGAAACATCCATACCCCCGTATTTGGCTTTCAGCTTATAAAATGTGGAGGGGCTCAGACCGTGGCGACGACATACTTCGGCTGTCGGCATGCCTGCCTCTTGCTCCTTAATCATCCCAATAATCTGCGCCTCGGTAAAACGGCTCTTTCGCATATGTTTGCTCCTTCGTGGTTGAGCAAACTCTACCTTAAAGTGAGGGATCTCGCGGGGGGCAGGTCATTATCCATATGGCTTCCTTCTCGGCTTTGTGCTCAAGTGAGAGAGGGTACAAGCCTTCTGTCTTCCAAGCATCAACTGGCGGTAAGGGCGGCCATTATAGAAGCGACCGGTCAGGAGAGTAGCCTGGAAAAATTCGCGATGTCGATGTTGCCACCGCTGACGATGACGCCGATGCGCTGACCCTTTAGTTGATCTCCAAACGCGCGAGCGGCCGCAAAACCGAGGCAGCCGGTCGGTTCCACCACGAGCTTCATGCGCTCAGCAAAGAATTTCATACACGCGACCAACTCTTCGTCCGTCGCTGTCAGAATGTCATCGACGTTGTTTTGGATGATCGGGAAGGTGATGTTCCCTAGGTGCTGAGTTTGCGCACCATCTGCGATGGTCTTGGGTGTATCGATATGGACGATTTGGCCGCTACGGAAGGATTGCTGCCCGTCGTTGCCGTCCTCCGGCTCCACACCATAGATTTTGCAGTCCGGAGACAGGGTTCGGCCCGAGAGTGCGCAACCAGCCAGTAAGCCACCGCCACCTAAACATACGAAAAGCGCATCCAGAGGACCAACTTCTTCGAGGAGTTCCTTGCCCGCGGTCCCTTGGCCGGCCAGAACATCGCGGTCGTCGTAAGGCGGAATGAGCGTGAAGCCGTGCTTTTCAGCGAGATCCAGACCAATCTCTTCACGGTTTTCGGAATAGCGGTCATAGATCACTACATTGCCGCCGTAGCCTTTCGTTGCGGCAAGTTTGGCAGCCGGTGCGTCATGGGGCATGACGATTGTCGCCGGAATGCCCAATAGCTTGGCCGAAAGCGCAATGGCTTGTGCGTGGTTCCCCGATGAAAATGCCACTACGCCCGCCTTGCGTTGCGTGGGCGTGAATTGCGATAGCGCATTGAAGGCGCCGCGGAACTTGAATGCGCCCATCCGCTGAAAATTCTCGCATTTGAAGAAGACCTTCGCCCCCATTTGTTCGTCAACAGTGCGCGAGGTGATGACGGGTGTATGGTTTGCGTGACCGTTGATCCGTTCGGCCGCAGCAACGACATCGTCATATGTTGGAAGATCAGCCATATTTGTCCTTTCAGCTTCTATCAGGTTCCCGATGCCAGCATGCGCCGCCTAAGTCGGGTTAAACTTGTCATTTTGCGCAGGCATATACCGTGGCGCGTGAAACCCCGAGATGTGAGGCAACCGTATTCGCCGCGCGGCGCAGGTCCATCAGCCCGTCGGCCTTGAGCTCCTTGAGCAGCGCTCGGCGGTCCTCGGCGTTCAACCCTCGGGGCGTCTTGGCGAGACGCGCTGCGAATTTATCAATCGTGTCGCGAATGATGTCGCTGCTGGCTGGGTGCAGGCTTTCCTGGGCCATCGAATAGACCTGAACCTGCGCGAACTGGCTCAATATTCCTTGGAAGCCGTTGAAAATCGTCAGATCTATGTTGAGGCACAGAGCCGCGACGTAGCGACCTTCCGAATCCTTTATCCCGATCGAGGTGCTTTTGACCTGACGCCCGTCGCTGAACTGGTTGGGGTAATTGGCGATAACCTGTTCGAACTCGGGATCCGTGATCCGAGCCAAGCCCAACTCGGTCGCAGGACTGCCCACTTCTCGGCCGGACAGATTGTTGTAAAGGGAAAGGATCGCGTTTTCGGGGTCGAGCAGATCGTGAACCACCACTTCGCAGAATGGCGAGAAGGTCTGTGCCAGCCCATCGGCAACTTGCCTGATCTGGTCGAGAAGAAGCCTCTGTTCGGGAGTTCGTTCGGTCATGAGGGTCTCCTGCGAAAAGGCATTTTGGACAAACTGTATATAAGTTGACAAGCTGTCAATGTGGGTTGCAGACTGTTCGCAACGGTACATTGCGCAAACCGTGACCAGCGGGTCGGTCTTCGGATTGGCGTCGCGGGGGCGGCACAAGGGTGGCGGGCGTGGTGCGACGCATTCTCGTGTCGTCACCGACGGCACCATTGCGGGGCGTACACCTGGTAAGGAAACAAAATGATCTACATCAGCGAAGCCGAATCCTCGGCACTCATATCACATGATTTGGCTTACGAAGCCGCCCGCCGTGCCTTTGTTGCGGCCTGTGCAGTGGGCGCCGAGAATTTTCCGGTCGTCCTCGGCCATGGCAGCGACCGCCAGAATCGGTTCACCGTCAAGTCTGCGGCAGATGCGACGCTGGCAGGGCTGAAGATCGGGTCCTATTTCCCGACGAATGACGCGGTTGACCTTCCGCGCCACAGTTCGATTATCCTGCTGTTCGATCAGGGCACTGGCTGCATCGGTGCCATCGTCGAAGGCAGTAAGCTGAACGCCTATCGCACCGCCGCCGCCGACGCCGTGGCAACCGACGTATTGGCCCGCAAGGACGCCAAGGTGCTGGCGGTTTTCGGCACGGGCCATCAGGCGGAATATGAGGCGATGGCGGTGTCACATGTGCGCGATTTCGAGCGCGTCCTGGTCGTCGGTCGCGCGCCCGAGCGGGCCGAGGCATTTGCCACGCGTCTGCGCGCGCAGGGTCTGCCCGCCGAGACCGCCCCGGCAGAGGCTGCCTGCCGCGCAGCAGATGTCATTCTGACCGCGACCACCGCAACCGCACCTCTGTTCAATGCTGAATGGATACGACCGGGCACGCATGTATCTTCTATGGGATCTGACCGAACAGGCAAGCAGGAGCTACCGGCGCAGCTGTTCGACACTGCGTACCTGTTCTGCGACTTACCAGAACAATCCCGCCGCATCGGAGAGTTCCAGCACTGGAAAGGTGCCGCCGACCCGGTCGCCTTAGGGGAGGTGCTCGAAGGCAGAGCCCCCGGGCGTCGGTCCGATGAGGACATCACCGTTTTCGACAGTTCAGGCATTTCGATTCAAGACCTCTACGTGGCGACGATGATTATCGAGAAGCACCAAGACTGACGGCGCCAATATGAGACGCCTTCGAAAGACCCCAACATCTTATGCAGGATAGCGCGCTGTGACTGATACTTTGACGATTGAAATCTTAAACAAGCTGATCGCCTTTCCGACTGTCAGCAGGGATAGCAATCTGGAACTGATGAATTGGGTAGAGAATTTCTTGGATGAACGCGGCTTTACCTGTCATCGCGTGCCGGATCCGACAGGCCAGAAGGCCGGTTTGTTTGCCCGGATTGGCCCCGAGGGTGACGGCGGCATCATGCTATCGGCGCATTCTGACGTCGTACCGGTAGATGGTCAGGACTGGGCGAGCGACCCGTTCCGGATGATGCGACAGGACGGGCGGCTCTATGGGCGCGGTGCTTGTGACATGAAGGGGTTTCTCGCCTGTATGTTGGCGCTGGCGGATCAGGCGGCGCATCTGACACTACGCGAGCCCTTCAAATTGGCCATTTCATATGACGAGGAATTTGGCTGTCTCGGTATCAACCATATGATCGAACAACTGGCCCCATCGATCGGCTTGCCGAAATTCTGCATTGTGGGCGAACCGACGAATATGACGCTCGTCACCGGGCACAAGGGCAAATCCATAATGCGCGCAGTCTGCCGGGGAACGGCCGGGCATTCGTCGCTCGCGCCGCAGTTCCAGAACGCGCTGTATCTGGCCGCCGATTTGATGGTCTCGCTCCGCAGTTTGCAAAACAGCCACCGCCAAACCGGCCCCAGTGATCCGGCCTATAGCGTGCCTTACTCAACCCTGCATGTCGGCAAGCTGGAGGGTGGGGCCGCGCTGAACATGGTTCCGGAAACCGCGACCCTGGACCTGGAGCTTCGGCATTTGGCGCAGGATCCAGCCGAGCCGATCCTCGATGC
Organism: Sulfitobacter sp. W027; assembly: GCF_025143985.1. NCBI lineage: Bacteria > Pseudomonadati > Pseudomonadota > Alphaproteobacteria > Rhodobacterales > Roseobacteraceae > Sulfitobacter > Sulfitobacter sp. W027. The sequence continues at coordinate 99,252 of NZ_CP083565.1, forward strand.
CTTGCGAGACAGGGCCGCCGGGATTGCGGCTAAGGCGCGCGAGACGCAGCCCAAGGCCGATATCGAGCTTATCGAGGTCAGTTCGTACCCGGGATTGGAGGTTGCGGCTGGATCCGAGATCATCATTTGGATCACGAAATTCATGGATATTCCCGCAGGATCTGTACCTGAAGTCAGCAAGGTTAGCTTCGGAACCGAGGCCGGTAGTTTTGCCAAAATAGGTGTTCCCTCGGTCGTATGCGGCCCTGGCTCAATCCAGCAAGCCCACAAACCGAATGAGTACATCGAGATTTCAGAATTGAACAAATGCGACGCGATGCTGGCGAATATCCTGTCGTCGATTGCGAGCGATTAAGAGTATTGCGCCTGCGATACTGTCTCATGGCTTGCCCGCGGGCTTTGCAAGGCGCGCCACAGAGCCTCGGCCGCCGCGTCGGCGGGGGTCGCCGGGGCGCTCAATGAGATCTGCAAGTCGTGCGTCCATTCCCCGTCATCAAGGCGGATCAGGCGACCGGAGTTCAATTCGCTGCTGACCATGCTTTCAGGGAGCCACGCGACACCAGCCCCGCTGAGACACATGCCCTTGACCGCTTCGGCAAAGGAGTCGATGTGCCGGGTGCGCATCCAAAGCCGCGCCGAGCCGCTCTTTGGTCCAGACCCGACGATATTCGAAACCACCGCCCCTAGAAAGGATTCAGTCCCGTAGGTTAACAAGGGCAGTTTTGCCTCGGGCCTTCCGGGAAAACGCCAGCCGTTTTGCCGCGCGACCACAGGATCTGCCACAGGCATCAACTTCTCAGACCCGATATCGATGGTGACGAAACGATCTGGATTCAACGTCGTGGAAATCTGCGGATACCTGTAATTCACAAGGAACTCGCAGACCCCCTGCGACAAGAGATCGAAACACATCGCGGCATTGTCGGAAAAAACCCTAGCCTGAAGGTTGGGATCGTCTCGATACAATAGGGCAAGTCGCTGTGCTAGGAAATTCGAGGCGATCGAATGGGGTGCGGCAATTCGAAATATCCGGTCCCCCTGTGTGGCGCCGTGTCTTATCCCTTCTCGGGTCTGATGCAACTGCGTTATCAATTGACGCGCGACGGGTAAGAACGCCTCGCCGGCAGGGGTCAGTTGAATCGGATATTTGGTTCGTTCGATCAGGGGGGCTTCCACCCATTCCTCAAGAGCTTTTATTCGACGGCTGAGCGCAGACTGCGTGATGTGTCTCTCATGTCCCGCCTGGGTAAAGCTGCGCGTATTCTCGAGGGAAATAAAATCCTGCAACCAATTTAGATCCATGCAAAACCCCTAGATAACATGTTGCTTATTAAGCCTTATGCGACTTTGGAATGGTAATAGGAAGACTCCGAATTTGCGTTGTTTCAAAAAACCTAACATGCTTACCAAGTGACTGCGCTCATAGTGTACGAAACGGGCTCCGTCGGAGTTAATTCCGTTTCTTTCACGCTTTGAATGACGGCCCCGTTGCGTTCTGCTGCGCGGGTAAAAACAACAAGGAGGAACCTTCCCTATGACGTTTCATGCAAAATTTCGTTTTTCGATGTCGGCCGCGGCGGCCTGCGCGGCCTTTGCGGCCGGTACAACCGGCGCTTTCGCAGAAAGCGTAACGCTCAGTTTTGCGACCAACACCGCGCCCAACAACATGCGCGGCGAGGCCGAAAGCATCTTTATCGAAGAACTGGAAAAAGCCTCTGACGGAGAAATCAAGGTCGTTCCCTACTGGGGATCGGCGCTGATGGAAGGCTCGGAAATCCTCGGCGGTGTCCGCGACGGTGTTGCCGATATGGGTTTCATCAACATCAACTATTATCCCAACCAGTTGTTGCTCAACAGCGCCTATAACCTCTTCCCCAAAGGCCCGTCGACTTATGAGAACATCGCATGGGCCTTTGACCAGATGTATGAGAAAGTACCTGAACTGAATGCCGAGTTTGAAGGCCAGGGCCAGCGGATCGTTTATAAGTACGGTGTGACGCCCTATGCAGGCGCGTTCAAATCACCGGTGGCCAACCTCGAAGACTTGAAAGGTCTGCGCGTGCGGGCGGCGAGCCGCTGGTATCTCAATCTGCTCAAAGGCGCGGGTGCCACGCCGGTGTCAATGCCCTGGGGCGATGTCTATCAGGGCTTGCAGACCAATGCGATCGATGGTGTCTTCACCAATATCGACGGCATCCACCGTGCGAGCCTTGACGAGGCGGCTCAGAACGTCTTCTTCATGCCTGACCTGTGGCTTGCGATCCCGTTCATCATCACGATCAACGAAGACAAGTATCAGTCTCTGAGCGACGCACATAAGGAAGCCTTCGCCACGGCCAACGCCGCCGCGCGCGAACGCTTCAGCTCTGTCTGGGACAGCACGATCGAAGATATCCTGAAGGCGCAGGAAGAGGCCGGCTATACAATCGTCAAAGCCTCTGCCGATGACGTCGAGACGTTCACCAGCCTGCCTGACGTCCAAACCAATCAGGAAATCTGGGCCGAGGAAGCAAAAGCCGCCGGTGTGGAGAACCCCGCAAAGATCCTCGAAGGGTTCGAAACGGTCATCTCCGAAGCCATCGATCGATAAACGGTTACGATAACAATTAATCACCCGCGCCGGATCGCGGTATCCGGCGCGGCGAGAACTTTTAACGTGGAGTGCGTGATGCTCGCAAAACTGATTGACGTCTGTACCAACATCCTAGCCGAGTTATGCGGCTGGTTCTTGCTCGTCGTGATGGGTCTTATCGTCGTGGATCTGGTCAGCAGGGCCACAAGTACTCCGATCTATGGCGTTTCTGAAAGCGCGATGTTTGTGATGATCGCGATTGTCTATCTCGGCATTCCTTACGCCGAAAAGATGCGGGCCCATGTGCGGGTCGAACTCATTCTTGATAACCTGCCACGCCGTGTTGCTGCGGTGCTCGATCTTGCGATGTATCTCTTGGTCGCCGGGACTATGCTCGTGGTGCTCTACGCGGTCGTGATGAACGCATGGGGCTCCCTTGAGGCGCGCCAGGCCATCGCGGGTCCGACGCCGCTGCTGGTTTGGCCGGTCAAATTCGTCATGGTAATCGGGCTGCTGCTCTATGTGGTGCAGATCGTCATAAATGTCTGGCGGGCTTTCCGCGTCGTAACGCAGGGCGCCGATACGCTCGCAGCCGGAGACCTCTGAACAATGGATTTTTTTACTTTCGTCGGGATCAGCGGCGTCGTCGCTCTGCTGACCTTGCTTTTGCTTGGGATGCACCTTGCTGTCACCTTCCTGCTGGTGGGCCTGAGTGGCGTTGCGATCCTGCTCAACCAGAAAGCCGCTCTCTCGCTCATTGGTGAGACAATGTATTCCGCGATCGCCACGCCGACCTATACGGTTCTGCCGCTTTTCGTGTTGATGGGCGCCTTCGCGGCGGCCAGTGGCTTCGCCGAACAGGCCTACAAGTCGATCCACAGGGCGGCCGCCGGTGTGCCCGGATCGTTGGCAATCGCCACGTCCTTCGGCAGCGCCGCCTTCGCCACGATCTGCGGTTCCTCTTTGGCCACCGCCAGCGTGTTCGGGCGCATTGCCTATCCTGAAATGCGCCGCTACGGCTATGACAAGCCCTTCGCGCTCGGCTCGATCGCCTGTTCGGGCACTTTCGCCAGTATGATCCCGCCTTCGGGCATGTTCATCCTCTTCGCGATCTTCACCGAGACGTCCGTGGGACGGCTGTTCATGGCAGGCATCGTGCCCGGTGTGATCACCGCCACCGTCTATGCCATCTCGATGTATCTGCGCGCGCGCGCCAACCCCAAGCTGGCCCCGATGGCGCCGGAGGAAAAGGATGTCACCCCCACCGAGCGGCTGCGTGCGCTCGGCGGGCTTTGGCAGATCGCCGTTTTGGGCACGATCGTGATCGGCGGGATGTATGCAGGCCTGTTCACGGCAACCGAAGCGGGCGCCATTGGGGCTTTGGGCACGCTGATTTTCGGCCTGCTGAACGGACCGTTGCGCAAATTCCAGATCTTTCGCGGGGCGCTGCGCGAATCTGCCGAGATCACCGCGATGCTGTTCTTCATCATCGTGGGCGCGCTGTTTTTCAGCCGCTTTCTGGGCCTGTCGCGCATCCCCTATAACCTTACCCTGTTCCTTGAAAGCTGGGACGTTCACCGCCATGTCATTCTGGCCCTTATCCTTGCGACGTGGTTCGTGCTCGGGATGCTGATCGTGCAGACAGCAGTCTTCGCGCTGACTCTGCCGATCCTGTTCCCCATCGTAGTCAATCTTGGCTATGATCCGATCTGGTTCTGCGTCATCGCGATGAAGATGAACGAGATCGCGGGGGTGACGCCGCCTGTGGGGCTGAATGCCTTCAGTCTTGCGGGGTCTGCGGGCAAGGATGTGCGGGTGGACCATGTCTATCGCGGGGTCTTTCCGTTCATAGCCTGCGATTTGGTGGTGTTGCTACTGCTGATCTCTGTGCCGAGCATCGTCACCTTCTTGCCCAATATGATGTTCGACTGAGCCAAGGAGAAATTAACATGCAAACCGAATACGATGTCATATTGCGCGGCGGGCTGGTCGTTGATCCGGCCAATGGGTTGAACCGTGTTGCCGATGTTGCCCTGAGTGGCGGCAAGGTGGCCGAAGTGGGTGATATCTCGGGGCAGGCCCATGAGGAGCGCGATTGCAGCGGCCTCGTGGTGATGCCGGGGATCATCGACACCCATGTGCACCTGTCGCCATGGTTGGGTGGCAAGCCCGGCCATCGCATGCTGGCCCTCGCTGGGGTCACCTTTGCGCTCGATCTCGCCGGGCCGATCGACGGGGTCACCCGTTTCGCCGCAGAAGGCGGCTGCGGGCTGACCATCGGCTGCATTGATTACGTCCGCCCCGGCCATACGGTCACATCGGTCAATCCCGAGATGGACGAGCTGCGCGATACCTTGGCACGGGCTCGAAAATCGGGCGCGATCGGGCTCAAGATCCTCGGCGGGCATTTCCCACTCACGCCCGAGGCAACGGGCCGTGTGATGCAAGTCTGCGCGGATGAGGGCGCCTATGTCGCCTGTCATTCGGGCACCATCAACACGCCACAGAACGTGGATGGAATGCGCGAATCCTGTGAGGCTGCCGATGGAAATCCGCTGCATCTCGCGCACATAAACAGCTATACGCGCGGTCTGGATAAATCGGCATTGATCGAGGCCGAGGAAGCAATTGCCCTGATCGGTTCCAACCCCAATATCTGGGCTGAGTCCTATCTGGCCCCGATCAACGGCAATTCGGGCAAATGCGCGAACGGAGTCCCCGAAAGCGTTGCCACGCAGCGCAATCTGGAGCGTGGTGGATTCCGCCCGACCCGGGAAGGGCTGGCCGAGGCGATCGCGGCAGGCTGGGCAATGGTCCATCTGCCAAAGAACGGCATTCATGTCTTGGACAGTGGTCCCGAAGGGCTGGCCGCATGGCATCAAGCCGACAGCGATATCGGTATCAGCTTTCTGGCAAACCCGCCTGAGCCGCGTATGCATCTGGCCACCGCCAGACGAGCCGACGGCAGTTTTGCCATTGATGGGTTGGCCACCGATGGCGGCGGCATCCCGCGCAACGATTTGTGTTCGCGCGGATTGGGCCTCGTACATCTGGACGCGCTTTCGATGGAGGACTTCGTGACCAAGACCGCCGTCAATCCGGCGCGTGTGCTGGGCCTGTCTGCGCGCAAAGGGCATCTGGGGACCGGTGCTGACGGCGATGTGACGGTGATCGATTTGCGACGGCTGACCCCGGTTGCGAGCTATGCCAGCGGCAAACCGGTACTCTCGGATGGGCAGGTTGTGGGGCAGGGGTGTACGATGATGGTTCCGCCCGAGGGTGCGGAGCATGTGCGCAGTCTCGGTCTGGATGTCCTGATTGCCGAAGCGGGATCGATGATTCCTCGGCGTGCAAACGCGACATCCTCTGCATGAAAGATCAAACCGGGACGCTGGAGCAGATCCATTACCGCGTGACCGGAGCGGGGCTGAACCTGTTGTTGGTGTCAGGTCTGAACGGGCAGGCGCGGTTTTGGGATCCCGTCCGCACGTCTTTGGCCAAGCATTATACCGTTCTGACCTATGACCAGCGGGGCTGCGGCAATACGCCCGATGATCGTGCGGACTGGAGCATCGAGACCCTTGCCTCCGATGCTTTCGCGTTGGCTGACGCTGTGTTCGGCACCGCCCCTTTTACCGTGGTGGGCCATTCCACCGGGGGAGCCATTGCACAGCAGATGGCCGCGGCACAGCCAGAGCGGATCACCGCGGTGGGCTTGTCGGGAACATGGATGCAGGCCGATGATTACATGCGCGCGCTCTTTGCTCTGCGGCAGGACCTGCTGACGCGCGCCCCTGACCTGGACCCGATCCTCAGCAAAATCTTGCGAATGCCGCCTGCTGATTTCGGCCTGCCCGGGCAGGATGTCTCGCTGGACGTGAGCGTTACTTCACGTCGTATTGATGCGCTGATCGGTCATCAGGGTGCTCCTCTAGCGCCACGGATCACTGCACCGGCGCTGGTGGTCTGCGCTCGGGATGATCGTATCGTGCCGCCCTATTTGTCTATGGCGCTGCACAAGGCGTTGCCGCAAAGCACGCTTCATGTGGTTCAAGACGGTGGGCATTTTTTCGTGCATTCGCGCGTCGAACTGTTTGTACGTGGCCTTCTGGACTGGCTCGGTCAAATTGCAGAGTGACGAGGGGTTGGTTGTCACGATTATGGTTCTATAGAGCCAGCTCTTGCAGTTTATGCATTATAAGCATCAGAGCTAACATATCTGGCATTTGATTTAGGATAATTGTGTACGCCATTGTGCCTTAACTGTATCTGAACAAGGATCGCCTTTATGCATCTCGTTTGAAGTCAACTCGGTAGGAAGATCTTGTTAGCGGAGAGATCGCCTGCTCTGATCTAAAAACGGATGACATTGGAGATCCGACTGCCCTGCCGGCATTGCAGGATCAAGTCAACGGCCCAGTTGACCTGTTTCTGGCGGAGGTGCGTATGACGGTAATCCAACATCTGATTTGCTTGCGGCTCGGTTTGGGTCGATGATTGAGGTCATAATTCCGCCTACCAAGAACGCAGTATCCAGTCCGAACGTGGCGCAGCATTCGACGTCACGCGACTGTCATGTCGCCGAGATTGAAAGCAAGGGGGGTATCCCATGGCAGCAGTCATCGGGCTATAATCAGCGGAGCCGAGGCGAAACCCTAATGAGCCGTTGGAAGACCGTTATCGGGTCAAAGCTCAAGGGGCGCACCTTCAACAATCAGAAAACAGAAGCCAATATTGGCGTCCGCGTGCTTAATCGGATGACCGAACTTGGCCGCCCCAATTTCGTACGCATCGCATGAAATCCGTTTTGGGTAGGGCACGTTCCTCGCTTAAGTTGATCTGTGCAACACGGCCTTTGAACACAAAGCTTTGCATCTGATCGGCCCGACCAGAAACAAGTCGCAGAAGACGATCAAGGGGACGCGGCCCCGGCGAATTTACATTCGACTTTAGCGGCCTAAACATGTGAACTCTTCCTATCCGTTCTCTATTTACCCCCCAGAGATACGACTACGGCGAACGTTGATGGGCACGTTGTTAATATCTAGGCCCCCGGCATGCGGCGTTCCGCCATTGCCGCAAACCAGCTGCAGCCCACGGGAATGATCTCGTCGTTGAAATCATACGAAGGATTGTGAAGGTCCGCGCTGTCGCCGTTGCCGATAAATAGGTATGCGCCGGGACGCTCCAAGAGCATTTCGGAAAAATCCTCTCCGCCCATCGTTGGCTTCAGATCGCGCTGCGCCACACCGGCGACGGCGATGGCGACATCTGCGGCAAGATCTGCTTCGCGTTCGTGGTTGACCAGCGCAGGCGGGCCGGAGAGATACTTGACCTCCGCCACCGCGCCGTAACCAGTGACAGTTGCCGTCGCCAGCGCATCGATGCGGGCGCGCACCTTGCGCTGAACCTCGGGTTCGAAGGTGCGGACGGTGCCGCGCATGTGAACGGAATCGGGGATCACGTTGTAGGTATCGGTTTCGGTGCGAAAACCGCAGACCGAGACCACGACATTGTCCAGAGGATCTATGTTGCGGGAGGCGATGGATTGCAACGCCACGACGATTTGCGAGGCGACCAAGGTCGTATCGATCCCCTTGTGCGGCATGGCGCCGTGGCCGCCCGTGCCGCGCACGATGATCTCGAACTTGTCGGGCGATGCCATCTGAGGCCCGGTTCGGACCGCGAATTGGCCTAAGGGAATGCCTGGCATATTATGCATGCCATAGATTTCTTCGATGCCCCAACGTTCCATCAATCCTGCGTCGATCATCGCTCGCGCGCCACCGCCGCCCTCTTCGGCCGGTTGAAAAGCCAAAACCACGCGGCCGTCGAAATTCCGTGTCTCCGCCAGATATTTTGCCGCGTCCAGAAGCATCGATGTATGGCCGTCATGCCCGCAAGCATGCATTTTGCCCGGAACGGTCGAAGCATGCGGCAGATGGGTTGCTTCATGGATCGGAAGGGCGTCCATGTCGGCGCGGAAGCCGATGGTTTTGCCCGAGATGTTCGACCGGCCGTGGATCACCCTACCACGCCGGTTTCCCCGACTCCGGTCACGACCTCGTCGCAGCCGAATTCCTTGAGCCTTGATGCGACAAACGCCGCTGTCCGATGTTCCTCAAAGCGCAATTCGGGATGCGCGTGGATATCACGCCGCCAGGCCGAGATTTCCGGCTGCATTTCGGCAAAGCGGTTCAAGACTGGCACCGTGATCCTCCATACAAATTTTGCGCCAGACTGCGCCGAGTTGCCCCCGGTGGTAAGGTGCCTCGCCACGCCATTCTCGGCGATGTTGTCCAAGTCACTCGGCTTTGGAAGGGAGGGTCCGGGCGACTCTCATCAGTTCCGCCAAAACAAGCTTTTCAGCGGGCAGGGCCTGATGATGGCTGCGCCGCGCAAGGACAATTTCGCGCTTCCAGCGAGTTTCGGGCAGGGGCAGGGGGCGGACCAGCCTGTTCTCCTCCTCGAGCGCAAAGATCACTCGCGTCATCATTGTGAGGTACTCTCCGGAATGGACCATAGATTTCAGTGTATGCACGGAATTTGTCGCAAGCGCAGGGGTAGGAGGCGTCAGTCCGTTGCGGCGAAACAGGGCATCGAAGCCGACCCAGATGGCATTGCCTTTCTCGGGCAGTATCCAACGCTGGCTGGTCAGGTAGGACAGCGTCAGCGCGTCTTGTCTGAAAACCGGATGGTCGGGGTGGGCGAGCACGCAGACTTCTTGCTCACAAACCGGGGTGACGATCACGTCCGAGGTGAAATCGGGATTGATACTGCCAATTATGGCAAAATCGACCCGCCCGCTGGCGACCGCCTCCAGCATTTCATCGCCCGCGCCCTCAACGACCTGCACTTGAATCTCCGGCGCCAGCCGCGCGATGGTGCCCAGGGTGGGGCGCAGAAGCGTGGTGATCACGCTAGGAACAAGCCCGATCCTGACGAACCCCGCGGCAGCGCCATTGAGCATGCGAATTTCTTCGATCACCCGTGAAGTTTCGAACTCCATCATTTCCGCGTGGCGCCTCAGGGTCTCGCCGAAGGACGTGAGGGTCATTCCCCCCGCATGCCGGTGAAACAGCGGCGCTTGCAGCGTTTCTTCTAGGCGGCGCAGGGAGCGGCTGAGTGCGGGTTGCGTCATTCCGATACGTTCTGCCGCCGCGATGATCGAGCCGGCCTGGGCGATGGACAGGAATACCCGCAATTCTCTGTGATTCAGTAGCATTACAAAATGTTATGTCCGCGGCGTGAAAAAGCAATAGGATTGCAGGTTGTGGCCCTGTCTAGTGGGAGAAACACTCGATATTGGAGCCGCCATTGCTTCCTTCAGTGATAAATCATGCCGAGAAAGTATACCTCGACTACACGCAGACCGAGCTTGATCAAGCCTATGCGCAGGCCGAGTGGGCCTCGAATATGAACGGCATACTCGCCAGTTGGGCTCGGCGCGGCGCGGCCTGCCGGGGCCCGCGCGCGGGCTACCGTGAGGCTCCCTATGGCCCGGCGCCATGCGAGAAAGTCGATGTCTTCGAAGTCGAGGGCCCCGTGGTGCATCTGCATATTCACGGCGGTGCGTGGCAACGGCAATCGAAGGAAGATTGCAGCTTTATCGCATCGGCAATGCGGGCAAGGGGCGTGCCCTTCGTGGTGCCGGAATTCGGCAAGCTGCCCGAGTACCGCATGCCACAGGTGCTGGACCAGATTGCGCGCGCGACCCTATGGACCTATGAGACCTTCGTTGCCTCGGGCCGTGCAGAAGGCCTGGTGATCTCCGGCCACTCATCGGGAGCGCATATGGCGGCGTTGCTTGCTTCTTACGATTTTGGCGACGCCTTGCCGGTTTCCGCGCTTAGGGCGATCTTTTGCATAAGTGGCTCTTATGATCTGGAGCCCGTGTTGTTGAGCGCGCGACGCCAATACATCGACCTTGATGACGCGGAATGCCAGCGTCTTAGCCCGATTCAGAGAGTGGCGCAGATGCGCCTTCCAATTCATCTGCTCTTCGGGACCGAAGAATCCCCCGAGTTCATTCGGCAGTCCGTGTCCTATGCCGCAGTGCTTGCCTCAGGCGGCCGACTGGCTTCCTGTGAAGCTATTACCGGCGCGAACCATTTTGAAATGGCCGACCAACTGGGCCGACTGGAGTCGCCGGTGGGGCAAAGGTTGGAAGCTTTACTAGGTATGCCGCACAAGGCCTCAGATGCCCCCGCTGCGCAGGCCGGAAACGATGGTGTTAGCAAAATCAACAATGAAAATGATCAGAGGAGGAGAAGACGATGAAACTGTTCCAAAAAGGGGCGCTGGCCGCCTATCTCGCGCTGGCATTGACGGGTGGCGCCCTTGCGCAGTCCGGCCCTGTTGCCGTCGGTACCCTGCCGCAGGGTTCCTTGGGCTATTCCATTGGTGCCGGGGTCGCACTGGTGGTGTCCGAAAATACCGATGTAAATATGCGCGCCGTCGGGCAGGGGGGCTCATCCGTATTCATCCCCGCGCTGAACCGCAGGGAGATTGCTTTCTCCACTTCTAATACTTTCGAAGCCGTATTTGCCACCGAAGGCCGCGGCAATTTTGACGGCAACGCGAACCCCGAAGTGCGGGTCGCCGCCATGCTGCAGCCTTTCGAGGTCGGCATCATGGTGGCCGCCGATAGCGAGATACAATCCCTCGAAGATCTCCGCGGCAAACCCTTTCCGGTCGGCTATGCCCGCCAACAGCTGGTCGGCGTCATGCAAGATGCGGTGCTTGAGGCAGCGGGCATGAGTTCTGCAGATTTGGACGGCGTGCCTGTTCCTAACTTTGTCGAAGGAGCTAACCTTTTGGCACAGGGGACCGTTGCGGGGGTGATGCTGGCACCTGGGTCCGGGGTTGTGCGCCAAACCATGGCGCAACTTCCGGTGCGTTTCATCACAGTGATTGACGGTGAAGATGCGGCGAAGTCGGTCGCAAAGTCGCTGCCCGGCAGCTATGTTGGACGGGTTGAACCGAGTGATCGGCTGCCCGAGATCACAGAGCCGGTTGACCTAATCGGCTATCAATATGCTTTGCTGACCCATGCGGGTGCCGAGGATGATCTGGTCTATAAAGTAGTGAAAGCACTTTACGAGAACAAGGACGCGCTTGCCGAAACCCACGGCTCCTTCCGTCGGTTCAATCCGCAGGACATGGCGCTCACAGTGGAGGGAGCAATCTACCACCCAGGCGCAGAGCGGTTCTATCGTGAGGTTGGTCTGCTTGAATGAGTGATATCTTATCGAAACAACAGCAGGCAGCGGGGCGGGGTGCCGACATGGCGGCCTCGGTGCTTGGCATCGGTATGGTGGGGCTCGCGGTTCTCTGGGCAGCGGGGCTTCACCGCATGCTGCGGCTGGCGATCTATACCGAGCAGTTCCTCGCCGCCATGCTGGGGCTGGCGATCGCCTATGTTTTTCTGACAAAGCCGCTGCGGCACGTGCCACGGGCGATCGCCCGCCCCCTTGATATAACACTAGCCGGAATTGCGCTGGCCGGGGGGGCTTGGGTGGCACTGCGTTATCCGGAACTTTCACTAGCGGCGGCCATCGATCCGGCCGCGGCGCTTTGGGTTTCTCTGGCGGTCCTTCTGACATTGCTGCTGGCGCTTTACCGCGTGGCAGGTTGGCCGCTTACGGGCGTTGTTCTGGTCTTCGGCGCCTATGGTCTCTGGGGCGCGGCATTGCCCGGTCAGTTTCAAGCACTTCCGATCTCACCCGCGCGTCTATCAGCGCAGCTTGCGTTGGACACCGGGGGCATACTGGGCACCCCGCTGGCCATCGCGGCCACGGTGGTAGTAGTCTTCGTGGCATTCGGACGGCTGCTCGATCATCTAGGCGGCGCAGCCTTTTTCACGGATCTCGCTGCCGCCTTGATGGGTCGGTATCGCGGTGGGGCCGCAAAGATTTCCATCGTCGCCTCTGCTCTTTTTGGGTCCATTTCCGGCAGTGCCGTATCGAATGTGGCGACAACCGGTGTCATCACGATACCCCTGATGCGCAAATCCGGGTTCAAAGCAGAGAACGCCGCAGGGATCGAAGCCGTGGCCTCCACGGGCGGGCAGCTCACGCCGCCGGTCATGGGTGCGGCCGCTTTTCTCATGGCCGAGTTCCTGAATATCTCCTACGCCGAAATCGTCATCGCGGCGCTCATACCGGCCGCGCTTTATTATCTTGCGCTTTTTGTGCTGGCGGATCTGACCGCCGCGAAGGAGGGGATTTCTGGCATGCCCGCCGAGGACCGCCCCCGGATTGGCGCCGTGCTGCGCGCGGGCTGGGTCTTTGCCTTGCCCTTCGCGGCGCTGATCTGGGCGCTCTTCGTGCTCAACTATCAACCCGCGACCGCGGGGCTGGTTGCATCTGCCATCCTCCTGGTGGTGGGTCTGGTATTGCCCGCGGCCCGATCGGCCCTGCGCCCGGACAAGCTCATCGGGGCCATCGCAAAGGGCGGCGCGGGTTTTGCGCAGATCGTCGTGATTACCGCTGCGGCGGGTATCGTTATCGGGGTGCTCAACGAGACTGGTCTCAGCTTTGGTTTGACCTCCTATCTCGTCGGTTTTGCCAAGGATGAGATCCTTACCTTATTGTTCCTCGCGGCGGCGGTCTCCATTGTTCTGGGCATGGGCATGCCAACGATCGCCGTTTATGTGCTCTTGGCCACGCTCGTCGCACCGGCACTGACCCGCTTGGGCATTGAGCCCATCGCCGCGCATCTCTTCGTTCTCTATTTCGGGATGATGTCGATGATTACGCCTCCGGTGGCCATCGCTGCATTTGCCGCTGCCGCTCTTGCAGATGCAGGGCCGATGCGCACGGCGGTTGCGGCGGTACGCTTTGGCTGGCCGGCGTTCGTTCTGCCCTTTGCCTTCGCGTACAACCCGGCCCTGTTGCTCTCGGGGACGCCGTCAGAAGCACTCATAGCCGTCATTCTTACCGCGTCAGGGGTGATTCTGGTGACGGTGGCCTTTGCGGGCTACTTCAGCAAGCCTCTCGGGCATCTTTCGCGGATCGCTGCGGGTATCGCTGGCGGGGCCATGATCTTGGGAACCGCGATATTCTGACAGGTGGCGAGACGGTCAATCTTTTTGCCGGAAACCTAGGTCCACTGCGTCCTGCCCGTTAACGGTCCCGCTCAGCGGGGGAAGGGCGCCAATTCTATGGCCACTCGGACAACTGGTTTTCAGAGGTCGGCTCGACGTGAAAGGGCGACTGCAACTTGTTTTCCGATAACAACCTCCTGCAAGCTGAACGCAGAATCCTGTCTAAGGAAATTAATTGTGCCCAGAACCTTACCGCTGCGGACGACGGGAATATTTAGCACGGCATTCAGCCCCAACCCCAGAATGGTTTCATGGTCCGAAAAGGCCCATTTGATATCCTCTGCGCCGAAACCGTTGTTCACCTGCTGTTGGATCAGCACCTTTTCCCCCCATGCTGTATCGCGCTTTGGCTTGCGTCCGTTGACGGGGTAGATGTCAGGCAAGGTGGAATGGAGACGCTCTACCTCCATCGTCTCGGTATGAAAGCGCATGGCTGTGAAAAGCTCGTTGTCGATGGTGTTGGCACAAAGGCCGAGTGCCTTTTTCAATGAAATGTCTCGATCTGCAATACGCATACGTATGCCAGCTATCATGGTGTCATTCCTGTTTCTGCGGTGCCGGCCCGCCGGGGATCAGCAACGGCGGTAACGCCAGCGTCCTCGCGCAGCGCAACGCAAATGCCGCCGGCCATCCAAGTCCGGGCGGGCCAAGGGGCAAGGTCATGGCCGCGCGCCGTAAGGCGATCAACGTGATGTTGTGGCAGGTCTTCTTCAAAGAGCACTTTGTTGGGGTGAACATCATGGGGCGCGAAACTGCCGGGGAAAGCATAGGACGCGACCCGAGGTGCGCGCACGGCATCGCTGGGCGTCATTTCGAGGTCCAACAGATTGACAAGCACTTGCGCCATGGCCTGCACCTGTACATCGCCGCCAGGCGTGCCCATGGCCATCCAAGGCTTGCCGTTCTTCAGTCCCAAGATGGGGTTCGGCGTGAGCCTTGGCCGTTTGCCCGGAGCCAAGGCATTCAGGTGTCCGGGAATGGCGCGGCTTTGCGATCCGCGTGAAGAGACCGAAAGCCCGGTGCCCGGGATCACTACCGTGTCATAGCTGGGGTCGCTTGGGGTGGTAGAGAAGATGTTTCCAGCGCCGTCGATCACGCTGACATGGGAGGTGTCCGCACAGCCCGTTTCGAAAACGGCTGCCTTGCCAGAGTGTGAGGCGTGGGGAATGGCCGGGGCTGGCAGAGGGTCGGATTTTTCGCCGATGCTCGCAAGACGTGATGCCAAAAACTCAGCCGAGAGAAGGGTTTCCGGGGCGATTTTCATAAATCGAGGGTCTGTGATATGGGCTTCGCGGTCGGCAAAGACGCGTTTCAGGACCTCTAGCAGGAAATGCAGGTCAATTTGCCCGTCATGCTGTACCGCTTCGGGGCCTGCAAGTTCGAGCATCGCCAAGGTTTCGGCCATCGAGATGCCTTGGCACCATGCACCGCAGCAGTGAATCTCGGCGCCTCGGAAGTTCACCGCATATGTTGGCTCTTCGCGCACGTCATAGTCGGCCAAGTCATCGGCCTGCAACAGGCCTCCATTGGCGGCGTGAAAGTCTGTGATGCGTTTGGCGATTGGCCCGGTGTAAAATGCGGCCCGCGCGGCGGCGAGGCCGTCTAGCCGGTTGCCGCCTGCTGCACGTGCATCGGCCTCGGCGTCGATCAGGGTTTGCAGGGTTGTGGCGAGATCGCTTTGCCGAAAAACCTCTCCGACCTGCGGGGGACGACCATTTGGCAAGAAAATTGCTGCCGTCGAGGGGAAGCGCGCATATTTTTCAGCGCGGGAGGCGACGAAATCTGCAAATAGTGGGTAGACCTCAAACCCTTCGCGCGCGGCGTGCAGGGCCTCTGACGACACATCAGCAAAGCTGCGTGTGCCGTGCTCTGCCAGGGCTTTAATCCAACTCGCCGGGGCGGCAGGTATGATGGTTCGCAACAGCCCTTCAGGGACATGGTCGCCATGATTGCGCTGCATGGTTTGCACATCGGCGGCACGGGGCCAGACGCCTACCCCGTCGATGCTTACGACCCGCGCATCTTCGGCCCGGTAGAGGATGATCGGTGCCACTCCCGCAAAGGAGACGAGATCAGGCTGTACCACGCCAAGTGCGATGCCTGCTGCAACGCCCGCATCTACCGCGTTGCCGCCCGACTCTAATATGCGCCGGGCTGCGCCTGTGGCGATGGGATGACCTGTTGCCACTGCCCAATTGTCGTTCATCGCTATGTCCCTCAGTTTTGGTATATCCCCTATGACTATAATTTAACTACGTAGTTGACAAGTGTATTGGCAGTTGTTCTACCATAGTAATCATGGATTCTGCGTCTGATAAACTTTCGCTAGCGCCACTTATGGCAGCTTGGGATGCTTTGGAGCCCGAAGGTAAAGGGCGGCCGAAATATCTTCGGCTGACCGAGGCGTTCACCACCTGCATTCAACAAAGCACCTATGCCACGGGCGGGCATTTGCCCGGTGAGACCGAGATTGCAGCGGCGCTGCCGATCGGTCTGTCAACGGTGCAAAAAGCCCTGTCGCTATTGGTCGAACAGGGGCTGATCATCCGCCGCCGAAAGCTTGGAAGCTTCATCGCCGACACCCGCCATCAGGTGCCCGAGGTGCATGTCTACCGCTTTCGCGATCCCGCAACCGGAAATTGGAAAATGCCCTATACCCGAGTGGTCGATATCGAGCGGGTACCGACAGCCGAATTCGGGTCGCTCTTGTTCGGCTTTGAGGCGGAGCAGGTGATCCGTATTGACCGGCTTGTCTGGGTCACGGGATCACAGCCTGCCTATGGTACAATGTTTCTGCACTGCGCCCATGCCGAATCCTTCCTGAAACGCTCGCTGGAGGAGCTGCATGGTATTTCCTACCACCGCATGCTTTGGGAAGATTTCCGGATCAGAACGGCTTCCGTGCGGCACAGCTCAAGAGCCGATCTGCTCTCTCGCCAAGCCTGCGCGCATCTGGACCTCGCAGCGCCTCATGTGGGGATGATCTGGGATGCCTATGAGCATGACAGCCAAGATACCTTGCAACTGATCCAGCGCTTTGAACTACCCCGCGGCCATCGTCCGATGGAAATCGTGGAGACCAAACCGGGATTCTAATCCGGGACGCACTTAAACCAACAGTGGAGATAACATGAAACGTACTCTTTTGATGACCACCGCAGCCATGATGCTGGCCGCCGCACCCGCCTTGGCGGAATGGAACCCCGATGGGCCGATCCGGCTCTGGATCGGCTATGGCGCAGGCGGCGGGACTGACGTCCAAGGGCGCACCCTTGCCAAGGAAATAGAAGCTAAACGCGGCTGGCAGGTCATCCCCGAAAACAAGGCTGGCGATGACGGCACAGTCATGTCGGCGCAACTGAAAACCGAAGAGCCCGACGGCCAGACCTTAGGTTTTGCGATCACCACAACCTATGATTTCGCCCCGATGAACAGCGACAACCTGTCACCTGAAGATTTTACCTATATCACCACGACTGCCGGGTCGCAGATGGCAGTTCTGGCGCGCGCTGAAAGTGGTTGGAAAACGCTCGACGACCTAAAGGCGGCTGCTGCGAATGAGCAGATCGTCTGGGCCAACTGGGGCACACAGGTCGAGGCGGGTGCCGAGATCGTGGCCCGGGCCTTGGGTATCGAGGTTAACCATCTGCGCATGAAGGGTGGCCGTGGCACGCTGAACGCGCTGGTATCAATGGATGCCAATGTCGCCTGGGGCGGCGGCGTGCAAAAGCCGCTGGTTGAAGCAGGCGAGCTGGTGATCCTTTCGTCAGCCGAGACAGGGCCAGTAGCCTTGGCGCCCGAGATGCCGACGCTGATGGATCAAGGGATCGATCTGAACCTTGGGTACCAGTACATCATCACCGGCCCCGCAGGCATGCCTGACGAAATCCGCGAAGAGATTGGCAGTGTGATTGCCGAGATCCTCGCTGATCCGCAGAGCGAGACCCGACAGTTCATTGAAAAGCAATATCCGCCAGCGCCCATCGTGACACAGGGCGAGGCATTGCGTGAGCAAATCCTGTCGACCTATGAGGCAAACGTCACGATGATGAAAGCCTTGGCCGAGTGAAGCACCGTTCCGTGCAACCTAACGAAGGCGCCCCCTCCGGGGGGCGCTGGAATATTTGGCTTGGGGTCGGCACGCTCGTGCTCATTGCCCTCTGCCTCTTCGTCTGGTTCCCGCGGGACATCAGCAGCGGCTTTCTCAAGAGAAGCCTGACCGGCAATACCATCCCCGGTGATGCCTTCTTCCCCGTTTTGCTGGTCTCATTGATGGTGCCACTGGCTCTTTTGCTGATCGCAGGAGCGCTGAGTGGCAAGGGGCAGGGCGAGGCTGTTGGGCGTGTCAGTCTGCACAACTTGTTGTTTCTCCTCTATGCGGGCCTAGCCACCGGCGCGTCGCTCGCTTTGATGGCCTTGGGAGGGCCAATGGTGGTTTGGGTCAGCAATGCAACGGGCCTGTCCGATTTCACCAGCTACCGCGCCGCCTCAGGCACATTTCCTTACAATGTCTCTGGGTTCCTTCTGGGCGGCACAGCGCTAAGCGCCAGCTATATCTATATCACCCGCCGCAGGCTCCGGGCTCGCGACCTGCTGGTAGCGGTACTTTCAACAGCGTTTCTGATCCTGATTTTTGCGGGATTGCTCGACAATATCCAATTGCCTCCGAACGCCGACCTCTGAAGGATATCCCTTGGACCTTTTGCTGCAATATTTAGCGCTTGGAATTAGCTCCGTCTTTACCGCGGCTGATGGCAGCCTTTGGCTAATGCCGATTGCCATGGTGCTGATCGGGGTGGTGGTCGGCATCCTTGTTGGGGCGACACCCGGTCTGTCGGGGCCGTTTGCAATGGCCATTGCGCTGCCGGTTTTGGTGTCAATATTTGGCTACGGGAACGAAGCGCTTTACCCGGTTCTTGGCTGCCTTCTGGGGATTATGAAAGGGGCGACGGTGGGTGGTGCTGTTCCTGCAATCATTTTCAATACGCCCGGGACGCCGGATGCCTTTCTCACCACGGTGGACGGCTATCCATTGGCGCAAAAGGGGCAGGGCCGCCGGGCAATCCAAACAGCGCACTTCGCCTCTGTCGTTGGAGACAATTTTTCCGATTTGGTTCTGTTTATTGCCGCGCCTGTACTCGCGGTGGCGGTCGAGCGGGTCTTGGGTCTGCCCGAAAAATCAGCCCTTATCATTCTGTCGCTTTGCTTCATGGCAGCAGTTGTCGGCAAGGCCCCGTTAAAGGGTTTGATCGGCGGCCTGTTGGGCATGTTCGTTTCTTTGGTCGGCACGACGATGTCGGGGGATGGCCCTCGGATGACCCTTGGCATCCCGGAACTGGGCGGGGGGCTTCCGCTGACCTCCTGTGTGCTTGGCGTGCTCGTATTGTCCGAAGTGTTGATTTCGGTCGAAGACATGCGCCGCGGCCGCGGCCGCGCGACCAGCCCCGTCAAGACGCCTGAAATGGGGCCGAGGCTTACCTGGGGTGAACGCTGGCGCATGATGCCGGCCATCCTGCGCGGCGCTAGCATTGGCACGATGATCGGGGCGCTTCCGGGCATTGGCACGACCACCGCAGCGACTTTGTCGCATGACACAGCCAAGCGGCGCTCCAAAACGCCCGAGGCCTTTGGCAAGGGCGCGATTGAAGGGGTGGTCGCAACAGAGTCTGCAAATTCGGCTGTGTCCGGGGCGAACCTGATCCCGGTTATGAGCCTTGGCATTCCGGGCAATTTCGCGGCTGTCTTTATCATTCTCGCGGTTGAGACGATCGGGGATTTTGCCTTTGGTCCGCAGGTCTTTCGCTTCACACCCATCAAGGAAATTGAAGGGTTCGACACCATCATGAACCGCGATTTAGTCATGGCCTTTGGACTGTTTACGATGATGGTCATTGCGAACATCTGCAATTGGAGTGTCGGCGGCTTCCTGATGGGGCAACTGGGTCGCCTTATTCACATCCCCAAGGACGTCATGCTGCCGGTGATCCTGACGGTTTCGCTAACAGCGGCCTATGTGCAGGATGGCGGATACGTCGGGCTTCTGAGCGCCTGTGCATTCGCCGTCATCGGGTATTTCCTGCGTCGTTTGGGGGTTTCGATCCTGCCCTTCGTGATCGGCTTTCTGCTTGCGCCAGCGCTAGAAGGGCTGATCCGCGGCAGTTTCACCGCATCCGGCGGTGACCCCCTGTTCTTGCTGAAGTCTCCGATCAGCGTTGTGATGCTGGCGCTATCCGTATGGCTGCTTGTCCGCATGTTTCGCCAATGCCACGCAGGCGGAGAAGTGTAGCGCCGATCCGCGCCGTCCAATACGGAATGCCAAATTGGATCGGCCAGTTAAGCGAGGGATTAAGTCGAGCGGAGGATAAAGTGAATCGTATCGAATGCGTGGGAAATGCGATCTGCACATTCATACCGCTAGGGTCTGTGGACAATCGCTTTCGAACGGAAGGTGGCCTAATCGAGCACCGGGTGCAGCACGAGACCCCGACAGGTCCACTTCGGCTTGGTTTTCATCTGAGCCCACAACATTGTTCAGCTCAACGATGGCAACATCAGCAAGCGTTTTTTAACTGAATTTTTCTAAGACGCGAACTCGTTTTCATTCAATTGTTTTTAACCACTTTGCTCAATCACGCCAAAGTGCTCTTCGCTTTGCGGAACAAGCCGCTAAATCCGTTTCGGACTTGAGCGTTTTGTAAAATCTTAATCCCAGTATTCAGTCCGCCGCAGTAATAGCGTCCTTTTTGCCAAGCAGGTTGTTCATACCTTGCTATCTTTTCAGGCATACCGCTCATAGATCGCCTGTTATTCAGGCGCTTGAAAGGTTTCCTCTATGCGGTATTGGCATTACCTCTATCCGGCGCTGCCACCATTCCAGGGGCGCGAACAGCTGCGTGCCGGCCTTGGCGCGCTGCTTGGCATCAGCCTGTGTGTCTTCCTAGTAAACCTGAGTAGCAGGATGGGCGTTTCGTCACTTTATCTTATCGCCCCTCTTGGGGCGACGGCCGTCCTGGTCTTCTGTGTTCCAAACTCACCCCTTGCTCAGCCGTGGTCAGCTGTCGTCGGCAATGTGACGGCGGCATTGGTCGCACTTATTGTGGTTTTTACCGTACCCAGCCCTTGGTCGGTCGGCATCGCGGTTGGTGCCGCGATTACCGCCATGATGTTTCTTCGGGCTCTTCACCCGCCAGGCGGTGCTGTGGCGTTGCTTACCGCTCTCAATCCATCCGAACCTCTAGAGGTCGGACTACTTTTCGCTTTTGTACCCGTTGGGCTGACCACGGCCCTCTTGGTCATTGTCGCCATCGCTTACAATAGGGCCTCGGGACGGGTTTATCCATTCCGGCAACTTGAGACGGATATCACAGAAGAACCAGCGTTACGTCTAGGATTGTCGACCGCGCAACTTGGCGAGTTGCTCGACCGGTTTAACCAGTCGACAAATCTCGGTATGGCAGACCTTGGCCGATTGCTGGCAGCGGCGGAATTAGAGGCGGCGCAGCATCGTTTTAAGGGCACGACTTGCGCAGATATTATGACCATCGACCTCATCACGGCGCAGCCTGATATGTCGGTTGCGGAGGCGGCGCGCCTCTTCCGCAGCTATGCAATCAAAAGCCTTCCAGTCGTGGACGACGCGAGGAAACTGCATGGTCTAGTGCTTCAAGTAGATCTTCTTCAAACAGTCGCAGTACAGGACCGGCCAGTGGCTTGGCCACAGCGGCCTCCGCGTCGCAGGGTCTCGGAGGTGATGCGTCCCGCTGAACGGATTGTATCACATGACCTTCCGGTTGGCGCGCTTCTCAACCGGCTGGCGGCGCGGGGAAGCGAGGTCGTTCCAGTCGAGCGGGAGGGCCAACTTGTTGGCATTATCACCCGCTCAGACATCATGCGGTTGCTGCTCGATGGGGCAGAGGAGCGCATGGTCGCGTAGGGGGGATCGCGCCGACATTGATAGGCGGGGCCAGCCGATCCTGAGGGAAGCGCCCATCACTGCGCGTGATCTTTGCCGATTTACGACCTGCTACGAGGCTTAGCAATCCTATAGCTCGGAAATACGAGCTGTTTTTATGCTCGTTTAGCTTGATCTCGACCTAGGCAGTGCTGCTGCATTTTCGCCATCGGACCCAGCCAGGTACTAGACCTGCGATGACCAGACAGTCTTCAAACTAAGATCGAAAGCTGCCGCTGGGTATCTGATGAAGCTCGTCGACGGGCCAGCCGAGCGCAGCCCGTCGATAGGAACATGAAATATCAGGGTTCGTGAATGGTCGCATTCTTAGACGGCATCTTTGCGGGAAGTCGGCCGGAAAGAGGTTGGCAACAGCTGCCAGCGCGAGGAGTGCCATGGATGCAGCGGATTGGAAGCGGCAGCTTTTGTTGCTAAAAGCGCAAACTTCATTCCTCCTCAATCTCGGTCAAATAATTGCGGAAAGCCTGCACATCTTTTGCCGCGTGCTCCTGAGCGGCACCACATTTTAGGTATCCGCCCATTTTTCAGTAGACGCAGATTACTTCTCCGACCCGATAGTGCTCAACGTCCGCGTCATCTGTATTCATGCAGTTATTTGGATCACGAAGGGCCTATTCGGTGTTGGTTTTTCTTGCAATCCCCATGCTGGCTTTTCTGCCCGGGTGGTGCGCTCAGGGATGCCCGAGGGGCTGCGATGACCTGAAATGGCCGGTTCCGTTCCGGGCCGCGGGGCGTAACACAAGTTCCTTCAAAATGAGGTCTAGTTCGATCCAAAAAACCGATCCTTCCCCTTCGACCGAGGAGAATCCCACCTTTCCGTCAAGCAGCTCTATCAGCTGCTTTGTGATGCTTAGCCCGAGACCGCTGCTTTTGTTTGCACCCGTGGTGCCGGGGTTAATCTGATGAAAGGGGGTGAAGATGTCGGGCTGCAGGGCCGCGGGGATGCCAATCCCATGATCGGTGACCTCGATCCGCGCTTTGTCGCTGATCCGCGTCAAGTGGACTTCAACGACATCCCCGGTGGAAGTGAATTTAGCGGCGTTGGAGATCAGGTTGTTCAAGACTTGCGTCACCCGTGCGCTGTCGGTGAGGGTGATCACGGGCTCCTGGGGTGTGTGAACAGCGTAGCTTACTCCAAGTTTTTCTGCGTAGCCTTGGCAATTCTCAACCGCGGCTTTGACCACTTCATTGAGGTCCGTCGTCTCGCGTTTTACTGAGACTTTTCCTTCGCCTAAGGCCTGGGCATCCAGAATATCGTTCACCAGTGTCAGAAGCCGGTCCCCGTTGCGACCGGCGACATCTAGCAGTTTTAGAGCAATCATGTCTTCCAGCGTGCCGCCGACCCTGGCCTTCAGCAAGGACAACCCCCCTAGGAGCGAGGTGAGGGGCGTGCGCAACTCGTGGCTGACCACGCTCATGAAGTTCATTTTTAGGCGCGCTGCTGAGGTTGCTTCTTCAGCCAGAATGCGCATTTTACTTTCCCTCTTTCTGGCAACGCGAAGTTCGATCAGAAGCAGGGAAATGAAGATACCAAAGAGGGTCAAAAGTGTCATGCCCAGATAGGCGATGGTATGTGACAATGAGAGCAGGCCGGTTCTGAACTCTGACAGAGAGCTGTTTTTGGCCTGTGCCAGAGCCACCAACAGATTGCGTAAGGCCATGTCGTAGCC
This sequence comes from Sulfitobacter sp. W027, assembly GCF_025143985.1. Classification (NCBI taxonomy): domain Bacteria; kingdom Pseudomonadati; phylum Pseudomonadota; class Alphaproteobacteria; order Rhodobacterales; family Roseobacteraceae; genus Sulfitobacter; species Sulfitobacter sp. W027. The sequence goes on from NZ_CP083565.1 coordinate 122,573, forward strand.
TTGGAGTTCTGCGAGCATGTACGCAGCCTTTTGGCGCCTCGCGTCAGTGGTCATCTCTTGCGAGACGAATTCATCAATATGGGGTTCAATGGTTTGGAAGGTCTCCTCCAGGGCAGAAAGCACCGTTTGATCTATACCAAAGGTCGTGAGGAGCCGCGAAAGCTTTCCCTCCTGAAGGATCGTGATCCGGCTCCAGGCGATGTTAAAGCGCAAGGCCACATCCCTTGCGGGTCTAAGGCCGAGCGCGACTTCGCTGAGTTCTTTCTCAAGCCTGAGCATTTCGAACTGAAGCTGTGAACCGATCCAAAGTGGGTCGCTTTGCTCTGCGGTCTGGATACTGTCGACCCTCTCGCTCAGCTTATAAACGACCCCGACACCAAAAAGCACGGCGCCTACAAAAAATACGAGAAGCGCCGCGCGAATGGATCTGCTTTTATCGGTCACTCGACGGATATGTTTTTGAGCTGCCATACCAGTCTGCCGTTAATGGAATTATCTTGAAGCTCCGCATGGTCGTCCATCGGGTAAATGACCCAAATAGGTCCTTTGTCCCGCACTGGCATCGGCTCTCCGTCACGCAGCACCGCCAGAATGACATCGTAATCGAAGGCATCTACTGCTGGCACATTTGAGCTGAAATCATTCAGTGCCACCATTTTTAGGGTCGCATCGGGCGCGACATTCAGGGGCTCCAGCACCGCGCGCAAGCGCGGCCCTTGGAACGTTGCTGCGGTATCTACATAGTCGTTTTTGGTCACAACGGTGGTCTGAGGCAGCGCGAGCAGATCTTCCAGCGTATACGTCGCGGATTGCTCGGAGGTTGCAACAGTCAAGATTGTTTGCGCGGCCCCTATAGTGGGGAGGGCAAGCAGGGCAGCCACAAAAATGGTGTTCAGAAAATTCTTAAGTTTCATAATCGATCCTTGCTGGTCCCCGTCGCTCTCGTATATCGGTTCAAAGACAACCAGATATTGGTGGCAATTTTGAGGCCTTTTCAAAATAGATGCCACTTTGCAGGATGGGGACTGGTTCTTACCGCCAGGAGTTCCTTACCCTGACTGCTTTGCTTTGACCAAGTAAAGTTCTATCCTGTGACGCAGTATTAGACCGCGCGGAAGGGCATATTCTACCCGCTGACCCTCCACTACGAGGGCTCCTTGCAGGGGGCCGGTGGTGGCCTTGAGCTCTAGCGCGATACTTGCAGCGCGGATCTCCTTCCTGCTTTGATTTCTTGGATCAACTGCAGGTCTTCTTGGTAGAAGTTTTCGATTGATTTACGCGTTTGTTCAAGCATTTGGATGGAGAACTTCACGCTGCTGTTGCGGTCGAGAGGCACGATGGCTCGGTCGGTTTGAGTGACATGGTCAATCCAGTGGAACACCTGCTCGAGGCCCTCCTCAAAGAGAAACATCTTTACGTTGGGCCCGGTAAATTCAACCTGAGGTCGGATGTGATTGTCCGACAGATAGGGGTCAGCACTCTGATCTACGAAAATCTTTTCAACCCATTCATCAAAGGTGCCGCAGAACTCTGTCGTCCAATCAAGCTCCACGGACAGTGCGTCGCTGGGCCCGATGTGCTCGGGCAGCGCCTCGGCAGGGTTTTTTCGGGTAGCACGGTAGCGATACTCGCTCAGCAAACGCTCAAATGGGTCGCGCAGAATACAGAACCGATGATCGCAAAAACCATCGGGCAAGACCAGGCGTTGCGTTGCTGCTTCCATATGTTGAGGCGTGGTTTTGGACCATTCTACCGGCTCGCGGCTGTAAAGAGCCAGCGGCCCCTTGGCCCTGAGGTAGCTTGTGATGCACGATCCACCCGTTTTAGGGATATGAACAAAATGCAGAAGCTTACCGTTGATTTTTGAAAGGGGCACCTGTCGCCTCGCGATATTACCATAGATTGTGCATCTATGTGGAAAACGCTTGGCAAGTCAATTCGGGTCGGGGGCTGTAGTGGCTGCCCCAGGCGTGCTCTACAAACATCGCCACGTTCGAGGGCCTTTGTTCTGAGCCACCCGATGCGAGGGGCTTGTCCAAGGTGTCGTCTTGTTGCGCTGTGCCATGGTGTTACCGGCTAAACCACTTTAGCGTGCGGCCGACAGATCAAAGGGGCGCTTATGACTATTGAGACAGAGGTGTCAGAGACACCGGATCGGGATGCGGCCAAGGCTGCGCTCGCCACCCTGCGCGCGTGGGCCAAGGAGGCCACTTCGGCCGAGGTCGCCGCACTCGACCCCGCGGTCGCGCGTATGGTGAACGGTGCCGGATACCCCGCGTTCAACCGCATCTATCCGGCGGATTTCACTGGGGGCGCCAATTACAAAGCCACGCTGCCTGATCTGCAAAACGGTCCCTCCAGCCTGATCCGCGGCGCGCAGCAGTTGATCCAGCATGTGGGCATTTCCAACTTCCGCCTGCCGATCCGCTACCACAGTCGCGGTGGCGGTGATTTGCAGCTTGAAACCTCCGTCACTGGATCAGTCTCGCTTGATGCCGAGAAGAAGGGCATTAACATGTCCCGTATCATGCGCAGCTTCTACCGCCATGCTGAAGCCACCTTCAGCTTCGAGGTGATCGAAGCCGCCCTGAATGACTATAAGGCCGATCTGGAAAGTCTCGACGCGCGGATCCAGATGCGGTTTTCCTTCCCAATGAAGATCGAAAGTCTGCGCTCGGGACTGACCGGCTACCAATATTACGACATCGCGCTGGAACTTGTAGAACAGGAGGGGAAGCGCAAAAAGATCCTCCACCTCGACTATGTTTATTCCAGCACCTGTCCTTGTTCGCTGGAGCTGAGCGAACATGCCCGCGCAACCCGCGGGCAATTGGCCACGCCGCATTCACAGCGCTCGGTCGCGCGTATTTCGGTGGAGGTCCTCGACGCAGAGGGCTGCCTCTGGTTTGAAGACCTAATTGACTTTTGCCGCCGCGCGGTGCCGACAGAGACCCAAGTGATGGTCAAACGCGAAGACGAACAGGCCTTTGCCGAGCTGAACGCCGCCAACCCGATCTTCGTCGAGGATGCGGCGCGGCTCTTTTGTGAACAGCTCCTCGCGGATGCGCGGGTAGGGGATTTCCGCATTGTGGCAAGCCATCAAGAAAGCCTGCACAGCCATGATGCCATTAGCGTGTTGACCCAAGGCGATACTTTTGCCGCGCAAAGCTTCGACCCGAAGCTTTTCAACACGCTCTTCCATGTCGGCTGAGTGGCCTCGGTCGCTCAGCCTTTTTTGGGGGGGGCTGGTGCTGCGCGCGCTTTTTGTGCTTTACCCAAGTGTGATTAGGATCTGAGGAGAGGCGTCATGCGCCGAGCATTGGTGACCGGCGCCGGAAAGCGCCTTGGGCGCGCTATGGCGATTTACCTTGCGGGGCGAGGGTTTGATGTGGCCGTGCATTACGCCACCTCGCGGTCAGCGGCAGAAGAAACAGCCGCTGACATCATAGCGCAGGGGCGGCGTGCCTCTCTATTGCAAGCCAACCTGCTCGACGAGGCTGAGACGCAGACCCTGCTGCCTCGGGCGGCGGCGGCGCTCGGAGGTCCGATCACCTGTTTGGTCAACAATGCCTCGATATTCGAGGCGGATGACATCTACACGGCCACCTCTGAAAGCTGGGAGCGCCATATTGGCAGCAACCTGCGCGCGCCTTTTGTGCTGACGCAGGCCATGGCGGGGCAGGAGCTGCCGGCCACTCCAGATGAACGTGGCGAGCCGCGTGCCACTGGGCTGATTGTCAATATGATTGACCAACGCGTGCACAGCCTGACGCCAGAGTTCATGAGTTATACCATTGCCAAAATGGGTCTTTGGGCCATGACACGCACGACGGCCCAAGCGCTGGCGCCGGCAATCCGGGTGAACGGCATAGGTCCTGGACCAACCTTGCAAGGGCAACATCAGTCTGAAGAAGTCTTTGCCCAAGAGCGTCGGGACACAGTGTTGGAACGGGGGGTAAACCTTGAGGATATCACCGCAGCATTGGGCTATTTTATTGATGCCCCTGCGGTCACCGGGCAACTGATCTGCACCGATGGTGGCGAGCATCTGAAATGGTAAATACCAGTCAAAAATTGCCGGCGGGCGGTTTCTATCCGGGAAATTCAGGCTGCTAGAGCTGTCGATGAGAAGGTCTTCAAGGTATTCGCTGGATTCCTCAATCTTCGGATTGGCGCGCCGGCACTTCGCCAGAAGGTCCGATATCACATAGCCCGCCACAACGGAGGTTAGCCCAAGATGCAATGTGCCTTTCGCGGTTTGCTCTTCATCCTCGAACGTCCGTCGAGCGCCAGAGACTTCAGCGAGGATCGTTGTTGTGTACTGCAAGAACTGATGACCGCGATGCGTGATGCGAAGCGCGCGTGAGTGTAGATCGAAAAGTGAAACGCCTCGATCGGCTTCGAGATATTTGATCGCTTCGGTAGCTGCGCTTTGAGAAATATTAAGCGAATGCGCGGCTGCGCGCGCAATACAATGGTATTTACATGGTTGTAGCCGAAAGCGACCTGCTCCCGCCCGATGCTGCCGTTGTCGTCATCCCGCTTCTAGCCAACTACCTTGCAGTACGAAATCTGGATCCTGAATTCCTATACGATGGCAGACGTTGTCAGTCGTCATATAAAATGGGACATCAGAGCGGCTTGAACATTGGAGGCTCTGGTTCGGTTGCGTGATTGATTATGCGGCTTGTTTTTGATGTTGCAAGCGGCGCTGTCGGATCGTCAGTTTCTTGATCTTCTCCCTTTCTTTCAGAATGGCTTTGTCCCGTCCAAAGTAGACGTCGGCGGGTGTGACGTTGTTCAGGCTCTCGTGGTAGCGCTGGTTGTTGTAGTAGTCGACGAAGGCCCCGATCTGTTGCTCGAGATCACCGGGCAGGTAGTAATTCTCCAGCAGAACACGGTTCTTCATGGTCTGGTGCCAGCGTTCGATTTTGCCCTGGGTTTGTGGGTGGAATGGCGCCCCGCGAACGTGGTCCATTTTCTGATCGGTCAGCCATTTGGCCAGATCGCCAGAGATATAGCAGGAGCCGTTGTCGCTGAGCAGACGGGGTTTGTGTCGGACCACGGCTTGGTCGCAGCCCGATGCCTGAAGCGCCAGCTCGATCGTGCTGGTCACATCCTCGGCCCGCATGTTCGTGCAGAGCTTCCAGGCGATGATGTAGCGGCTGTAGTCGTCGAGGATGGTGGACAGGTAATACCAGCCCCAGCCAATGATCTTGAAGTAGGTAAAGTCAGTCTGCCACATCTGGTTGATGGCGGTGGTCTTGTCCGTGAACTCATCGGCGGCCTTGATCACCACGTAGTCCGGCGCAGTAATCAGATCAGCGGCTTTCAGGATGCGGTAAACCGATGATTCTGAGACAAAATATCGCTTCTCATCGGTATATTTAACGGCCAGCTCGCGTGTGGTCAGTGCCTCATGCTCCAACGCAAACTCGATCAGATCGTCACGGCGGATATCAGGGATGCGGTTCCAGACCGACTTTGGACGTGGCGAACGATCTGCCAGGGCATCAAAGCCACCTTCGACATATCGGTCATACCATCGGTAAAATGTGGTGCGCGGGATGCCCAGCATATCAAGGGTCTTCTTGGTTGGCAGATGCGACCCTTCAACTGTGCGAATGATCTCCAACTTCTCGGTTGCTGGATACCTCATTCCTCGAACTCCCCAGCCCCTGTCATGCTTTTTTTGAGCAGACGGTTCTCAAGGGTTAGGTCAGCCACGCATTCCTTCAGAGCCATGGCCTCGGATCACAGATCCTTCACCTCAGGCGATGTCGCCTGACGCGCTGTATCGCCGGAAAGGCGACGCTTTCCAGCCTCAAGGAATTCCTTCGACCAAGTATAATACAGGCTGTCAGAGATACCCTCGCGGCGACATAACGCAGAGATGCTTTCCTCCCCGCGCAATCCGGCCAAAACAATGCGGATCTTCTCCTCCGCCGAGTAGGTCTGGCAGGTCTTGCGGCGGATGTTTTTGACCAGCTTGTCAGCTGCATCTTTCGATGTTCCGGGCTTCTTGTTCATCTTCGCTCCTTAAAGGCTACGATGAACCAGAAACCCTCCGTTGTTCAAATCATCAAATCTGTCCCACAGGTGCTGACGTCAGACAATCTGGTGATTTATTAGTTAGACGGGAACCACATTGAAGTTATTCGGATCCTGCATGCTGTACAAAACCTGATGGCGTTTCTGTGTGAACCTTGAAGTTTGGTGGCACCAGGGTTCTGGTGCTCGTCCCAAGGCAGACAAAACCATACTGGGTAAGAATAGGGCTACGGCATCACGGTTAGGAGATAGAGCTCCCGGGTCCCAAAAACATTTTTGCAAACATGCAAGAATATGAAAGTATCGTTCAAAAGCCTGGTCAGAGGGGGAGTATGTGAAGGGAATTTTCTTTGCCCGACCGCCGTCGTCAGGGACCTTGACGACCTCGAATGCCAGCCTGGCGCAGAGCGCCGATAAGGCATCCACAAAGGAGACGGTCTTCCCGAGCGTCTCCACCTTGCTGGCGTTTCTTGCGATTTATTTGTTGGCCGCCGCCTTTGGCCGGTGGATGGCGATTGTGCCCGGCGCCCCCGTTACTGTCTGGCCGCCCAACGGCGTGATCCTCGCGGCATTGCTGATGCACCGCAGAGAAACTTGGCCGTGGTGGATTGCGCTTGGGATCTTCGGAGAGATCACTGGAAACTTCCTGTGGTACAACAGCACCGTCACCGCCGCCCTTGGGTATATGGTCGCTAACGCGGCTGCGATATTTGTGGCGGGCTACATTCTCGCCCCGCTATTTGACGCCCCCATCCGGCGGTTGACGACGCTGTCCCAGGTCCTGGGGCTGCTGGTCATTGGCGTGCTGTTAACCCCTATGATCAGCGCGACCATTGGCAGTGCCTTTGTTGCATCAGAAGGCAAAAGCTCCTTTGCAGACACCTGGCCGCTTTGGTGGTTGGGGGATGCCACAGGCACTTTGATTGCCACCCCTATCACTATCACAGTTGTAAATGCCTGGCGTGATGGCATGAGGCTCCAAGGGCGCGCGCTGCTTGAAGGCTTTGTTATTGCAGGTCTGCTGGTGGGCATCACCGCGTGGGATTTGGCAACAGGGTCTTATTATACATACTTGTTGCCGCTGCCGGTTCTCTGGGCCGCATTGCGATTTGAGTTTCGCGGGGCCGCTCTTGCCGTGGTGGGATTAACATTCGTGATCGGTGCGCATGGACATATTCTCGGTGCCACCGATAGCCCTGCTTTGAGCATCGCCCTTATGCACAACAGGATGCAGTTCCTGATCCTGACCGCGGCTTCCATTGGATTGATTGTCGCTGCAATTGTGCGCCAGCAAAAACAGGCGTTGATAGACTTGGCTCAGATCAACGCGGAACTGGAATCGCGGGTTAAAGAGCGAACAAAAGACATTGAGATGTCTCAGAAGCGCTTTGAGGCCACGTTCAAGAACGCGGGTGTCGGCATCAGCATTGTGAGTGGGGAAGGCGCTTTGATGCGCGTCAATGACCGTTTGGCAGAAATGCTTGGCTACAGCGCAGAGGAGGTGGAGGGCCGCTTGCTTGATGACTTCACGCATCCTGATGATGTCCCTCGAGGAAGGACCGCACTTGAGGCGCTTAAATCCGGCGCAGCGGATGAGTACGATCTGGAAAAGCGCTATCTTTGCAAAGACGGAAGTTTGGTATGGGGCCACACCACGGTGAGCTGCGTGCGCGACGCTAAGGGGGAAATCTCCTATCTTATCAAAATCATCCAAGACATTACGGACCGGAAAGAATTGGACGAAAACCGCCAAATGCTGATGCGTGAGGTGAACCATCGCGGCAAAAACTTGCTTTCTGTCGTCAAGGTGATCGCGCGACAAACAGCTCTGCGATCCCCAGAGAACTTCATCGAGGCATTTGGCGAGCGATTACAGGCTCTTGCGGCCAACCAAGATATCCTAGTGAACAACGGATGGCAGCAGATTGAGTTGGACGCATTGGTGCGGGGCCAGCTTGAGCATTTTGAAGCAATCAGGGAGCGGGTGACCGTGGTGGGCCCCCCGGTCAAAGTTAGCGCGCACGCAGCGCAGGCGATCGGCATGGCAATCCATGAGCTGGCCACAAATGCTGCCAAATATGGAAGTCTGAGCAACGATGTGGGCCGCGTCGTCATCGGCTGGTCGGTTGAGGAAGGCAATTTTTCTATGTCCTGGCGCGAACAGGGTGGCCCCGCTGTATCAGCGCCGACCTCCCATGGGTTCGGAACGACTGTGATCGACAAGCTGACGGCCTCATCGCTCTCAGCAGATGTCGAGCTCACCTACGTCCCGACCGGATTGGTCTGGAAAGTGAGCTGCCAGTTGTCGACGCTTCGCGATGACTAAAGCGAGTCTAACTGCAATCAGGTAATTGAGGACCATCGCAAGTATAAGTGCTCTTTTCTATCAAGATTGAGGTTGGGCGCAGAGCAAATACTCTATAAGCGAAGAGTCTCATCAATCTCCGGAGTGGGTGTTCACATATGGCTTTTCCTTTAATCAACAAAGTAAGTCCGGAACCTGTAGAGGATAGCCTCGAAAGATCCGCCCGCGTGGCTCGGCGGGCGTTAAATACCCCTTTAGCAATGATCTCTTGGTTTGATCCCACGAATGGGGTGCATCAGGTAAGTTCCGAGGAAGGTGCCATTGATTATTCGGGCGATACACGAGTCTCTCAAATGGCCCGTGATATCGCTGAGCATGTTGTGACCCGCAAGCAGCTTTGGGCTGTTTCTGATGCAGGCGAAAATCTAATACTCAACCAAACTCTTGCGGTTAAACAGAGTGGCGTTGTGAGTTGTATCTCGGTGCCTATACGCAATACGCGGGATGACCGCATATTGGGAGCTCTCTCCTGTATAAGTTTCACTCCGCGTGCCTGGACATGATACCTCCTTCACACTGGTAGAACTGCGCCGTCTTCCTAATGTTGGCTCCGATCACTTCCCGGTCTTTGCGGAGCTTCAATACGAGCCATCGGCCGAGGCGGAACAAGACGCGCCAAAAGCAGACCATGAAGATCGAGAAGAAGCTGCAGAAATGATCGAAGAAGCGCGCGAGGCATCGGAATGAGACGGAGACTGAAGCGGCTGCTTTGACGAGGTATATCATCCATCTAACACCACAAGGGAGCTTGGGAAACCGAGGCAAAACCATGGACATCATTCGGGTTATCATTGCGATCTTGCTGCCGCCGCTTGGCGTTTTCCTGCAAGAAGGGCTGGGGAAGCATTTTTGGATCAACATCCTGTTGACGCTTTTTGGGTATCTCCCGGGCATCATCCATGCGCTTTATATCATTATCAAAAGATAGCCTTTTTTGTCCTCTCCAGCTTTTTACGAGTGAGATGAGCAGAGGGTCATGCCAAGCGGCATTTGGCAGCTCTCTCGACTGATCTACAGTTCTTGCCTAAGATACTGATAGAGGGAAAAATATGCACGTATGGAGAATCTAGAGCTTCTACTGAATCGGGCGCTGGATGCCGTCATAGGCATGGGCTCAGAGGGGCGCGTAACGGCTTGGAATGGCGCGGCCGAAGAGCTCTTTGGTTGGTCCAAGGAGGAGGCCTTGGGCGCGGTCTTAGGTGAGTTGATTGTGCCGGCTCAACATCGTGAACACCACGCGCGCGGTCTTGAGCATTACAACCGCACAGGCGAAGGCCCCGTTCTTGAGAGGCGTATCAAAATTACGGCCCTGCACCGGACAGGCGTCGAGTTTCCGGTCGAGTTGTCGATCTTCGCGATCAACCACTCCGACCAGCAGCATAGTTTCTACGCTTTTGTGCGCGATCGATCTGTTGAGGAAGCGGCGCATCGCGAACAAGAGCTGCGCGCGCGGGAAGCGACGGCTGTCATGAATGTGGGCCAAAAGCTGATCGAAGATGTGCCCCTTGATGACTTCATCCAGTTCTGTCTCGACGAGGTATGCGATATTGCCAGCATGGATGCGGGGCATCTCTATGTTGTACGGGGCGAAGGCAGCGCTCAGATCTTGGAGCCTTCGGGGATTTGGTGCCTGCGCGATGAACGGTATCGGCCAGTTGTAGAGGTCACCTCCCGCCTCCAGTTCAAACCGGGGCAAGGGCTTCCGGGCCGGGCTTGGCAGTCAGGCGGGTTGGAGGCGCTCGAAAACCTGATTGATGACTGCAAATTCTTGCGCCGCGAGGTTTTTACGGAGGTGGGGCTGACGCGGGGTGTGGCACTTGCAGTTGCGGCAGCGATGCCCCCGAGGCCGAAGTTCAACCCATAGAACAGCCCGCCGATCAAGCCAATTCGGTCTGGGAGAAGATCCATCGCGTATATCAGGATCGAGGCAAAGGCGCTGGCCATGATTAGACTGATCAGGATCGTTAGAACGCCTGTCCAGAACAGACCCGCATAAGGCAGGATCAGCGTCAGCGGCAGGGGTCCTAGCATCGAGAACCAGATGATCCTGTAGCGCCCGATACGGTCACCCATGATACCGCCGATTAAGACACCCACGGCGGCTGCAATTAGAAAAACGAACAGCATCAACTGCGAAGCGGGAATAGACAGATCAAACCGCTCGATGAGATAGAAGGTATAGAACGACCGGAAACTCTCGCTATAGGTGTTCTTTACAAACATCAGCAGTGTCAGAACCACCCGTCCGAGACCGATGGTGAACGGCGCATGGCTGGGAGCCGGAATGCCCTTACTGGCGCGTGCCCGCATCGCTGCGAACTCGGTACTGATCTGGCGCTGCTTGCTGCCGATCCACCCCAAGAGCACCATTGCGAGCAAGGCGACTACCGCAAACCATGCCAAGCTTGGTTGCCCCCATGGTACGATGATCAGCGCGGCAAACACCGGCCCAAGCGCACCTCCCGCTTGGCCGCCCACTTGGAACATGCCTTGCGCGAGCCCCTGCCGCCCCCCGGCGGCATAGCGTGCCATCCGCGTGGCCTCGGGGTGGAAGATCGACGAACCGATACCGATCAGAGCGACGGAAACAAGGATCATCGCATAGCTTGGTGCATAAGCAAGGCAGACCATCCCCGACATGGTGAACATCATGCCCACCACCGGCGAATATGGTGCGGGGTACCTGTCGGTAATCATCCCGATGACTGGCTGCAAAAGGGCACCAGCCACCTGAAACGTCAAGGTGATCATGCCGATCTGCACGAAGTCGAGTTGATAGATCTCTCTCAGAATAGGATAGGCTGCCGGGATTAGGGATTGCATCAAATCGTTGAGCAGATGCGTCATGCCCAACACTGTCAGCACAGTGAGATAGGTTCCTGAGCGAGCTGCTATCGTCATTACATTTGTCTCACGATCTGGAGAAATCGGCGGCGTTGGGCCAAACTGCTCATAGCGTGTTGGCTTCTGCAAGGGGTCATGCCCACGGCCCATTTTTTGGCGCGGCACAATAGACCCGTTATCAGGCGCACTCTGCCGTTTGCATCAGTCGAGCGAGCCTCGGTGGAATATACGCCTAAGCGTCGATGGCGGGGGGCTTTACCCACCTTGTTCCGTCTAAACTCCAATGTTCCATCCTGATTGGTGGCCGAGATGTACGGTGGTCGCGTTATCGAGGTGTGGACAGTAGTCTCGGTACTGGACAGCCCCACTCTGCACGCCGACTTGCCAGTTAAATGAAATCAGCCACCGAACAACATCTTCAAAGCGCCTTCGACCGGTGGACGGGCCATGCTTGTAGCTAGCGAATATAGCGATCCCAACTACCGTAGCTGCTAAGGACCGTCCCACGGGGGATGCTGAGGCCGATGAGCGCAGCACCGCAAAGCAACGAAAACCCAGTGGGCCCCCAATTAGCGCCCGCGACAAAGGGGGCGAACAGCAGGACAACTCCCAGTATCAGGTTCAGAAACCGGACCATCCGGCCGACCGGCGCCAAGGCTGCGACAGAAAAGGTGATGACCAGCGCTCCGATGATATGGTTCGTAGCGGCCGCACCGCTACCCCAAGGGATGAGCCAAGGCGACAGCATCAATAGCAGCCCCACGGCCATGGAAGCCAGCAATGTCCAGGGAAAGGTCATGCCGCCCGACACCATTTCGCTTAGGATGATCCGTGGACCGCGTTCGAAGTTGTCAATTGGGGCCTCGTCCGGCCCTTTGTCGGTATCCCCGTTAAAGAACACTCTGAGCCACGGTTGCCCTGCCAGATGGCGGCGTTGCAGGAATTGATAGGTCGCGACCAGTTCATCCAGCGAATAGGGGATCTGCCAGACCATTGCAGCCGCAGCGATCAGCGCCAGCGTGGAATAGGTGCCGATGACGATCGGCTGGATCACGATAAAGAAGATGGAGATGGCGCCAAGCGGCACGATCATCACGCCAAAGAGCACCACCAGCCAAGGCATGGTCCGCCATCGCCGCGCCGACCCCATCGCCCCCACCAAGATCTCCAGCGCATAGGTTAGCGCGCCGATCCCAGCGTCGGGGACCGGCCAGGCCTTGGAAACGGAGGAGGTGATAATCTCTTCGGTCCCGTTCTTCGCAACGGTGCTGCCGGGAAAAAACGGCTCCCAGACATGTTCGATGCTGCCAAGCTGATAGCCGGTCAGATAGCGGGAGATTAACAGCCCGACCACCGCGAGCATGATGACGGGCAATCGCTGGAACCAATCGGAGGGCGAATAATCCCAGCCTTTGGGTATGGTTGGGCCGGTCTGCGCGGCAACCGGAGAAACGCCGGGCACCGGGGGAAAGCCCAAGGCAAAGGCGACCGCGAGCATTCCGACAGCCGTATTGTTCAGGTAGGCCGCAGCACTGTCACTCCAGAAAACCAGTGGCGCAAAGAGTATCCAGCACCCCAGCCCCGCCGCTGCGGACCGCGCCCAAGGCAGACGCCAGGAGAGGGACAAGAGCCCCAGCACGGTCAGCAATATGCCCGCAACCAGGTCTGACAGGCCGAGCCAGGTTCCCACATGCCCCAACAAGGGCGGCGAAGTGAGTAGCCACAGCCCCAGTCCCGCGTTGGCCCAGCCGGTCCACAGGTGAGCCCGATGCTCTGCTCGGTAATCCCTCTCATGAGCCTCGCGCACGGTTTCCGGATTCTCGAGCCTACCATCTGCAGCTTCCAGCCACGGCGGCGGGGTAATCCCATTGATGCGGTACCAGCCCAAGGGATCGCGCTTCAGCGCCGAAATAAGCGTCGGCAGTTTATCATTGATGCGTTCCTGCGGTGACCAATCCAGCAGATCGCGGGCCAGTGAAATATCCAGCGCGAAGTGATCCGAGGCCATGTCGATCATAAAGGGCCGGATGAAGGGCTTTTCACCCTGATCCAGGGCGTCGGGCACCACCGGTTCCGACCCCGTTTCCAGGGCGGCTCCGAGTTTGGCGACTGGTCCCGGCACCACCAGGGTTTGCCAGGTTTCTTCTCCATGGATCAACGCGCCGATACGATCCTGCAGGACGCCGTAACTCAACGTATCGGGTTCGCCAGCAAGGATCACTTGACCCGAGGGGATATCAGCGCGGCGGTCCACGGTGCGCGTGAACAGCCGTAACATGTCATCGACATGAATAAAGGCCTGCCCCGCGTTGGTGTTCCCCGCAAAGACATGGCTTTTGACGTTGCGCTCATAGATCCGCGCAATTTGATGGCTGAGGGTCGGCACCGCTGTTTCATCGCCATATAGCCCGGCGAGGTGCAGAAAGACCGTAGACATATCTCCCGCCTCTTCGGCGATGATCTCTTCGGTACGGGCCTTGGACTGCGGATAGGTCCAGGAGGGGGCAAGTGGTGTTTCCTCTGTGAGTCGGGTGCCAGGACGGCCAGCAGCATGCACCAACATCGTGCCTGAATAAATGAACTGCTCAACCTCAAGCTTTCGTAAGGCGCGAAGCAGATTGCGCGTGCCGTCTTCGTTTACTGCCTTGTATTGCGGGCGCTCCTCGCCGCTGAAGTCGAAATAGGCCGCCAGATGGATAACCGAGGCAACGCGCCCGCCCGCTTTCTGCTCCAATTCCAAGATCGCGCGCTCCACCGACGCGCTGTCGGTGAGGTCAAAGGCGATCATATCATCTCGGTCCTTGGCGTTTCCAGGCCGGTCGAGTCCGATAACATGATAACTTTGCGACAGTGCCTTGCACAAACCGCTGCCGATATTCCCTGCCGCACCGGTGATTACCACAACAGGCTTATCCTGGGACATAGCATTCTCCCCGCATCCTCTTTACGGACCAACGGCTTGTAGCCAATTTTGTTCACCGATTGGTTTTCGGATCCTGCTCATAATCTGAGCTGAGAGCCACTATAAGCCCATAATCACCTTATCAAAGTGACCACCTAGTGCCCGCCCTGTAGGATGCAATTGGGTGCTAAGAAATCTGCGCGATTTGAGAATGCGCTGAACGATACAGGCAAAGGTCACAGAATGTCGTGAGCTCTAATGCGCAATTTGCTTTGTTGAAGATAAAGAGTTCACGCTTACCTTATTCGTACGATCAGAAAAGGGGTTCGATGTGAAACAGGATGAGTTTGATGAAAAGATACATGAGCTCGAAGAAGCATTGATTGAGCGGAGGGCTGAACTCGGGCGATCAAAAACTTCAGAAGCTGAGGAACAAAAGCTTCTGGACGTTCAGAGGCGAGTTGAAGCCCTTTTGGTCGACGCCAAGCGCCCGAGTGGCGAAGAGGACAAGCAGGACATTTTCCGCTTAGCCAATGAATTGCTTCTCGAACTCCGTCAGAATCCCTTCGCGTGAAATAATTGATCACTTGGTCCGGCTTGAATGTTAGGGCACAGGTATACATTGGCCTATCGGACGTGGCTCTCGATAGGTAACCCAAAATCCTATTGGCTTGGCCGTGTTGTAGTGGCGGTGCCCCCATTTGAACGGAAGGCAGCGAGCCAATCAATCCCAGCCAGTCCGCCAATGGTATACTTCCCCGAGAGTCGTGATCCGCCGTTCACTGCAATTCTCTCGCCCGCAACCTGTCAGGATTTTCCGGGAACTGCCTATTGCGGTCTGGTGAGGTGGGGGCGTCGGTGGTTAACTTCCCAGACTATTGAGGAAACCGCGATTGATGTAATTTGAAAGGTCAAACTACCGAACCAGAGTACCGAACCAGAGTGCAGTCATATTTTTGGAGCGGTCAAAATTGGTTTGCGCTCGTCCCAAACGGAGGCTTGTCATCAGATGTTCAGCCCAAACGTGCGCTAATGTTGTTTGTTTGCCATCAGCCAGGCTCGCCTCGATAGAGATCAAGTGAGGATCGGGGAAAGCGAACCATTCCACCATCAGAGGTTCGCTGTCGGGTAAAACCATGTCGATTATAGAAAGCTTCCAGGTCGTTCATCCGCAGGCCTTCGTTGCCGAACGGCTCGTGGACAAGCTCGACACTCAGATCCGCGGCATCTGCGGCTTTTACAAGTACACGCAGGATCTGGTGTGCAATCCCCTGGCCACGGTGGTTCGGAGCGACCCATATACCGCCCAGAAAGAACCGTCTGTTCCTAAATGCATGTTCGATATAGGCGACATTGTCTTGCGCATTGCGGTAGTAGGTGCGGTCTCCGGTATGACCGGTCTCTCCGCGAAGTCTTGGAACTTGGCTTATCCGTGCAAGAACGTCTGCATATTTCTTCCGTGCTCCAACTTGCGATTTATCTTGGGATGATCTGATTTCGGCCGTGAGCGCAGGGTGTCTGGTTTCACAATAGTCCTGCAAGCCGTGCTGCAGTGCCACTGAGACGAACGCGCGCAACTCATGGATCAGCCGATCGTTCTCAGCTTGAAGGAAATCCGCGGCCTTCAAAGTCGTTTGCTCGGTGGGGCACCTGCTGCTCTGCTTTCCAGCCATACTCAGAAATCCAAGTGCGGTTCAAATTGTGACGGACAAGCTTGTCCGAACTCGTTTTTCGTTCAAGCGCATTGATCAATGGGCCGGCCGTCCAATTTCAAGAAGTGCAAAGCGCTGCCCGCGACACCCGCGGGCAGAAGGGTTCGATTATGCTAAGAGTGAAGGGCCCTTTTCCCCCTGTTTTTCCCTTGCGCGGGCGTCCTTTAACGCCTGCTTTAACAGGTTCAACCGCGCAAGTGCGCGATCGCGTTGTTCGAGGCGTCTTCGGAGGCGGGAGCCCGGATTGCCCATCAAGATGGTTTTTTTAGCTATCGTTTCCGGAAGCCAAACCAGCGCTGCAGATTGCGCTTCACTCAGCAATCGATCGGCTGCTTGAAAGCGCTGATACGCGATAAGCACTGCTCTTCGATGTATCCCAACAAACCTATGCACGGCTGAACTCCCTAGACGAGTCGACAGGATCGCTCATACGACTATAGCAAATCTTCCCGTCAGTTTCACTCAAGCTGTGGAAACAAGACTTCCGATCGGTGCGCGCCCCGAAAACGCTTGAGAAGCCTTCAGTTACTTGACGCGCAGCAACCATACCTACCTGCACACCCAAACCTTGGCCAAATCTTTTGATGGAGGAGGTGACAACAACCGGCTCTGTCCTAATTCAAAGAGGACAGAACGGGAGTGAAAGCCATGGCCGAGAAACAGCAGAAATCTAACACAACGGGCAAGGGGACTGAAGGAAACCGCTTTGGTCTTATCGGCCTTGGGGTGGTTCCATTTCAGCATATTGCTGAGGGCGGCAATAAAAAGATGCCCATACATTCCCGATAGCCCTTGCGGCAAAGCGAGCCGCTCTATGCGCTTCATCGCCACTCTATCACAAACTGCTTTTCAACTCGGCCGCGGGAGTCCGACCAAGCTGGGGATTGGGATATTGCCCGAACCTTCAGAAGTAATCGCGCACTCTTTCCAAAATTGGGGGAATCACGGTTGAGGCGCACTTCAAGTCTTCGACAGGAACCTCAAAATCACTTTGGTCAGCCATCCTTGCGACTCCTGAAAAACCAAGCTGTCAGCTGTTCGATATTGCACAGAGTGTGTTTGAGGGTAGGGAGTTGCGCATTTTTGCGCATCACTTAGTTGCAACTAATGTGACGAATGCATCTCAAACGGAGAAATAAAAACAGATGAAAAACTTCCTTCTCACGACGGTAATGGGCGCGACGCTCGCGACTGCGGCACAGGCCGAAACGGTGGCATATGTGCTTGATCCGTCTCATAGCCAGATCGTTTTCAGCTATAACCACTTGGGTTTCTCGACCACGACAGGCATGTTCTCCGGGTTCGAGGGCAGCATCGAGCTGGACCAGGAAGATCCGGCGGCATCGAGCGTCTCTGTTTCCTTTCCCGCAAAGAGCCTCATCACCGGCTGGCCCGCGCGCGAAGAGCATTTCCTGTCCGAGGATTTCTTCGGCGCCGAAGCGAACCCTTTGGTGACATTCACCTCGACGTTGATCGAAGTGACCGGCGAAGAGACCGGCAAGATCACCGGCGATCTGACTATGAACGGCATTACGCAGTCTGTCGTCTTGGACGCAACACTGAACCAGTTGGAAGATCATCCGATGGAAAATCGCCCCTGGGCCGGGTTTGACGCGACAACCACGCTGCTGCGCTCGGATTTCGACATGGGCCAGTTCGCACCGTTTGTCGGGGATGATGTCGCGATCGATATCTCGATCGAAGCAATGGTGCCCGCTGAATAATCGAAGCCTAACCCTCAACCAAAAGGGCCGCGCAATCCCTCGCGCGGCCCTTTTTCGTCTCGATGGCGCAGAGCCTATTCCGTCTTGGTCGCCACCAGTTCAATCTGGACCTCTACGGAAAACCCGACAGAGCTTTCGTCCGGATAGGCCGCCCCCATGCCGAAATCACGACGGTCCAGACCCGTGCCACCAAAAACCGTGGCCGTGCCCCCTGTCACCTCGAGATCGAAGTCGAGCGTGACGGGAACACGTTGCCCGACCAATGTCAGGGAGCCTGATGCGCGGTGGGTCGGTCCGTCGATTTGCACGATGTCGCCCTGAAACACCGCGGTGTCATGTACGGCGACATCGAAGAACTCGGGGCCTTTCGCCTGGTCCGTCACGGACCCCAGTGTGAGGGAGGTCGTATCGATCACCGTCTTCACGGTGCCTGTTCCGGTTACTTCATCATAGTCGATGTCGGCCTGCCAATTGGCAAAGCCGCCGGTGACCTCGGCCCCCATCTGCGTGATCGTGAACGACAGGCTGCCTTCCTGCACGACCCAGCCTTCGGTCTGCTGGGCTGGCAAATGTGACGCGCCTTCCACGATGTGAGCGGGGGCGAACACGGTCAGGGCGCCGCCGATTGCAAAGGTCCAGATCCCTATTGCGGCGAAAACGGAAGCCCCCTTGCCGGGGTGAGTGGCCGCCTTGCCGGCAGCCCGTCCGTTCCACATGCGGGCCAAGGTGCCGTCGCGGTCGATCAACGCGTGTTTGACTGCGCCGCCAATATGCGCCGCGACCATGGCCGCCAATACGATCCCCGCAATCCAGTGAACATTGGCTGCCGCACCGGCGAGGCGCTCCGACTTCGGAATGAACGGCAGGCTTTGGGGGAAGGGCCACCAGATTGGCGCAAAGCCCACTTCGGCCGAATGGATCACCCAGCCGGAGAGGGGCAGCACGAAGATGGCGGCGTAAAGCACCCAATGCGCCGTCTCGGCGGCAAAGGTTTCAAGGCGCCGTTCGGGATGGAGCGGCACGGGACGCTGTTGCGAGATTGCCCAGATCACCCGCAACATAGCCAGAGCCAAGACCGTCATGCCGATCGTCTTATGTGCCGAATACAACAGCTGAAGGAAGCCCACGGTATCGCCACTGCGCGGCGTGAACTTCCCGATCAATCCAAGCGCTATGTCTGCCAGCACTAGGAGCGCGATGCTCCAATGGAAAAAGCGGGAGACGCGCCCGTAGCTGGCGGTTGTGTTTGATATCATTGGGTCCTCACATGTCTCGCTGGGTTCTCAATATATCGATTTCGCCGCCCGCACATTCCGTTGTTTCCACACAACCAATGTGCGCAGAAGGTTGGGACACGGTTTCTCGAACATTCCGGCCGCCTTTTTCAAAGTTGCGGATCGCCAAGTAGATCAACTTCGTGGCAGCGTCTTCGGCGCGACAAATTGGAGAAATCAGGCACCGCAATGGCCACTCCCAGCAGCGTCACGATTGAGCGCATCAAGCCTTGGGTCTGCCGCAGCGGTTGCTTGAAGACCATGTCCAGTGTCAGGCAAAGCTCGATTGCCAGATCAGAGTAATATGGCTGACCACCAGGGGGTGTTCGACGTGGAGCCGCCCAAAGGTCAAGCGCGTCCTCGCTGATCAAGACCGTCAGGATAACCGCGCCGCCGCAGGCCCTCGTTGTATTCAGACCAGTTGGTCACCGGCTGCTTTTGCTTCGGAATTTTGCTACGCCGATCAGCGTTGAACTTGGGCGGCATATACAGCGTCCTCAAAAGAATAAGCCGTGACCGATATCAGCCGAGTGGGGCACCGTGCAACAAGGCCCCTGTTTAATGCGGGACGGGCAGTAGATGCGCAAAGCTAAATTTCTTCCCTGGGCCACTTGCCGTTACGCAAGGGAAACCTAATTACGATCAATGGCGTCGAGCGAGCATAATAATCCATCCCGCAAGCGTAATGAGCGCGAGCGTAAGACAGACAGCGGACAGGCAAGCGAGCGCTTGGCGTTTGCAATGGCATTGGCGCTTCTCTGGTTGCTTGGCCTTTGGTTCGTTTTAACGCATTGAACGACCCAAACATACAACTCTAGCTGAAACGATTGAGCACGTGAGACGGTAGTGTCGCAAAATTTCCGGTTCCGCGGTGGACCCGAATATGCCACCATTGTCAGTGAGTTGGTGAAAGGTTGTTGACGTGATTGAGTTTAACAGGCTGCTGAAGAAGTTGGCCTTGAAGGACGTTGTTCAAGCTAAGTCAGCATTCCTTAGCTCGAACTATCAATTTTAGCTCAGCCTTCGCAGTGAGGCTCTGCTTAGGTTGCGCGGAGAACAGACGACGTCGAAGCCCGTGGCGGTCTGACCCTATAAAGGATGGTGGCCCAGGGGCCCAGCATCAAAGCCAACGCCTCCAATCGGATGCGAACCGACCGCCAGGCACCCGCAATGTTGTCAACCTCGCATGACAGTTCGCGTTCGATCACCACCTTGCCCCTACTTTGGCTAAAGGCCGCCACATTTAACATAAGTTAGCTTATTGGATTTCGAGTGATGCCGGCGGGCGCGCGCTACCCTCAACTGAGATTGTTATTATAAAACAGTAGTTTATGCATTAATGCCCCTTCAAGCTCCGCCGTTGCCGTCTGAGATCATTTCCTATCCGGTTTGGTCTTATTGTCAGTTTCAGTTGAGCCCGCGCGATGTCGAGGATCTACTTGCGTCGCGCGACATCGTCGTGAGCTACGATACTATCCGGAAGTGGGCTGAAAAATTTGGTGCAAAGCGTGCTGCTTAACCCCAGATGCCTTAGACAGCCAACGTGATCGGGCCAAGAGCTGATTGGAACGACTCAGGCAATCTCCAAGCGCTTTATGGGTTTCTGTTCGGTGCGCCTTTTACCGAGACCTTAGGAGTGCCTATCCCGATTGAGCTGATTGTGGTCCCCTTCATGGCAGCCAATCGGGAACTTGCCTGGCTCGTAGCAGGCGCGTAGTCCCGTTGGGCTTCTTGCTCGTCTCCTTCGTGGGCTACACAGCGGGGGCTGCTGGGCACTTTCTTGTCGACTATTTAGCCCGACCACAGCAGCCTGCTTCGGCGTCAGAGTGATTGCCAGGGCCATACGCCGTGTTGGAGACCGGCTTCGTGTCAGGAAAAGCCTCGCGCACCCAAGCCGTCATTGTGGTTTCGGCCAAGATATCCTAAAGCGCGCAGCGTCCATGAGATGCAGCGGCCATGGGTTGCATAATGCTCTAACGCCACCTGCTTCTGTGCCGTCGAAAACTTAGGCGTGCGCGGCGCCGATTGTATAGGCAAGTCCCGCAGAGGTTGGTATTTTCGATGCCGCCCTTTAAAGGCGTTCTTCGTTGGATACCACAACTCACGGATGGTGGCCTGCACGCGCTTTCAGGCGGAAATAAGGGCACAGACCTGCTTCTGGGGATCCGTCCAGTCCCCGGCAAAGGGGAAAAGTCGAGAACACAGATCATCGTGCCAGACGGTAGCTGCCGCTGAATGATGATGGAGGAATTCCGATGACACCCCTGTCCAAACCCCAACAAAATTCGCGGCTCATGTCTCGCTCAAAGCTCAGCCCTTAGCAGTAATACAGGCAATCATACCCTATGAGCTTGAAAACGGTAGCAAGCGCAATGCAGCGCGCTCTCGCTTTGAGCGCGAGAGCCTGCCAAGCTATCCAATCCGACAAACCCGAAAACTATCTAGCGGGTGAAACCGCGTTTGACGCAACTTATCGAAAATTCCGTCGTGAGGCACCATAAATTATTCGCTAGAACATGACGGTCGGAATGATCAGTGCAGGCCTATATGCTGGAATCCAGATGTCGAGTGTCACCTTAAAGCTCGACGGATCGGTGGTACGACAGTCCGCGACCGCCGCCATCGAGACATGCCGAGGGCCATCTTTACACCATCGGCGCGACTACAGCGGGTCTCTGCTAGCAACGGGCATCTGGCTCTGCTCGCTGGACGGAAAGAATGCTCGTAAAAACCGTGCGGGGAAGCGGCTGGTAATTAGGGGAACTGGCCAAGGATAGCGATTTCTTATAGGCCTAGAAGCAGGCAGCAACGAGTAGGGCAGATATCCTAGTGCGGCATCTGGCATGATGACAGACGAAAGCCCGCGCGTAGGAGTTCGAGAAAACGCGGGCTTTCTTAGAACACCCGGCAATGGACCGGAGCTCTCAGGATAGACTGTGCCAAAACACGAAGAAAAGCAACCATTGCCCCGAGACAGGCAGATTCCGTAATAGCAAGGGTGGCCCCTTCGTAGCTCTATGTTCAAGCGGCCGGCTGAAGAATATAGGTTCAGCATGGTCGGCGTGGCAACCTGACAGGAGGGTCGCGGGTAATCATCGTGGCTTGAGGCCTGCCGTACTCGTTGCGTTCAATCGCACGAGATAACTTCTCTGCGGGCGACTTAGATGAAAAGTGAAGGTGTCCGAACAACCTTAACCTTGCGAAAACTGTATTTAACAAAAGCCTCTACATGCGCGAAAGCCCGCGCCAGTCTGGACGGGGGACGCGAGCTTTCTGAGAAAACCGAACAGAGAATCGGCATTCCCCAGAAAAGTATGTTTTACAGGTCAACCAAAGGCAACTGGGCCGCGCTTGAAGACCGAAATCAGCTCGAACCCCGTGGAATTTTGCCGAACTGTCTTTTCATGCTCGATGCCGTCCAAGGGGAGCTAGCATGCGCCGAAAAGAAGATGACATACACGAAGAGTGCGAGAAGATCAGGCATCGTAGGTTTTTGATTTGGGGCGTGGTACCGTCTATGGTTTTCCTATGGGGCTTCGCTCTATGGGTCGCGCTGGAGCATTTCTTCAGCGCCTACTAGGTCAGATAAGAAGATGGTTCCGCGGAGAGGTGTGAGCCTAGCCGGAGCCAATCCCTCGGTATGTTGGATCGCGATCTAGCCCTCCCGCTTCTAAGAACGATTAAGGGGAGGAAGACCTTACATGGACCCAGAGTTTTCAAAATCCGGTGCTACGTGGGGATATATCCTGTCCGCCCAAGGTAGGCCGTCCGCCAAACGGCAGCGACAAGACATTTCGCTGCATGGAGTAATTGAACAGGTTTGGTGTGACCGTTGAAAACCTCTCCATTGAGCAGTTCATTCCGGAAACGGGCGTTAAAGCTCTCGCAATAGCCATTTGCCCAAGGTGAACCTGGGGCGATGAATGCCGTCTTCGCGCCAACGGCACCGATCCAAGCCCGTACCTTTTTCGCGATAAACTCCGCGCCATAGCTCGTCGGAAAGAAGCGCCGCTGAGAGGTTATGGCCGCCTGCGCAGCTCTCACATTGCGCAGCGGGTGGCCATAACCGGGTCTCAGGTCTCAACAGTGGTTTTGCATAACCACACCACTGAGGAGACTAGCCTTGACCGCTACCTATGCAACCCTTTCGACCGAGTTGTTCGCCACCGACACATCCAAGCATCAACATGAGGTGCTGATCAGCATTCTCGGTAAGAAGCGCCGCCGCCGCATGACGATCATGAACGCGCTGGAAATCTTCCAGCGCTTAGTCATAAAACTCGCCAGCTACGACCTGCCGGTGCGGATCGGGTTTGAAGTGACGGGCAATTATCACGGTGTTTCGGCTTACCATCTCGGACAAGCCGCATTCGAGTTGAAGCTTGTATCCTCCCTCGGTCTGGCGCGAACGCGAGAGGCTCTGCACAACAGCTGGGATGAGAACGATCCTAAGAACGCCCAGGTCATCCTGCACATCGACCTTCTGGACAATGTCGTGGTCTCGGTCGGCGGTTTTCGCACCGAAACCGAATAGGAAGCGTTCACATGTTTAGGCCGCTAAATTCGAATGTAAATTCGCCGGGGCCGCGTCCCCTTGAGCTTTGACCCGATAGCAGTCGGCCCATCAGGCTTTCGTCTCGGCTCCGCTGATTGTAGCCCAATGACTTCTGCTATGCTATACGCCCCCTTGCTTTCAATCTCGGCGATATGGCAGTCGCGTGACGGTGAATGCTGCGCCACGTTCGGACTGGATACTGCCTTCTTGGTAGGCGGAATTATGACCTCAATCATCGACCCAAACCGAGCCGCAAGCAAATCAGATGTTGGATTACCATCATACGCACCGTGCGCCAGAAACAGGTCAACTGGGCCGTTGATTTGATCCAGCAATGCCGGCAGGGCAGTCGGAACTCCAATGTCATCCATGGTTAGATCAGAGGAGGAGATCTCTCCGCTAACAAGATCTTCCTAGCGAATTGACCTCAAACGGGAAAATTGACCGATACGGTTCGTGGACTTCGCGACCAAGTTCTACTCCTTCCAAGCGCTAACCCCTTTATACAGCATGCGGCACCGCCGCTTTCTGAGATAAGAAGGCGCAGACCAACAGTTGCAGCATATGGTAGATCATCAACGGTAGCACGATGGCGCCAACAGTCTCGGGGGCGAACAGCGCCGTGGCAATGGGCAGACCGGAGGCGAGGCTTTTGGTAGAACCGCAATAAAACAGGGCCGCTCGGTCCGGCGCATCGAGGCCGAAAATCTGGCCTGCGAGGACCATCAGCCCCATTGCGAGGGCGAGAAACAGGACTACCACACCGGAAATCACCGCCAGATCGCCTCCCGAAACAGTAGCCCAGAGCCCCGATACTGTGCCAGCTGAGAACGCCGAATAGACAATCAGCAGGATCGACCCACGATCAACACTCATGCTCAAGACGCGGTGGCGGCGGATGAAGGCGCCAATCCATGGCATCGCCAATTGGCCCAGAACGAAGGGCAGGAGAATTTGTATGGCGATTTTGATGACGGCATCAAAGCCGACTTCACCTTCGCCTTGGTTCAGCATCAACGCGACCAGTGCAGGCGTCAGCATGACCCCCAACAGGTTCGACAGCGACGCCGCGCAAATTGCGCCCGGCACGTTGCCGCCAGCAATTGACGTGAATGCGATGGAGGATTGGACGGTGGACGGCAAGACCGCCAAAAAAAGGAACCCCAGGACCGCAGTCGTGCCCAGAAACGGGCCAAAGAGTGTGACCAGCAACAGACCAAGAAGAGGAAACAGCAAGTAGGTCGCCGCAAAGCTCAGCCCCTGAAGCCGCCAGTTCAGCAGCCCGGCGCGGATTGCCTTTGGGTCGAGCTTGGCGCCGTAGAGGAAGAACAATAGCGCCACCGCCCAGAAGGTCAAATCCTTCAGTACTTCGGCGGCAAGGCCGCGTGCGGGGATCAACAGGCCGAGGCAGACCGTTGCCAACAGCAGGACCATATAAAGATCGATCCCGATCTTGGAAAGAAAACGCATAGGACACCATGAATAAAAGTTGACGGCCACAAGTGATGCGACCGTCTTGGAAGAGGGAGAGAGAGGGCAAGGAGGCGGCGCGGCACCGCCGCGCTGCTAATCAATAACCGGCGGCTTGACCGTCCTTGCGCGGATCAGAGCCCGCCATATAACCACCTTCGGGCAGGCGCGCGACAAGTTGCGCGCCACCAAAGCCAAAAGCGTTGTCGGGCGCTTCGACCTCAATGCGGTGGCCGAGCTTGCGCAACCCGCACAACAAGGTCTCGCCCATAGTGGGCTCGCAGGCGACGTCCAGCCCCGAAATCGTGCGCCAGCGCGGTGCGTCGGCGGCGACTTGTACGTCCTGCTCCCACAACTGGGTGCGCAGCAGCAGTTGCAGATGTCCCATGGCCTGAATCGGGCCGCCCATCATGCCGTAGGCCATCAGCGGCGCACCGTTCTTCATGGCAAAGCCGGGAATGATCGTGTGGAACGGGCGCTTGCCGCCAGCGACCTGGTTTTGATGGCCTTCTTGGGTGGTGAAGCCGAAGCCGCGGTTCTGCATTGAGATGCCGGTGCCCGGCACCACCACACCCGAACCGAAGCCCGCGTAGTTTGACTGGATGAAGCTGACCATCATGCCATTCGCGTCCGCCGTGCTCATGAGCACCGTGCCGCCGCGTTTGGGCGCGCCGGGGCCGAAGTCCTGCGCCTTGTCCACGGCAATCAGTGCCGCGCGAGATTTAAGGTAGTCAGGATCGAGAAGTGCTGTCTCATCCACCCCGGTCATATGGTCACGGTCAGCGACATAGGCGTGCAGATCGGCGTAGGCAAGTTTGACTGCTTCGATCTGCAGGTGGATTGCCGCCAGATCGTCGGGGCCGTGTTTGCGGATGTCGGTGTGCTGCAACATGCCGAGCGCCATCAGCGCGGCGATCCCCTGCCCGTTTGGCGGGATCTCGTGCAGTTCGACGTCTTCGAAGGACTGGCTGACGGTGCCGCACCAATCGGGGCGGTGCGCGGCCAGATCCTCGACCGTCATCGCGCCGCCGTTGGCCTTGGCGAAGGCGGCGATTTCCTCGGCCAGTTCGCCTTCGTAGAAGGCGCGACCCTTGGTCTCGGCAATCAGGCGCAGCGTGCGGGCGGCGCCGGGGTTGCGGAAGCGCTCACCGGCCTTGGGGGTGCTGCCGCCGGGCATGAAGCACTCGGCGAAGCCTGGTTGCTTGCCCAGCACCTCGGCGCCTTTCTCCCACAGGCGTGCGATGACCGGCGAGACGATGAAGCCTTCCTCGGCATAGCGGATCGCGGGGGCAAGCACGGTGGCAAGGCCCAGCTTGCCGAACTTCTCAGACAGTTCCACCCATGCGCTCACGGCGCCGGGCACGGTAACACTGTCCCAGCCATGCTGGACCATGCCGTCGGGGAAACGCTCGGGCGACCAGGCGGCCGGCGCGCGGCCCGAGGCATTGAGCCCGTGCAGCTTTTCGCCGTCCCAGAGGATGCAAAAAGCGTCAGAGCCGAGGCCGTTGCCGGTGGGTTCGACAATCGTCAGCGCCGCAGCGGTGGCGATAGCAGCATCGACGGCATTACCGCCCTGCTGCATGATCGTCAAACCAGCCTGTGTGGCCAAGGGCTGCGAGGTGGCGACGACGTTTTCGGCCAGAACGGGCGAACGGCGTGATGGGTAGACGGGATCATGACGCAGACGCATCTTCGGACCTCTCGATTTTCGAGTTTTTCTTCAGATGGGCGCGGATCGCCCAACCTATGGATAGGACAGCCGCCACCAGAAACAGCAGGCTGATGGGTCGGGTCAGGAATAGCGTGGGATCGCCGTCGGTCATCAGCGCCCGACGCAGGTTTGTCTCGGCGATGGGGCCAAGGATCACGCCCAGCACCAAGGGGGCCAGTGAATAGCCCAAGGCGCGCAGGGTGTAACCCGCCACACCGATAAACCCGAGCAGGTAGAGATCGGTTACGCGGTTGTTCAGGGCAAAGGAGCCGACGACACAGCAAGTCATGACCACCGGCACAATCGCCCATTTCGGCACCGACGCGACGCGCAGGAACACCCGCATCGACAGGACGGAGACCACCAGCATCATCAGTGACGCCACGGCCATGGCGATGAACATACCATAGACAAGATCACCGTGATCCATGATGAGCCGCGGCCCGACGGAAATGCCGTGTACCATGAGCGAGGCCATCAGGATCGCATCCACGGCGGAGCCGGGGATGCCCAGACCGATTAGCGGGATCAGTCCGCCGCCAGCGGTGGCGCTGTTGCCCGCCTCAGAGGCGACGACGCCATCGGGGTGGCCATTGCCAAACTCTTCGGGCGTTTTGGAGCCGCGTTTGGCCTGATCATAGGCTACGAGGTTAGCGATAGACCCACCCGCGCCCGGCAGCGCGCCGATCAGCACGCCAACGATGGAAGAACGGATGAGGTTCACCGGGCGGCTCAGCACCTCTTTCATTACCTTCCAGGTTTGGAAATCGATGGCCCCGGTGACCAGCGCATTGCCCGAGCGGACGGATTTGGAATCTTCGACCTCGGAGACCAGTTGCGAGATCGCGAATACCCCGATCAGGACGACAAGGAAGGGCAGCCCGGCTTGCAGCATCTCGATCCCAAAGTCGAAACGGGGTCGCCCCATGATTGGGTCGGTACCTACGGTAGAAATCGCCAGCCCGATCAACCCGGCGAGGATGCCACGGATCACGCTGTCGCCGACAAGGCTGGCCACGATGGTCAAAGCAAAGACGATGAGCGAAAAATACTCCCACGGGCCCAGCTTGACCGCGAACATCGCCAGCGGTGGGGCTGCGACGATCAGCACGATCGTGGACAGGATGGTGCCAAAGAAAGAGGCCCAAACCCCCAAAGACAGCGCCCGCCCCGCCTCGCCGCGGCGGGCCATTGGGAAGGCGTCAAAAGTGGTGGCGACAGAGGACGGCGTGCCGGGAATCCCCAACAGTGCGGCCGAGATCAGCCCGCCGGTATAGCCCCCCACATAGACTGAAAGCATAACGGCAATGCCTTGCAACGGCTCCATAGAGAAGGTCAGCGGCAGGGTCAGCACGATGGCCATGGTGACGGTAAAGCCCGGAATGGCGGCTGCGATAATGCCGGCAACGGACCCTGCCAGCATGTAGATCAGCGTCGACAGCGTGAAAATCTGCGACAGGCCAGAAAGGAAATCTTCCATGTCAGCGGTCCCCGCGAGGTAGGAACACGTTGAACACCTCAGCAAAAAGCCAGTTCAACCCGAAGGAGAAGACAATAGCCACCGCCAGGGCGATTAGGATGGTTGCCCATCCGCGCGGCATCAGGACCAGCTCAACACCGAGAATGAACAGAAAGCTGGCGATCGAGAAGCCCAGCACCGGCAGCGCCACGATATAGGCGCCGAGTGCGGCGAGCACCACGAAAACCAGATAGCGGCGGCGCACCCATGACACTGTCTCGCCGATAAAGCGGGAATAGGCGCCCCGCGGGATCTTTCGTAACGCATCGATCACGGCCACGAGGGACATCAGCATAAGGCCCGCGAAAACCATCTTTGGAAAAGCACCCGCGCCAAGGTGCTCAAAGCGCGACGCGGGGATCGCAAAGGCCGAGACGAACAGGCCGCTCGAAGCAAGCAGGATGGCGATATAGCTCAGGAGGCGGGCTGTCTCGCCCGCCTCCTTCACATGATCTTGCGAGATCACCTTGTCGTTCACTGGGCAAGAACCTCCGACAGCGACGTCACGGTTGCATCCAGCTTCTCAAGGTAAGCGCGATAGCCGTCCTGACCGCGGAACATCACCGAGGCACCGGCATTGTTGGTCTGCTCGATGTAGGTCTCGTCCTTAGACAAAGCCTCAAGCGCCGCTTCCATCTTGTCGCGTGCTTCCTGCGGAGCGCCTTTGGGCATCACGATGCCACGGGTCACATACAGTTCCAGGTCGGCACCGAGCTCCATAAAGGTCGGCACGTCCGGTGTCTCCTCAACACGCTCGGGCGAACCGACCGCAAGGAATTGCAGATCACCGTTCTCAACAAATTCCTGAGAAGACGAGATGTCGCCAATGGCCGCATCGAGATTGCCGCCAACCAGCGCACGGACGCGCTCGCCTGTGCCTTCATAGCCGACATAGGAGAACTGGATGTCAAAAGCCTGTTCAATCATCGCCGCATGCAGATGCGGCACGCCGCCTAGGGTCACGCCGATGGTGATCTCACCGGGGTTTTCCTTGGCGTAGCTAACGAACTCTTCGAGATTGCCATAGTCATCGGTGGGGTGCACGACAAGATACTGCGGCGAGGCTGTCATCAGCGCGATCGGCTCGAAATCACTCCATGCCAGATCGGTGATGCCGGTCTCCGTCGCCACCAGCAGACCTTCGTGGACCTGGCTGATCGTATAGCCGTCGGCCTTGCGGCGCGAGGCCTCGCGCAGGCCCACAGTGCCGCCGACGCCCGGCATGTTGATAATTGGCAATTCAACGCCAAGGTGCGGCTGGATATTGCCAGCGACCAAACGCATCAGCGTGTCAGACCCGCCACCTGGCGACCAAGGTACGATGAACTCAACTGGGCGTTCGGGGTAGTCCTGCGCGGCAAGAGGTGCTGCGCTCAATGTGGCGGCGGCACAAAGAGCGGCAAAGCCCGTACGGAAAAACATGTGATATCTCCCTAATGATAGACGCAACGCGTCCTGAATTGGCGGTGGGTCCGAACCTACCAGAAGTAAAGCAATAAAAAAGCGCGGAATCCTTGTTATTAGATTAAGCGCAACTTAACTTATCCTAATGGATACACGGCAGCTCGAAACCCTTTTGGCCATTGTGCACCACGGCGGTTTTACTGCGGCAGCGCGAGCCGTGAATATTACGGCCTCGGCGGTCAGCCAACAGGTTGTCGCTCTTGAACAGGAGCTCGGTACAACCCTCTTTGATCGCTCTCGCCGTCCCCCGGCCCTGACCTCGAAGGGTGCAGAGATGGTGCGCACCGCCCGGACCATGCTTCAACTGGCAAACGCGGCCAAATCGGTCGCGGGAGGCAGCGAAGTGCGCGGGACGCTGGCTATCGGTTCTCTTCGCACCTGCGCGCAGTCGTTGATGCCGGTCGCGATCGCCGCCCTGCGCCAACGATACCCGGACCTCTCCTTCCGGCTGCGGATCGGCATGTCTGAAGAATTGATGCGCGAGGTGGCGGCGGGTCAACTCGATACCGCCCTTGTCGCAGATCACGTCGCTGTCCCGCTCACGCTGCGCTGGACCGAGGTGCTGAATGAACCGCTTGCGCTGCTGATACCCCACGGGGTCGAGGCCCGCGCAGTGGAGGAAGTGCTGCACCGGGTACCTTACGTCCGCTATCAAACCCGCGTCCCCCTCGCCCGTCAAATCGACACCGAGATCGCCCGCTTTGGTGTGGAACCAGCCCAAATCATTACTGTCAACACGATGGCGGCGGTGATTGGTTGCGTACAGGCGGGACTGGGATTTGCAGTGGTGCCGTCGGTCACCCTTCAGGACATCGCCCCGGGCAGCCTGCGCTGGCTGCCATTCGGCACGCCGCCAATTCGTAGGCGGCTAGGGCTGGTGCACAGCCCGCATTCCAATCGCAGCGAAGTTCTCGCTGCGCTGAGCAAGAAACTCGTGGAACATGGGCGGACTGTTTAGCACTGACTTTCTCGGCAAGGTCGCTTGGGCAACACCTTGAAACCCGCGTTATCAAGGCCCCTGCTCCGCCTCTCACCGTGACAAATTAAGGGGACTACCCTAATCTGGAAATAAGGAAAACTTTCTATACCGCTCCTACCTCAAAGCCCGAAAATCCTCGTGGGTTCTGACGCAGAAAGCAGCAACATCGCATTTGTCTGGCGGGGAATACCGTGGTCCTCGCGCTGAATACGCACGCAAGCCTCAATCTCCAGGCGCTCTGTTGGAGAACGAAAACCAAGCCGGATCATAACCATAGCTGAATCGTTCTAAGCCCGACCGTCAAGCCATCAATTTCGGCTTCTGCAGGAGTCGGGGTATAATAATGAAAGCTTATTGGCAGTGGGTGTCTGCGGATAGTAGAAGAAGCAATGACTTACATCGATATCTTACTGCTTCTCGGCTCCGGTTTCTTGGCAGGCGCAATCAACGCCCTTGCTGGGGGCGGAACGATCTTCACATTCTCCGCACTTGTCGCCGTAGGACTACCAGCTGTCACCGCCAACGCGACAAGTGCTGTCTCAGTCCTGCCCGGTCAGATCGCGTCAACTACTGCCTATCGACGCGAGATCGCAAAAGCATTCCGTCGACTTCTGCCGTTCTCCATCATCTCCGCATTTGGCGGCATCTTGGGGGGCCTGCTGCTGCTCAACACGAATGAGGGCGCGTTCCGCGCGCTTGTGCCATTTCTGATCCTATTCGCCACCGTCTTGTTCATGCTCGCGCCACGCATCGCCACATTGGGAGAACGTATGGCCGCTCGTCGCAGGAGCAACGCGCCAGGCCCGCTTGCCACGAGTTTGCAAGGGTTGGTCGCTATCTACGGCGGCTATTTCGGCGCTGGAATGGGGATCATGATGCTGGCTTCCCTTTCGCTCACCGAAGGTCGGGACTTCCATGCGCTCAACGCCGCGAAAAACTGGCTCGCCTGCATTATGCAGGGCTTGGCAGTCGTCGTGTTCATCGTCTCTGGGGCAATCGATTATCGTGCGGTTGCGATTGTCGCGACGGCGAGCATCCTGGGTGGCTGGGGGAGCGTGGTTGTTGGACGGTTGGTGCCGCAGCACCTGATCCGTTGGTTCGTCATTGCCACTGGATTGGCTTTAAGTGCCTGGTACTTCATCCTCGGATAGCCTTTGGTTCTGCAACCCGGGCAATTTGACTTTTGAACCTAATCGACCGTGCGGTTTGATTCCGAGCTCGAACTGAAGTTCGGCGCTGGCAATGGTCATATTGCCGACGATTCTTATAGCGCTCTTCCAGGAACTAACAAGCGGCAAGAAGGAGTATGAGGGCAGCAGTAAATATAGGGCGGCCCTTGGTGCCCACCCTTTCTAATCTGCTTTGCGGGGAAAAGAAAATACTGAGCCTCCACGTCCTTAGAGGGTCGACGTTAATGCCTATTGATACATATATGGGCGCATATCTAAAATAGAGGTTGATATGTTTACGAAAAATGACCTGAAAGCAATGTCGCGAAAAGAGCTCGAGAGGCTTCTGTCTGATGTAAAAAAGGCATTGCAGGCGGCTCGAAACAGAGACCAGCGAGAGGCAAGAAAAGCTGCTACGAAAGCGGCCGCAGAATTTGGATTTTCCTTAGGGGAAATTTCTGAAACGCAACCCTCAGCTCCTGCGAAAAAGCGAGCTAAGGTTAAGAAAGCTTCGAAGCCCTCAAAACCAATTTATGCCAATCCAGACGATAAGAAACAGACCTGGACGGGTAAGGGCCGACAGCCGAATTGGTTCCGTAGTCAGGTCGAGAGCGGCACCGCGCCCGATGCTATGCGTATCTGACCGGTGGAAGCCTAGAATTTCAACTATTTCGGGACCGAAAAGTACCTGACATCCAGAGAGCGAGACTGATGGTTAGCTGCGCATTTCAGAATGGTTTTTCCCTGATGCGCAGCTACCTGCATTTCGCCCACCCCCTTTATACCGATCGGCATTAGGCCTCGGGAGAGAAGTCCTCCTACAGCGTCACGTCTACAAGGCGCCTACAGAATGACCTCATTAAGCCTACAGGGCAGCTACAGACGGGCCACAACAAGTACCTCTAAAAAGCAATCTCGTTAACGGTCTGCGCTGAGCTTTTAGGTGATCATAAAGCTTTTCAGGCCATCGGAGTGCCCGCTCATGTTCCCAAACTTTCTTTGAATACTGAGTGGCGCTTGTAAGGCTGTTACCCTAGCGATTACTGCGCAGGGTGTTCTGGGGCGCCCTGGCGTTGTTGCACCTCGGCCGAGGTTGCGCCGAATAAGGATTAAACCCGTGTGGCAAGAAGTCTGGGCAACCATCATCAGCGAATTTTCCGATATTCCCGACTTGTCGACCATGACCCGTATAACACTGCGTTTGGTGTTGGCGGCGTTTCTGGGCGGGCTGCTTGGTTATGAACGAGAACTCAAGGCGCGAAGCGCCGGGGTGCGCACCCATATGCTGGTGGCCGTAGGTGCGGCGCTCTTCGTGATTGGACCATTACAAAGTGGCATGCCCACACCAGACATGTCCCGGGTCCTGCAAGGTATTATTCAGGGCATTGGCTTTTTGGGCGCAGGAGCGATCATTATTCGCGCCGCAGAACAAAAGGTTCAAGGTTTGACGACCGCTGCAAATATTTGGGCGACAGCTGGTATTGGTATCGTCGCGGGGCTCGGTCTCGAGGCAACTGCGGTCCTAGCGACGGTGATCGTGCTGATCATCCTAGCCGTTATCCCGCGCATCCTACCGTCTTCGGTTAGGCCCAACGGGGCCCAAGAAGGACAATAACCCTATTAGGTTCCCCTTTACCCCGCCCGGTGGCCTGTCGTTTCAAGGGGCTGTACCCAACGTAATAGGTATTTGGTTTAAATTACGTAGGGCACCCTCAATGCATTATGGCATCCGCTCCGGCTGCAACTGACATCGCGACGAGAACCGTCAGGACTATCGAAGCCAGCCCCATGCCGATACCTGCAAGTACAACCAGTCCGTCGCGTTCAACGAAGCCAATACCTGCGACGAAAAGCGAAATAGCAGGAAACCACCCACTGAGCGGTAAAGGCACAAACAGTGCCAAGGCGATTCCCAAAAGAAGCAATCCGATGAGGCGCTCAATTTTGGGTTGGAATACGCCTTGCAGGCGCGGTCGAGTCAGGCGTTCAACGCGCCGGGAAATCGGCCGTAGACGCAGCACGGTATTTCTCAGAGCGGAACGGGACAATGACCGTTTGGCAATCCAAGGCGGCAGCCAAATATAAGAACGCCCGAGCACCAGTTGAACACTAAAGAACACCAGGGGGATGGCCGTTACAAGCGTGGCGCCGGGAGGCAGCGGCAACAGATTAATTAGGGATGAGAGCAGAATGGCCCAACCGAATGACCGCTCCCCCAACCGTTCTAAGAGGTGACCAAGGGGTATCGCGTTGCGCTGTCGCTCACTCCCAAGCACGCAAAGCAAATTGAACGATAAAGAACGACTTTTGACGTTCCTTTGCCTTTTTGACAGTGGATAACTGAAGTTGATTGTCACAGTTCTCCTAAGCCCCGATGGGGAGGCATTAAGAAAAGTGTCTCTCGGATGGTCGTCATTGGCCTGCCTTTAACTGGGGGCAAATCTGCCCGGCGCATTGATTGGCAGGTCCCTTTGGAATCCGCTCTGTTCCACTCTTGTAGGGAACTGGATGGAACTCTATGTGGGTATGAACCTGAAGGAACCAAGAGCCTATGCAATATTCTTACGAACTGAGGCCGCATGGGCATTGATCTGATCTACATTGCAACTGGCCTCATTCTGCTCTTCGCCGGGGGCGAAGGTCTTGTGCGCGGCAGTGTCGCGATTGCAGAACGAGCAGGGCTCTCCAAAATGGTGATCGGGCTGACCATCGTCGGGTTTGGTACCTCCGCGCCGGAGTTGCTGGTCTCCTTGAAGGCCGCATTCAGCGGAGCCCCTGAGATTGCTCTAGGCAATGTGGTCGGAAGCAATATCGCCAATATCCTACTTATCATCGGGGCTGGGGCCTTGATCATGCCGATCGCCGGTTGGGATAGGTCTGCTGTACGGGAAGCGATGGTAGCGGCCTTGGTCGCTTTTGCGCTGTTTGGTCTGCTCAAAGGAGCGTTTCTAAACCGCCTCGAGGGCGCACTCTTACTCGCTGTTCTAGCTGTCTACCTCGGTGCGACGTTCTGGATGGAAAAACGCAGCCGTGACTCCCAGATGTTCGAGCATGAGGCCGAAAACTTCGAAGGCTCTGGCGTTTCCAGAACGAGCGTTGCCACCGTCTTTGTTCTAGGCGGCATCATAGCGCTCGTGGCGGGTGCTAATCTGCTGGTGTCCGGGGCCGGGTCCATCGCGAAAACGTTCGGGGTTTCCGATGCTGTGATTGGCCTGTCCCTTGTAGCCATCGGCACCTCTCTGCCCGAGCTTGCCACATCTATTTCTGCGGCCCTCAAAAAGCAGTCTGACGTGGTCATCGGCAATGTGATTGGAAGCAATATTTTCAACGTCTTGGCGATTCTCGGGATCACATCCGCTATCGTGCCGATTGAAGTGAGTGAACGGTTCCAAGGGTTTGATATGGTGTTCATGCTGCTACTGTCCTGCGGCCTGGCTGTGATCTTGTTTGCAGCCAAGCGCATTGGTCGAGTAGCAGGCTTCCTGTTCATAGCGGGTTATGCAGTTTACATTGGATACCTGTTCCAAAGCGGCGCGATCAGCTAGCCTTCCTGAATATTCCCGGCCGAGGTCGCATGAAGATGTAGCTCAAGCCAGACCGATTAGATGGCCGCTCAATCGCATTCGGTGCTCACCATGGTCTCATTCGGCACCTGCGTGTTGCAGTAGATCCCAGCGTCAAGGTCGGTGTCGATCAGGATAGCATCTTCGAAGACGGCTGCTTTGAGAACCGCGTTCTCGAATGATACGTTGATTAGCTTGGCACCGGAAAAACTGGCGCCCGTCAAATCGGCAGAGGCAAACGAAACATTCTCGAGGGTTGCCTGGTCAAACAGCGAAAGGTTGAGACCTGCTTCCGAGAAGTCCACGTCCCTTAATTGAGCTTCGGTCAGGTCTATCCCGGTCAACTTCCGACCTGTGAGGTCCATCTGCTCGAAGGTACAACCGGAACATCTGCCGAGCATGCGCAATTGCTTCTCCTGCTCCGGTTCCTGCCCGATCGCGGAAGTGCCAAAGAGAGAAGCGACAGTCAGAAGCACGCCAAGGCAGCTCGTCGGAAACGCATGATTTTTCAAGAAGTACCACCTAAGCCTATCAGGCCTTTCAAAAGTCAAAAAGCTCGCTCAAAAAGCCTTCGCGACGCTTCTTTTTATAAGGCTTGCCGTGGTCACGATCTTGTCCCGAACTGCGCAGGGAGGCGACCTCACGGGGGGCAAGTTGGGGATCCGACCGTTCAATGATCTTGTCCAGCTCGCCTCGGTCTAGCCAAACCCCACGACACTGGGGGCAGTAGTCAATTTCTACACCGGAGCGATCTGTCATCACCAGTTGGGTTCCATCGATCGGACATTGCATCGGTTAAGCCTCCTTCATTCCTGAAGTTAATTGGGCACCCGCGATGCAAACTGCAACCACTTCAAATTTATTCTCGCCAGAATCGCTGTGCGTTTGATCGGCTGGAACGGAGCCAGGCGGCGTCAGCACCGTCAAGATTTTTTGCAAACCCGGGAAGATAAGGACGAACCCATGCAGTGGTAGACGTTCGACGGTTGTCAACAGCATGATTTCCAAGTGCAATCTAGATCGCGTTTGGTCTAGGGGGATATTGCTCTGAAGCATGGAAAAGCTCAGATGAAGCGGCGCTTTCCAAACATGTTATGACAGTCTCCGGCAGATAGGGCTTCGCAATAAAAGTCCCCCCAGGCGGCAAACTTTTTGATGTCACATTTGAGGCTCCAGATGCGACAATGATCGCAATGCGGGGCCATCTGCGGTGCACGATCTTCGCCAGCTCTAAGCCGTTTATTGATCCGGGCATTCCGATAGACGTCAGCATGATTCGGATATCAGTATCGGCCGAGAGAATCGCCAATGCTTCGACCGCATGTCCAACGGCGCGGCCAGAAAGTCCTGCATCTTCCACAAGGTCCATGGCCGCAAAGCGCAGAAATGGATCACCCTCTACGACGAGAACATCATGCATCATGAACTAACATCTGGAAAAGATCCTAATGGTTGTGGGGCATTACAATCATGCTCACCCATTCCTCTACTCCGCAAGCTTTCCCTGCCTCCCCCTGAGTCCTAAGGGCCATTTTTTGCCAAACATTTAACAAAGTTGAAGGTGCACCTCCTCCTTATTTTCCTGACTGGCCATTGCTATGTAGTCAGAGATTGGTCCGCAATGGACGTTGCATTTACGGTTTCTAGAGCAGAGTGGCATATGGAAAAAAATAATCCCAGCACTCCGACTGACAAGCGTTTGGCAGGGCAGCCTTCACGTCGAGATGATAAGTTCAATGTAACTGAATGCGGTCTAGAAGTAGAGACGATCGAAACCGCATTGGCCGCCGCGAATATTGCCGTGTTTCAGCTCGATCTGGTTTCTGACACCTCAAATGTTTCAGGAGCGTGGCGTGAACTGATGGATGTTAGTCTGTCCGAGGATGTCGACTTTCAAACTGAATGGCGGGGGAGGATACATCCTGAAGATGAAGTGGTCATCGAACGCGCACTGGCTGATTATGTAGAAAGCAGAACTCCACGCGTCATGATGGAATATCGGCTACGTTCACGCGATGGACGGGAGTGGCTCTGGATGCGAACAGATGCTGAGGCAACTCAGTGGGATGAGCAGGGGAATGCCCTCAACCTAGTCGGGACGCAACGAGACATTACAGACCGGAAACGTGCTGAGCTAGCGCTGCGCAGTAGTGAAGCGAAGTTCAGATCCCTGATGAAAAATGCGCCCATCGGGACCGCCCTCATTTCTTTGGAAGGGAAGTGGTTGGCGGCGAATGCTGCGATGACTACTTTTCTCGGGTATACTGAAAGTGAGCTGGAGAACACAGATTTCCAAACCGTAACACA
Source organism: Sulfitobacter sp. W027 (assembly GCF_025143985.1). NCBI lineage: Bacteria > Pseudomonadati > Pseudomonadota > Alphaproteobacteria > Rhodobacterales > Roseobacteraceae > Sulfitobacter > Sulfitobacter sp. W027. The sequence goes on from NZ_CP083565.1 coordinate 160,182, forward strand.
TGAAGATGATCTGGCGGACAGCCTGATGAATGCGCAAAAGCTCCTAAAGGGTGAGGTTGACGCATTCGAAATGGAAAAAAGATATGTTCGACCTGATGGAGAGGTGGTGTGGGGCCATCTCAGCGTTGTTTTGGTACGCAGCGACGAAGGCCACCCCTTACATTACATCACACAGGTTCTAGATATTACTGAAAAACGTAGGTTGGATTTTCTCAGGAACGAGTTCATGTCCATCATCGCGCATGAATTACGCACGCCCGTGACGGCAGTCGTAGGGGCGCTGGATATGCTCGACGTCGTTTGTCCTAATGGCCCAACGGAAAAAGTGCAGCAACTTGTAAAAATTGCCAAACGCGGCGGGGACCGGTTACGCACAGCGTTGGAAGATCTGCTCGATTTCGAACAGGTGTCAGGCGGAACGTTATCCCTAAACTTGACTGAGACAAATATTATCGAAATTTTAGGAGAGGCGCTGCTGAAGAGCCAACCCGTCATGGATCAACATAAGGTTTCAGCCCGCATGATCTTACAGGAAAGCGAAATTCCCTGGCAATGCGATCCGGCTCTGTTGGATAGAGCGCTGAGGCACCTGCTCTCAAATGCTGCCAAATTTTCTCCTGATAATAGTGAGGTCTGCGTTATCGTGACGAGGGATTTCCGTCAGCTGAATATCCGCGTAAAGGATTCAGGCCCCGGCATTCCCGATAATCTTCACGAAAAGATATTTCAGCCTTTCTGGCAGCAAGACCTATCTGACACCAGGGACAAGCAGGGTATCGGCCTCGGGCTGACCATTTCCCGCCAGGCGATCCGAAAAATGGGCGGTGAGCTATCAATCGAGCCCTGTGATGGGGCTGGAGCTGAGTTTCTTATCACGCTCCCCGCCCGCCCCCTGTAAGGAATTTACGTCATCTAGGACGGCGCCAAGGCCACCATCTAAGTAGATGGCCTTGCTCGTTGAAGCTAATACCGAGCATTGGCGTAATACTCCCCTTTCGAACCAAGCCAAGGCAGCTGGTGCTATGCCGCTCAGACGACTTGGAGTTTCTTTGTAGCTGTGATTGCCTCTAACATGCCTTTCTGTCGATCCGGTCCGGTCGTAAAATCGTCAGATTTACATGCAGCAATGTGCAGGCAGAATGATCCGAAAGGAGGTTCACCATGAAAGTTCTTGCCGTTGATGACGACCCCATCATTTTGGAGATGATTGAGGCCACCTTCAGGCGATCTAGGTCCCCAAAGGTTAGGCTCACGGTTTTGTCTTCCGGCCCAGCTGCCCTAAAACTGCTGGCCGATCCAAACCAACATTTCGACTGCATCTTGCTTGACATCCAGATGCCTCAGATGGATGGCATCACCTTGTGCAGCCATATCAGAGCGCTAAAGAGCTATCGCGATACCCCGGTGGTCATGCTTACCCAGAGGACCGAGACGGCTTCAATCGAGCGCGCATTTATGGCGGGTGCAACAGACTATGTCACCAAACCTTTTGACCCGAAAGTTCTCCGCGCCAGGCTGCGTGTGGCGGAACGTATGATGGAGAGCGCGGCCCTAGCTCCTCGCTTGAGCCTCTCTAAACTGCATGGGAAGGGTCGCCCGGGGCAACATGACTTTGCATTAGAAGACCCTTTACACATCGAAGATGTCCATCAACTGGTTTTGCCGTTCCCGCTAGGGAATTATCTATCGCAGCTTGCCCGGAACGACTTGGGCGATTGCCAGGTTTTCGCAGCGACAATTGAGGATGCGGAAAGACTCTATACTCAGGGTAGCACCCGTGAATTTGCCGTCGCGGTCGCCGCCACCGTCGCGGCAATCGCAAAGATTGTGGACCACCCTCAATTGCTGATGGCTCATAACGGCAATGGCACCTTGCTATGCGTCGCCTCGGGCGTCCAATTGCCGAATTGGCCTGAGATTGAGGATATGATCCAGGAAGAAATTGATACCTCGGGATTACACCATGACAACGGCGTTAGGATGGATTTATCTTTATCTGTTGGCAGCCCGGTTCACCCGAACGCCAGTCAATCTCAGAGAGTAAGGCGAACGTTTTCGCGCGCGATTCAACGCGTGGTGAGGCGCCAGAAAGTTCTTTCTGATACACCGCCCCCCGACATCCTACCTGTCTCGGCGGCCCATTGAATGAAGATCCTCTTAGTAGATGATGACCCGCTTATCCTTGAACTCGTGCCGTGTTGATTGCACGTCCCGCAGATCCTGAAGCGCCCCACTCAAGCGCAAGCTTTCCGCTGGTCGAAATAGAAAATAGGCCTGTCACAATCACTTTACCTCAGCGGCACCGTTCCTGAGTTGGCTGATGAAACTGCAGAGAAAGGCTCGCCCGAATATTTCGGGGATACGGCCACTCAGACTGCCAGCGTTCTTGCATCAATCGAAAAGAAGCTCGCCTCGATTGACCTCGACATGGGTGACGCCGTGAAAATGCAGACCTATCTTGTCGCGCCCGAGGGCAGTGACGGGATGGATTTTCAGGGTTTCATGGAGGGTTACACCCAATACTCTGGCACCGAGGACCAACCCGAACTGCCAACGCGGTCGGTCTTCGCCGTCGCAGGATTGGCGAACCCTGCTTGGTTGGTTGAAGTTGTGGCAGTCCGCTCTGTCCTGAATGTCGAAGCGGTGGCCCAAGAAGGGCCACCGCTTTTTTCTTTCAGCCTTCGGTACGATACCAGTCGGCAACGTTCCACAGGTCGCTGTCCCAAGCGTTCAGCTTCACACCACCAAGCGTGTTGCCCTGCGCCGCTACCGCTGCGCGGTTGATCAACGGCAGCATGGATTTGCTTTCGGTGGTGATAATGTCGTTCAAACGTTTAACCAGACGCGCCCGCTCTTCGATCTTGCTTGTGCGAGAAAGTTCATCCAGCAGGGAGTCATATTCCTCATCGCAAAAGCGGTTGATGTTCTCTCCCTGCCATTGGGTTGAGGGCTTTGGCTCATTCCCACAACGGCGCTGCGCAAGATAAGCTTGCGGGTCGGTGCCGTCATAGAGGTTCGCATACATCTCAACGTCGGCATAGAACTTGGGGAATGTGTCGGGGCTGCCTGGATCGCCGCCGAAAAAGACCGACGCGTCGATGTTGCGCAGCTCAACCTCAATACCGATCTGGTTCCACCAGTCTTTGATAAGCGCCTGGAAGTCTTGACGAACGGCGTTGGTAGAGGTCTGAAACACGATCAACAGACGCATACCGTCTTTCTCGCGTACGCCGTCCCCGTCTTCATCCTGCCAGCCTGCTTCATCCAAAAGTGCTTTCGCAGCTTCCAAATCCTGCGTCATACATTCTGTGTTGTCAGAGCTATAAATCGGAGGAGCGGGGACCAGATTGCAGGTTGGCCGACCTGCCTGACCGTAGCCGATTTCGTTGAGCAATTCGCGGTCGATTGCCATGCTCATGGCCTGCCGAACGCGTCTGTCTGTCAGGAACGGATGTGGCTCCTCAACAGTTGCACGCGTCTCGGGCGGGAGATCAGGCGAAGGATTTGTCATGTTAATTTCGATCCGCTCGACAAGGGGACCGAACTCAAAAATAGGCTTTCCTGTACCGCCCTCTGCGATTGTTTCCAGCACGTCAGGTGCCATCAACAAATCCCACGCGTAATCAAACTCACCGGTTTCCATTACGGCGCGCGCGGCTGAAACGGCGTCTCCACCGCCTTTAAAGTTCAGCTTGGCAAAGGCGGGCTTGCCTGCATCGCGATAATTGTCGTTGGCAACAAGCTGTATAGAGTCATTTGGCCGAAAGTCCGTGACCACAAACGGGCCGCTGCCAATCGGATTGAAGTTTTCCTCGGTACAGCCCGGCGCACGCGCACCGGTGCATTCAGCGAACTGTGCAGCCTGAAGAATGGGTGAGGCCGCCCCGACGAAAGGCAGATACGGGTAAGGTTTCGGCTCATCGAAATGGATTGTTATCGTGCGATCATCTATGACTTCGACATTTTTGACGTCATTGAACTTTGACAGTTGGGCGCAACCGCCTTCGGGGTTCATGCAGTAATCTGCCGTGAATTTTACATCCTTGGCTGTCACTGGCGTGCCATCTGACCAAGTCACCCCCTCTTTCAGTTTCCAAGTAATGGCCGTTAAGTCTTCGGTCATGCCGCCGTTCTCGACCGTTGGGATTTCGACCGCCAGCTTCGGGACAAGCTCGCCTTTCTCATCGGCGTTGGCCAAAGGCTCAAGCACCATGCTGGAAGCATCGCGCTCTTTCACACCGCCAGATAGATAGGGGTTCAAGATTGAGGGCGCTTGCCAATAGATAATGTTGAGTTGGTCATCGCGACCGCGCTCGACCTCTTGGGCAAACGCCATTGATGACAGCAAGGTCATCGAGGTTGCTCCGAGTAAATGTGCTATTAAACGCATGGTTTATCCTCTGGCCTGTTAGTGTTTGATGTGGGTGATTACTTAACCAATCAAACAGATTCTTATCATTTTGCAAGGCTGTGACTTGCGCTATCGGACACGCAAGCATGTTCCGGATAGCCGCCCGCCATTACTGAGATGAAGGCCGAGAGATATTCTCGGGATCGGAACGAAGTCTAAGAGCCATGGGCACCGAGGGTTCTACTCTAAATTGAGAACCGTCTTGGTCGTGTGACGTCTGTCCAAGAGACGGAGTAACTGAGTGATTAAGACTTCAGTCAAAGAAACGATTTTGATGAACCGGGTCATGATCACAGACAAGCTAGGCCGGTATAGAGCCGATCGGGGAATTTGAATCAGATGTCGGTCAGCATGCGCGCATGGAATTGAATAACCGGTTTGAGAATTCAACTGGTTTGGGGTGTCCCTCTCGGGTCTGTGCGGCAGCGTAGACTTCAGAAAAAGTTGCGACGACCCACCTAGGGTATAAAGGGGAAAGGGCCGCCGCAGTTATTCCGGGCTACAGGGAGGAAGCACCGGGGGTGAATAAGCCACAATTGCCATCCACAAATCGCATATACGTGTGCTTTGGAAAAAAGCAAAGACGGTGGGAGATTTCCACCGGTACTCTCAACTTGGAGCGCTTTGAGCTATGCGAAGAAAGGCGACGACCCTCCAAGTGCCAGGGAATGGAAGGAGAGCCGCCGAAGTTTACCGCGGCCCATGGAAGTTCAAGCCGAGGTAGAATAGAGCGTCACCTGACCCCCTGAGCTTGCTTTAGTCGAAAATCTTCACAAGACAAACGGTTTGTCCCAAAATAATCGCCTGTCAATCTTTTCGCTTTATATGGTAGAGCCGGATTTTCCAACTATGCCCGATCCGGTAGATCGCGCAATTGCCAGACCCGAGTGGTGCGCTGTCCGCCAGGCGTTATTCGACGCGGTATCCACCACAGGTCAAACGCGGCTTCGCTGATCTAAATCGTCAGATCATCGCGCTGTCCCAGACATACGTTGCACTCAGACCAGTCGGGCAGACGATGCTTTTGCTTCGTGGATCTTATCACGATGATCAGTGTTCAAATCTTGAAGGGAACAGACCACTTGGATATCTGCGGAGAGGCGATCCGTGCAACAAGGTCCAGACTTAGCAAGTTAATGTGACAAGACCGGGCGAAGAATAACCTCTCAAAATTGGCCTGTTTGAGACCCAAGTTGGATGCAACCTGCCATATTGTCAAAGCTCCACCGGCCGGCCCGCGCTCTTCGCGAAGGCATCGAAAAGGTCGCCTTGCCCCATTTGGCCACCCTTCAACATGACCCGCATTCGGTCACGCTCTGACGATCTATGTCTGGCCACACACACACATGCCCCCACTCCGAAACTGCGTTCGAAATCCAAAACGCGAAAGCCCAATCTTGCGGCAATACGGCTTGAGGTGTCGCCGCCAGCGAGGCCCAAATACCCGACATTGACTTGATCAAGCACGGTTTCGACAAACCAGCTCGATGCGTCTGCAAGTCTGCTAGGATTCATGCCGTAGTCTGCCTCCGGGTCCAAATGAACCAGCACTCGCTGCCCGGCTTGAAGCCGTTGCACTGCGCTACCTATCAACGCGTCTGAGCGCATCGCCTCAGGTGTCAGAGCGAGCTTTTTAAAAAGCCGCGCATTGCGAACCTGCTCGGATGTGTTCGCTGACCGGCTGCCTGCAAACACTAGAACACCCATCGATTCGGGCGGTGCCACCTGTGCGGGCATCTGGGCCTTGTCCGCAACCATTGTCAGAATTTCAGCGACTGAGCTTGCCCCGATCAACAACTGCCGCCCCCCGGCAAGGGTAAGGGCCTGCGCAATCATGGCCTGGTCCTGAAGGTTCACAACGTCCAACAATACCGGTCCGTGCCTCATCCGTTGCGCAATCGAGCTCGTGTCTGCTAATGAGGTGAATGGCACAGGGTCAAGGCTGCCAAGCCCCTGCGCGCCCAAATGACGGGTTAGATCGGCTTCGGTCATCGGTGTGACGGGGTGTTGCCCCATAACGGGATGTCTGTCGATGCGGTGAGGTTTTGCATCTGGGCCTTTTGCGAACAAGTTGCCGAAGACACAGTAGCGCCCCAGACTGGGCTGCCCGCCAATCACAGCGATTACGTCTGGTTTGAAGCGTTCGATCAACTCCACCACGACCGCGCCGATCGAACCTGTCGAAGGGCTGGAGTCAAAGGTCGAACAGACTTTGAAATGTAGAACTCGCGGATTAGCATCTTCGATGCGCGGCCAAAGGTTTGCGATATCGGCGAGCGCCCTTTCTGGTCCGACCGATCGCAAATCAGTGGGCAGTCCCAGAGCCATGAGCCCCTCGCTCGCATAACCTGCGTTGAGAACCAAGCGGGCGGGCCAGCCCCTAGAGGAATAGGTGGCCAGGCTATCGGACGCGCCCGTAAAGTCATCGCCGAGAAAAACAACCTCGATCATGCCACTATGGCCCGAAGAACCGCAACGCCTCTGCCAGTGCTGGGCGCGTTAGTGCCGCCTGGTCCAGAGGGTTACCTGCGCGGATAGCATCATAGGCTTCCCGCAGCGATCTGATCCCCGCGTCTGGCCCATCGGGATGCGCCAGAATACCGCCGCCGCACATGAACATGAAATCGGGCAGCTCTGCCGCCTCAAGGGTGTGGGGCAAGGTGCCCGCCCATTGACCGGATGAAAATGCTGGCATTACGCGATCATCTACCCCGCTCGCGCTGAGCGGTTGAAGACAGGCGCGCGCAGCCTCAGTCACCTCGTCCGCAAAATCAACGAACTTGCCACCAATTCCGTGCACATGCATGTGGTCGATCCCCGCGAGACGGTAGAGCGCGCCGTAAGCCGGAAAACTCATCCCCAAGAGCGGATGGCGGCTCATCGCGCCAAACCCGTTGCGGTGCGCATGGATCGCCAGCGGCGTATGCGCGCGCAGCGTCTCCATTCCCGACAGGCCACACCAGTTCAGGCTCGCCATGACACAACTGCCCTCCTCGGCCGCCACCAAATCGGCGTGGCGACGCATTGCGTCGGTCTCATCCGTGATGTTGAACGCCATCATCACGCGCCGACCGGTGCGGTCCTGCCATTTGCGGATCACCGCCATTACGGCAGGCACACGCTCAGCCAGCGGAGCGATATCGGGATTGGCACAGACTTCGTCGTCCTTGATGAAATCGACACCGGCGGCGCACAGCTGATCGACAAGCGCTGCGATCTCCTCGGGACGCATGCCGACATTGGGTTTGATGATGGTGCCAAAGATCGGACCATCGGGCACGCCAAGACTGTCGCGCGTGCCCTTGATCCCGACCGCAGGCAGGGCATAGCGGGCGCGATAGGCCGCAGGGATCTCCAGCGACAGCAACTTCAGGCCGGTAATCTCGCCGATGTCATAGAGATTGCCCGATACCGTGGCCGCCAGCGTTGGCAAATTGCGTCCAATATTGCTGGTGGGATAGGCAATGCGCACCCGCGCGCGGCGGAACGGGCCCGACACATCCTTGCGCTCCACATAGGCGGAGGCCAGCGCAGGTTGTTCCACACTGTCTTCGGGCACGATGGATAAGACCCGCGCCGCTGCGCGCGCCCGCAACTCATCGGTTTCACCGGCAACACGCACGAAGGTGCCGCTTGATTGTTCGCCCGCCATCATGGCGGCCACATCCTCCAGCGGAAACGGCGTTTCCAGCAGATATTCGGCGATCACGCGGTCCATGAAACCCTCACCTCGCGGAAAGATCGGGGAACGGGCGCACCGGATCCGAGCCATCCCAATCCACCGACGACGCACGGATCAGATCGAACATCTTGCCTTTGGGCCCCAAGACCTCGGAAAGCTCGATACAGCTGCCGGGATGGTTCTGTTCGGCGAAGTAAACGAACCGCCCGTTCTTGCCCACGCAACCGCTCATCTTCACTGTGAAACCCCGGTTTAGCATCCTGTCCAAATCGGCGTCGAAATTCTTGGTCCAGAATGCAATATGTTGCAAACCCCGCAGACCTTTCTCGCGGAAATCACGATACATGGACGGCACGTCGTTGCGGATCTGAATCAGTTCCACTTGCATTTCGCCTGAGTTTGCCAGCGCCACGGAGTTGTGTGGCCCGTAACTCCTGCCGTCATAGGTGTATTCCTCGATCGGCACGCGCGGGTTGTAGAACCATGGGCCAACTCCCATGACCTCGGACCAATGCTTCATACCGGCTTCGATATCATCAACAACATAGCCAAGCTGCCGGATCGGCCCCAGAAGGTTGCTCATTTCAGACCTCAATTCATTAAGAGTTCGGGCAGCCAGGTCGACAGGGCCGGAACGGCCGAGACCACAAGCAGCGAAAGAAGAAGCGGGATGAAAAACGGCATCACCCCGGCGATGACACGCCCGATGGGCATGCGTGTTATGATGGTAATCATGTAAAGGCTCATGCCGACGGGTGGCGTCAGAAGTCCGATCATCAAATTCAGCACAAACACGATACCGAGTTGCAGAGGATCGACCCCCGCCGCGGTCAATGCCGGGGCGATGATGGGCGCAATGATCAGGATCGCAGCAATGCTTTCCAGCACCATGCCCACCACCAAAAGCAGAATGTTGACCAACAGCAAGAGAACCAGCGGATTGTCCGACAGGCCCAGCAATAAGCCCGAAACCTTCATCGGCACCTGATCCAGTGTAAGAACCCATGCAAACAGCGCGGCTGTAGCCACGACGAACAGAATGTTCGCCGTCGACTCGGCGGTGTCGCGCAGCGCACCAACAATGCCACTCATTGACAGCGAACGGTAAATGAAAATCCCGATCAGCATGGCATAGGCCACGGTCACACCCGCCACCTCGGTCGGCCCGAAGTAGCCGCTGACCAACCCACCGATCAATAGCACCGGCGCCATTAGCGCAGGAAAGGAGATCAACGCCTTCTTCGCTAAAGCACGGGGATGCACCCGCACTTCGTCGCGCGGCAATCCTGTTACCCGGGCGATGATGGCGACTTGGATCATCAGCAATGCAGTCAGCAGCAATGCTGGGATGACCCCCGCAATCAGCAGCTTCACCGCAGAGACGTTGGCTACTGAAGCGTAGATGATAATCGGGATCGAAGGCGGAAAGATCGGACCAATGGTGGCGGCCGCGACGGTCAGCCCGGCTGCAAATTCTTCGCGGTAGCCTTGGGCCTTCATCTGGTTGATTTGGATAGCGCCAAGCGCGCCGATGTCGGCCAGAGCGGCCCCCGAGATGCCGGAAAAGATCAGTGACACAAAGATGCTAACCTGTGCTACCGCACCGCGAATGCGGCCAAACATCATCCTTACCAATTCGAACAGATGGGCGGTCACGCCGGTTGCATTCAACAGGCTGGCCGCAAAGATGAATAGCGGCACCGCCAACAAGGGGGAACTGTCCAGTGCGTTCAAACTGCGCTGCGCGACGACCGATACCGGTAATTCGTGTGTGACAATCACGATCGCCGACGACAGGCCAAGACACACGGCAATTGGCGCGCCGAGGATGAGCAACATAACAAAAATAGAAATGAGGATCAGGCTCATAGGGGCAAACCATCTACATCCCGCGCATCGCGGTAGGGCGCTGTCGGGTCTCGCTTTCGAAAAGCATCGACGACCCGTAGCCCCGCAATTACCGCCAGCAGCAAGCACCCGGCAAGCGCAAGACTGTAGTAAACCCAGTTGGGCAGCCGCATCGCAGGGGTTAAAAACTTGCCCGCACGCGGTAGGAACTCGGCAAAGCTCCAGATCATCAGCGCCGAAAAGGCCAACGTCGCCAGGTCGGCGGCCAGCACCAGCCATCGGCGGACCGCAGGCTGCATTAGGTCAGGTAGCATGGAGACCGATACCAACACCTGACGGCCTGCCAGACAGGGAACGGCAAAGAAAACGAGCCCGATGCCGCTGAACCGTGCCAGTTCGTCCGCCCACGGCAGCCCAGTGTCAAAGAAATTCCGCGCCATAACCTGCAGCACAACAAGGCTGGCGATAAGCGCCACCAAGATCATCCCTAGGACCACACCGAAACGAGCGAGCCGCGCAAGAAATGCGCGGCTCATGGTTGTGCTTTGCATCAGGAGACAGCCGCGATCTTGGCATAAAGATTGCCGTATTCCGCACCGAATCGCTCATCGACCAGCGCCTTGACTGACGAGCGGAACGCTTCCACGTCCAACCCGTCCTCGGCACCGATCACAGTCATGCCTAAGTCGCGCAGTTGCTGTGTCTCAGACTCTTCATTGTCTAGAATGGCTTTGGTCGCCTTTTCGCGGGTCTGGTTGGCAGCCTCGCGCACGGCGCCTTTGCTAGCATCGTCCAGTGCCTGCCACGCGTCTTCATTCATTACTACGACTTCGGCATTGGACATATGACCGGTGAGCATAAGGTGCGATTGCACCTCGTAAAGCTTGACGTTTAGCACCACGTTCACCGGATTTTCCTGTCCTTGCACCACTCCGGTGGCCAAGGCCGTAGGTACTTCGGACCAGTCAACAGGCACGGCAACCGCGCCCATACCCTCTACCGCGGCAGTATATATCGGAAAAGGCACGGCACGGATTTTGGTACCGGCCAGATCTTCGGGTGACATCACCGCCTTGTTGCAGGTCAGGTTCCGGCGACCAAAATAATGTGCATAAATCACCCGCACGTTGGCAGCGGCGATTAGCCCTTCGTTCAGTTCCTGCATCACGGGGCTGTCCACATCTGTCACAGCCATCAGGTGGTCGACGTCGCGGTAAAGATAAGGCGTATCAAGCGCGGCGAACGGCTGGTACAGCGACCCAAGCGCGCCGGCGGTGTTGTGCGAAAAGGCGATAGTGCCCAGAGAAACCGCCTCAGCCAGTTCCTGAAGTTTGCCAAGCTGACTGTTAGGAAACACTTGCACGTCAATGCTGCCATTTGAAGTTTGACCAAGCGCCTCGGCGAACCAATCTGCCTGAGCGCCCGCAACCGAAGACACTTCGTTATTGTGGCCGTAGCGCAGGGTGGTCGCAGCCCATGATGGACGCACTAGAAAGGGCGTGGCCAAGGCCCCTGCCCCGGCCGCAAGCAGCGTGCGACGGTTCATAAAGTCTGATTTATTCATCGGTTCCCCTCCCAGAGATCTTTTTGAGGTGTTTTGAGGCCCTCTGCTGTGCAGACAACGATAAAACGCTCGATAATCACCTTATTGACCCAAGGTAGAGACTCGGGCCACCATTCGTCAAAGAAATCGGCATGAGGGTTTTTGAGGTTTTTGCGTAATGAGGCTAACAAAGGACAACACTAAGCGTCCGCACCTTGCGAAGGTGGCGAGCCTTGCAGGCGTGTCACTGGCAACGGCGGACCGGGTGATAAATCGACGCAAGGGCGTTAAAGACCGCACTCGCATCAGGGTACTAGATGCGGCCCGCGACATCGGCTACCTAAGCGCAGAGGAAGCAAGTCGCTACAACACGGTACGGCCCCTAAATATTACCGTCCTGCTGCCTGCTGGTACGAACCCCTATCTGCGTCTATTGGGCGAACGAGCTAAAGAACGTATTGGCCAGACCAGTATTGATGCTCCTTTCCTGCGGTGTTTTTTCATCGACAGCTTCAACGCCGCCGCCCTAGTGGAGGCGTTGCATAACAACGCAGACTGGTCAGACGGGATCATCTTCTTCGCAATCGAACACCCAGAGGTGCGCGATGCCGCCGCCGAAATCGCAGCGACTGGAACGCGGTTGGTGACGATCGTGTCCGACCTCGGCAATTCTCCCCAGATCAGCCACCTGGGGCTGGACAACCGTGCAGTGGGCAGAACCGCCGGGCTGCTGATCGGACGGCTTGCTGAATCCACCATCGGCTCGGTGGCCTTGGTCGCGGGATCGCGCCACTACCGTGCACATTCCGAACGCGAGGCTGGGTTTCTAAGTCTGATTGACGAGATGTTTCCAAAACTTAAGGTCGTGGGAATGCGCGAAGGGCACGATGACGCGGCCGAAAATTATCGACATGCGCTGGATTTGTTCGAAAAGGTCCCCGACCTGATTGGGATCTACAACGTTGGCGGATCCTCCGGCGGTATCACCCGCGCCATCCGAGAAAAACGACAGACGAAACTCGTGTTCATCGGTCATGGCCTAACCCCAGACACCCGCCGCGCGATGCTTGACGGAACGATCGATGCCATCTTCGAGATGGACCCTGACATCTTGATCGACCGTGCCATTCGCTGTCTTTCGGAACCCGCAGCACGTCCTAGACCGCTCAAGCTGGACATCTATTTCCGGGAGAACCTACCTTGATCTGTAAGGCGTGCAAAAGCGCTCTGACACGTAATACCACCACCAGTTGAGGAAACGATAACGTCAGGTTGTTGACTTTAATCAGGAAAACAAACTTGTGATCATTTTACAGGCTTATTGTGAAGTGGCTGCACAAACTCTCAGGGCGCGCCAGGATATATCCAGCCTTGAAGACAAGCTATAAAATGTCGAAGAGACGCAGCTTTTCAGGCAAGTTAAAAGCTCTGGAAACGCCGCAGTCACAAAAATGATGATGCGACGGGACATACTTGTGTTTAAATCAAGCGGAGATCTGACTACTCTCAGCTGGCCCATCGACGATCATCATCGCGCAGCCTCGCGAGCAGCGCTCAACGCGGCTGTTGATACCATAGAGGCGGCGGATCATCGCGGGTGTGAGTATTTCTAGCGTCGGACCGGTGGCGAGGATCCTGCCCTCGCCCAAAGCGATGGTGGTCGTGCTGCACCGCATCACCTGATTTAGGTCATGCAAAGCGAGGATCATCACAGCTCCGCTTTCAGCGGCATAGGATTGCAACGCCTCCAATACCTCGTATTGCCGGTAAAGGTCGAGCGCGGAGGTGGGCTCGTCCATCAGGATAACCCGGGGCCGCGTCACCAGCGTCTGTGCGATCGACACGACCTGACGTTGCCCGCCGGACAGCTCCGGCAACTGCCGCTCAGCAAGTGCGGTGATGCCCAATCTGGCCAAGACGTCGTTCACGGCCGTCAACTCGGAAGCTGAAAGTCGCCAGCCGCCCCCACCCTGCTTCAGCGCGAGTATGATGGATTCGTAGACCGTCAGCGCTGCATTCACCCCCGTATCTTGAGGCATGTAGCGCAAGTCGTCCGCGGCTGCACCGCTGAGGCGCACAGTTCCTGCCCCCCGCATCTGACCTGCAATGCGCCGAAACAGCGTGGACTTACCAGCCGCATTGGCTCCCACAAGAGCGGTCAAGCTGCCTCCTGGAATTGGCGGTGTTGTTGCCTTGCTGAGGACCTCATGCCGACCATAGCGCGCACCGAGGTTTTCAAGTTGCAGCGTCACCATGCTTTACGCCCCTTGGTCAGAATAAGAGCGGCAAAGAAGGGAACGCCCACCAATGCCGTGATAATGCCAATGGGCAGGACAGCGCCGGGCAGCAAGGCCTTCGAGAGCACAGATGTGGCCGAAAGGATCAGCGCGCCAGCTAACATCGCTCCAGGCAGGAAGAACCGTTGATCTTCACCCAAGAGAAGCCGTGCCACATGTGGACCGACAATGCCGATGAAACCTATCGTGCCGACGAAGGAAACCGGCACGGCCGCCAAGAGCGATACGAGAAACAAAGACTCCAGTCTCAGCCGACGCACCGGCACACCCATTGCCGCCGCGCGCGCTTCACCCAGTCGAACGGCGGTCAGGGCCCATGCCCGGCGAGCAAAGAGCGGCACACAGAGCGCGAGGACCACCGCCGTCACCGCCACCTTGCCCCAAGTGGCTTTGGTGAGGCTGCCCATGGTCCAGAAGACCACGGCAGATAGAGCCTGCTCCGAGGCAAAATATTGCAACAACGCCAAGGCCGCGTTGAAGCTGAAGACCAATGCGATGCCTAGAAGGATAATGGTTTCGACCGTCACGCCCCGTAGAGTGGACAATCCAAAGATCAGCAAAGCGGCTGCCATCGCCATCAGAAAGGCATTGATCGGCACCATCAGGGAAATCGCCGCCGGAAAGAGTGCGACCCCCAACACCATCGCCAACGCCGCGCCAAAACTGGCTGCTGCCGAAAGGCCGAGCGTGAAGGGACTGGCCAAAGGGTTCGCGAGGATGGTCTGCATCTGCGCCCCGGCAAGCGACAGGCTTGCCCCGACCGTCACCGCGAGCATGGCCATCGGCATCCGAATGTCCCAAACGACGACCCGCATCTGCACATCCGCATCGGTTGGAGAGACGAGGGTCCGCAGCACATCTGCCACCGAATAACGCGCCGGTCCCAGTGATACGTCCACCGCGACAGAAAGTATCAGCAAACAGGCCAGCAGAGCCAGAATGAAGATACGTCGCGTCACCAGCCCGCGGTAGGCGAACGCGGGTGCCGTAGTGTCGGATGTGATACTGGTCATTGGTCTGCCTTATTCGACAAGAGGGCTGCGCTGCGCGCCCTGGTTACTTCAGTGAAACCCAATATCCAGGACGGTAGTCGACGGGCAGGAACCTCTCGTGAAGTTCCTTAAGTGTTGCCTCCGCGTCGAGGTCGGCAAACAACTCCGGGTGCAACCATGTCGCCAGCCGTTGGACGGCGACAAAGCTATAGGGCGAATTGTAAAACTGATGCCAAATCGCGTGAACCTCGCCTGCCTCGACGGCCTTAACACCGGTAAAGGCGGGACGTTCCATCAAAGCCTGCAACTTCGCACGGGCCTGCGCTTCGTCCGAGCCTGGCCCGACGCCAACCCATGCGCCACCGGGGACGTAGGCTTCCCAATTACCGCCGGTGACTATGATTTGATCGGGGTTGGAGGCAATCACCTGCTCCGCGTTCACCGTACCAAATGTCCCGGGGATGAACGGGGCAGCCATGTTTTCCCCACCCGCCAGTTCGACAATGCGACCGAAGTTGCCGCTGCCGAATGACATGCAGCAATCCTCGGAGTAGCCCCCTGCCCGTTCGACAAATACCAAAGGACGCTCCAGATCGTTCTGCGCATCGATCACATCTGTGACACGGGCGATCTGCTCTTGATAGAAGTCGTTGAAGTCATCGGCACGCTCTTCTTCGCCAAACAATTTACCGATGATTTCCATTGACTTTGCGGTGTGTTCAAACGGCTTTTCGCGGAAATCAACATAAACGATAGGGATGTCGACCTTGGCGAGCTTTTCCTCATAGCCTGCCTCATCGGTAGCCGCCTTGGCTTCGAGGTTCATGATCATCACGTCAGGGGTCAGGGATACGGCCTGTTCAATATCGAATGTGCCATCCTTGAAGCCGCCGAAGGTCGGAATATCAGCGATCTCGGGGAATTTTTCAGCATAGGCCTCATAGCTCTCGGGCGCGGCCTCATGGAAATCGTCCCGCCACCCCACCACGCGCTCGAATGGGTCTTCGCCGTCCAATACGGCCGCAAAGAAAATTTGGCGTCCTTCGCCGAGAATTACCCGGTCCACAGGTGTTTCAAGAGTGACTTCTCGCCCTGCAATATCCGTTATGGTGATCGGGTCTGAAAAGGCAGGAGCGGAGAAAAGACACAGCGCACCGGCGCTCAAGGTGTAGCGAAGGGACATCAGGAGACCTTTATGTTTGAACTGGCCCATCGACTATTAATTCCGACTTAAATAGTCAAGTTTTAATATTGACAAAAATTGTCGTCTTTAACATGGAAGTCATCGACCCGTCTTGGAGCAGACCTATGACCCAGCCGCTTGGCAGCAACCGTGATCTACGCGATGAGATCCGCGACTACTGGTCGGATCGTGCCGCCACTTTCGACGCCGAGCCAGGCCACAAGATTGGACAAGGTGAAGAACAAACAGCTTGGCAGGCGCTTGTCCAAAAACATCTCGGATCTGCCACGGGGCGCCGACTGCTCGATCTGGCGTCTGGAACAGGAGAGATTGCGCGCCTGTGCCACGATCTTGGTTATGCGGTAACAGGTCTCGATTGGTCCGAGCCCATGCTCGAGCGCGCCCGCGCCAAAGTTCCGGCCGCAGTTTTTATGCAGGCTGACGCGGAGCGTACCATGCTACCCGATGCAAGTTTCGATGTGCTCGTAACCCGCCACCTTGTATGGACCCTCGTCGATCCGGCTGCGGCCTTCGCAGAATGGAAGCGCGTTTTGGTTCCGGGTGGACAGCTGCTGTTGATCGATGGTGATTTCGTCACCCGTAGCTGGGTTGCGCGCACCTTGGCTCAGCTCTTTCCACGTCGGTCCCAGAACATGAATTCTCGTCATCAGGAAATTCTGTCGCAAGTTCATTTCGCCCAAGGCGCTCGGGCGGAGCAAGTTGCTTTCCTGTTGGCCGAGGCAGGCTTTACGGATATTCGCATCGATACCGATCTTAGTAAAATACATCGCGCACAAGCACGACAGCTCGGCTGGCGCAGGTCTTTGATCCGTTACAGTGAGCATCGGTATGCTATCAGCGCAAAGGTTTAAGCAGAGGGACGGACGAGCGCTTGTCTCACAGGCATTTTGAGGCACAAATTGCTCTTGCAACCAGCATGGTCCTGTTCTCTAGTAATTTCTCGTTCATGAATAATGGTGTTATCCATATGCAGGTCAGTGTCCGCGATAATAATGTCGATCAGGCTCTTCGGGTATTAAAGAAAAAGCTTCAACGTGAAGGCGTTTTCCGCGAAATGAAGCTCAAGCAGCACTTCGAAAAGCCTTCTGAGAAGAAAGTTCGCCAACAAGCCGAAGCAATCCGCCGGGCTCGCAAAGCGGCGCGCAAGCGCTTGGAGCGAGAAGGCGTGGTGTAGGTCTTCCATCGAACATCCAAGCCTGCAGCCAACCCATCGTCTTTAGGGTGGCCGATATGCTGAATTGGCCCGACTCTTCGAGTTTAACTGGTATTCCGATCTAGCTTCTGAGCCAGCAGACTTAAATGATGGTCCCGGCTCGGGTGAGGGCTCGAGCGGGTGCTGCCAACGCAGCAAAGTATTGGCGCGACGCTAGCAAAGTTGGTGCCATGTTTTTAAAGGGCTTATGTGCGAGTATCTGTCATCGCGTTTTCCAAAGCTCTAATTCGCCAAGTGCCTTGATCCGTTCTCCAAACTCGGAGCCCAGTATCTTCTTTGTCCGCCTCGTGTCAGGTCCCCGGCGTGGCGATCGCCATTATTGTAGGCCGATTTCTGCGCGTTTCCTCAACCTCTGCATCGACCAAACTATCGTAAAAGATCACATCCGCTTCCTGACATTTTTCGACCGCGCGCAGGGTCGGCAAATCGCGCGCTAGGGCCAGCGCCGACCAAGATGATCTGGCCGAGATTCTCCCCGGTGGTGCAGCCGCTGGCAATGGCAGCTTTGATGTCGTGCGCGGCGTCGCGTTCAGCCCCTCACACCCATTGTCTGCGTGGGATCCCCTTGAAGACCCACGCCCAGAAGGCGCGGCGCTGTGCCCACGGGATATTGCGTGCCACGCCGGGTCTGAGCCGTCCGGCAAACGCGGCGAGGCTGCCAAGGTTGTGCGGCAAAAACCGCTCAATCTTAGTTTTGAGCTCGCGCGTGAATACAGATGCGGTGCCTTCGCTCCCGATGGCCACGACAATGGGGTCTGGTGGCCATGAACGCGTCCTCAAACACCGCTCGCAATAGCTCTGAGAGCTGCCGTGCCCGCCCGCTGTCCATCACATCAGCGATGTTAAAATACTATTCCGCTCCCAAAAGGGACTAGGAACGATGATATGAGGACATTCTGATGTCAGATAACGCTCCAGAATATCTCTATAATTCGGAAGATGACAGGACGTATAGACGCCATCGGCGATCGGAATTTCCGACATATTCGCGATTTTGGTGAAACGTTAACCGGTATTTAACGAGGTTCCTATAGGTATAACTTGCGATGATCGCAAATAACTTCGCATCGCTAAACAACTAGAATTGGAGAACAAAGTGATTTTTAAACACAAAAACAGAGCAGCAGCAGTCGCAGCCGACCTTGCCTATTCACCCGACGAAATTAACGCCGGGTTTGAATTCGCAGACCGCAAGAGCCGCAGAGTCAATCCACCCGGAAATTGGGATAGTGCCGGACGTTTTTATGCGGAAGAACGCAGCAGTTCCGTCGAAAACTGCTGCGCCCCGAGCCGAAATTTTCCATTTTCGGAGATGAAAACTGCGCGGACGGCAGCACACTGTGCAGAAATAGCGGGGGTGGAGTCTGTCACGCATGTGCGCCGCATAGCCTTGGCCCTTGAAAAGTGCATTGACGGTGTATCAGAGCCAGCTCTGCGCAAACTGCTTACCCCGGGGGTTCAGAAACGAAAAGCAAATCGTTACCCACCCGAGGAACAGCACGGCAGTCGCACAAGCCCAGATTTCACTTGAGAACCGTATTTGACTGCGCGATGCAAAGCCGGGCACCAACAGGAAGCTGTCGTGCCCGGTCACGTAGTTAAAGAACGGATAGGAAGCGTTCACGTATTTGGGCGACTGGAGCCGAATGTAACTCACCGTGACTGCCCCCCCCCCTGACCGGCTTGGTCAAGCAGATCAAATGCAAGGCTTCGAGCTCAAAGGAATCAATACGGATAAGTCGCGATCTTCTGGAAACGCTATACGCGCGGGCGGATCGAGACACCTCATGCATTCCAGGACGGTTTCCCGGTTACTGCCCCCACCGTACCACCCTTACAATTCGTCGTCATCTTCCCCTAAAAAATATGGCTAGATTAGATGGCGCTTTCCAATGTTGAGTTGAACACAGCAGAAGACTAGGAGATTTGACGCCAGCCCAGACTCACTTGTCAGTATAGAGATCAAGCGGAGATTGCGGAAAGCGGACCATGCCGCCTGGTGCTGTATCGAGCCTAGTAAATCCGTGTCGATTATAGAAGGCCTCGAGCTCACTCATGGCAAGGCCTTCTTCGCCAAACGGCTCGTGGTAAAGCTCAATACTCAGATCAGTTTCATCAACGGCCTCAACTAAGGCTCGCAGAATTTTGTGGGCCATTCCCTTGCCGCGATACTGAGGCGCGACCCAAATTCCGCCGAGGACGAACCGTTTATTTTTCAGCGCGTGCTCAATATAGGCCACATTGTCCTGTTCATTGCGGTAATAAGTTCGCACTGCGGTATCACCCGCGGCACCCTGTAATCCGGGAACATCGCGGATCCTGATGAGGACCCGATCGTATTTCTGGCGCGCGCGGAGCTGTGAATGCGCGTAGTATTTCTCAAGCTCCGCAGTCAACTCTGGGTGCCGAGTTGCACAATAATCGCGTAGCCCGTGTTGCAGCGCGACAGCAACAAAAGCACGGAGTTCGCGATTTAGCCTGTTAACCTCAGCTTTGAGTGTCTCAACAGTTTCCGGTGTGGCCATCGCCTCTGCCATTCCTTTCGCTTTTCCCTCATACAGGTTTTTCGCTTAGACGCTTGAGATAGCCTGCTGCGGCAGATTGGCTACCAGTTCTTTTGAGCGTAGGGGGGCGAACTGTAGCTCGAATGATAACCTTGAAGAACATAGCATCTACTGAGCTATCAACCGACCTACGACAATTGTTTACAGCCGGTTTGGCAACAAAAGCATATAGTGAATAAATCCACACCACGCACAGTATCCATTTTCTGATCCTCCGTAGCCAATATGCAATATCGTTACCCCTTAGGCCTCCTAATTTTGTCATACCGATAGCTAAAATTGATATAATTCACAGGCCCAATGTATTATTCCTCGTGCTTTCATCATTCTTTAAACAGCTTCATGTATATCTGTTTGTGAGAGTTCCAGCAAAGAATACCGCAATTACTGGATACTTCTCATAAAAATTTTATTATGGAGAAAATTTTATATGACGACCTATCCAATTATAACAAGCCGTAAAGCCGACAATAAAATACTCAAACTCGAATTTGAAATCGAGCTGGGAGAAAAAGTACTGGCAGCGGCCCAAGAAAAAAAGCGCTGGCTGGATAATTGGCAACCCGAACATGTTGCGAACCTCCAGGCTGAATTAGAACAGAAAAAACTCGAAAAGCATCAGATCAACACGGCCGGTAGAGCGGAAATTGCGGCAGTTCTGAACCATGTGAACGGAAAAGCCCGGGCCTGGACGATCTGCCCCGATAGGCTCATTAGCATCGCTCATGACTGCGAGAAATTGCTCGATACTCGCGGTATCAGGGTCAAGAATCGAGCTGGAACTTTGGTGCGATTTCGCCCGGCGGGAAAGTCTTCTGCACGTTCACAGATTGGCAGAAGCATCACGACCTATGTTGTTCTGCGCCGCGTGCGCGACGGCTGGCGATTGGTGCACGCTCAACGTGATTATTGCTTCATAAATCAACGGGCGTTTAGAGAAGTCATTGTGCGGCCCGCGGCACATGAAGATATAATCCGCCATGCTACACGGGGCTTCAGAGGCTGGGATGAGCCTCCAACAGACGCCCCATCCGAGCGCCCGACGGCATGAGTGTTATGCCTACCTACATCAGAAGAGGCACGGTCGAAAAGCACCCCTCTCGTTGCGTTGGATCGGCCACCTTCGGGGCGCTCTCAAGGATCAGCCGGAGACGCGCCAAGTATCGGGTTGCACAGAGGAGACCCATAAATTGGTGGACGGCAGGAGCCCAAAGGGCTCCCGCCAGCCAGTCGGAAAGTTGCAACTACGAGGTGTTATGCGGGCATTCCGGCTGGAGTGTCGTGCCTACGGAACGCTGCGAAGGTAATAAATCTTTGGAAAGTTCATCCAAATCGCTTCTAGTCAACTCTCTTCTGCAAATCAGCTCAGCTGCGATCCGCTTCAGACCATTTAGGTGTTCCTTAAGCAAACTGCTGACAGCCAGTTCTGCATCCTGCAACGTCGCCTGGATCCGCCGTTGCGTCCTGATGGGGAGCCTGTCAAAATCCACTTGGCTCGCATCCCGCCAGATCAAGTCAGCGCCGCCGAACGACCAGTTCAAGTCCATCTCCAGCGCAAGCCTAGTTGCCTGCGCAAGGTCGCTAGCCGCCCCAAGCCCGGCTCCATTGGCCGCCTCGCCCAACACCAAAGTCTCGGCCGTGCGGCCTGCAAGACACATTTTGAGTTTGGCCTCTGCCAACCGAGGAGTGATCGTAGGCAGAGGAGCTGGCTCAACATGTCCACCCCGAGCCGTCATCCAGGCCCTCACCGGGGTCGGCAAGGGCGACAGCAATGCCGCGAGAAGATGCCCTGCTTCGTGGATGGCAACACGGTGCATCAGGGCCGGTTCGAGAGGTGGCGCGACTTGGTCTACGGCCGCTTCCAGATGTCGCTGGAGCAACCGCGTCCGATCCGTGCGCGCTCTGCCAAGCGCATCACGCGCAATTGCCTCGGCGGTGGCCCCGGGCTCGCCGAGGAGGCGGTCTGCAATTGGGCCCAAATTCAAATCAGAGCCATTCTCGACCTTCAATTTTGCGACGAGAATTGCAAGAAGTCCGGCGCGGTTTGGCAGTGGGATCTCCAGCTTCACATCGAACCTTCCACTGCGAATAACAGCCGGATCCACAATGTCGAGATGATTGGTCGCACCTACCAGGATCAGGCCCTCGACGTCTGCTGCACGATTGATTTGTTCCAGCAATCCATTGGTCACCCCGCGCAAGTACCCGTCGCTCTGCCCGCCAGAAGAGCGATCAGAAAAACTATCGATTTCATCGATAAACAGCACCGCAGGTGCTTGTTGAGCTGCCCGATCGAAGGCCGCTGAAAGGGCTGCCAGCATATCGCCCTGATGCCCGTGTCGCTGGCAGTCGGAATATGATGTTGCAATAATCGGAATCCCGGCAGAACCAGCGAATGCATGCGCGAGCATCGTCTTTCCGGTGCCGGGGGGGCCATGGAACAACGCGCTCCGCGTCACTTCAGACCACGCCGCCCTGCCCGCGCGCCAATCTTTCAGGTCTGCCAGCATTTGCTTTAAAGGTCTTACTGCACCCCCAAGTCCTTGCACGTCATTCAGAGTAACTGATGGCCCTTCCCTTTGCGCTGCTGTAATCTGTGCGAGCCGATCCGCAACCCGCAGCGTGGTGGCTTCTTCAAAAGCCGCAGCAATTTGCACCGGCTCTAACCGCCGGAATGCTTCTGCATCTGGCAGCCGTTTCAGCAACTCATCATCAGCGAGCTGCCGGGTATTGCTATGTGTGCAACGCAGTGTCTCCACAATTACTGCGGGAGAAATTCCCCCCCATCGAAATTCCTGGTGAACAAGGCTTTCTTGCTCTGCTGACAGCTGGTTTTTCGCGCTACAGATCGCCAAAACGGGGACATGCCGCATGAGACTTTTATCGATCGCTTGCCGGAATTTCGGAACCGATCGTTTTTGCTCCGACGCCACGATGCTTGAGCCGCTTTCGTAAACATGGTGGGCCGCCTGCTGAGCCGATGGACAGGGCGGCCTCCTTTGCCAGTGCGTCAGAACTTCGGAAGCAATGCTTTCAAGCTGTGACCGCATCTTGTCCGATGGACAGAGGATTAAGGTAAGGCCCCCCGGTCGAAAAATCTGTGCCAGCGCCTGTTCGTCTTTGATCATGGCGCACATCAAAATTGTGACGAGAACGGCGGCAGGCTGAGGTTTGATCTCCCAGAGCGGTGAAACCTCCAAGTCAGTACATGCCCATGGGTCTTCCCCGTCTGCCAAATACCGCTCGATTTCAGCAGTGGTCATGCTTTCTGCCGCAGGGGGCCCCTCGAAACCACCCGGGTTGCGACCCACATCGTCTTGAAAAATTTGGCGCACGGGCGGGTGCAATAGATCGACGGATGCTTCTCCGTCAGCTTCCTCGTCACCATATTCATAAAAACGTTCGGCGTTTGATCTCCACTCAGACAGAGCGCTCTCGCGCAGCGCGGTGAGAGTCGAGCGCGCCAGTTCGGCAGAAAATTTGCTCGGGAACAGTGGCGATTGGCTTAAAACTTCAGTCATATTCTGCGCCCCCTCTCAATAACAAAACGGCATTGGGCCTGTGGGAGCTGGGGCCATCTGGTCTACTCCAACTTCGCTCAAAGCAGCTTCAAAACTCGCGCCCGGCCGTCGCCTCAACTTCTCAACTTCCTCGACACCAATGGTCTGCGATCGTCGGCGATCCGCGGTAAACTTCACCACGTTTTCAGATAAGCAGACGAGCGCTAACAGATCATAGTCATTCTGCGAATACCGGCGCACACCAGCTGGCGATCGATGGTATCCATGAGAAATGTTGAAATTGAAGCAGTTCGCGCGCGGTCTTATCGCTGTTTTGACCTGAACACGAAGGACCCCTTGCGTGAGGAATACGACGCAATCGAAAGGCGCATGCTCTGCAACGTTTACACTTTGCAGACCGAGGCTCAGAAGGACGCTTTCAACGAGCAGCTCGCCTGCGCGGCCAAACTGCTTGCCATGATAGCGCAGGGTCTCTGCATCGAGTTTTGGAAACTGAAGCAGGTCGTGATGGGGCTCGGACGAAGGGGCGTGAAACACCTCCTCGAACCCAACCAATGTCGGTTGATGTGTCATTTTTTTATCCTTTAGTGGCAATAGATCACCCGCCCGGCCGCCGCTGCGGCGCCGGTCAGGGACTTAAACTTGAGAAGGGTGAAGGCTTATGCCTCTGGCGTGAGACCGAGATCGGCTTCCGGCGGCTCTTGGCCCTCCACCTCTGCGCGGTCGGCCATCTGCTCCAAGCTGAGACCTGCTTCCTCAAGCATAAAATGAATGCGAGGCTCCGCAGGTTTCTGCATAATTTTTGCGAGTTTAATGCGTGCCGCCTCAAGTTCGGCTGGCGATCCGGCGCGAATGGCGCGGTGGATCACCCCCGCGGCGCGACACAGCAGACGATCGTCGGGCCTGCATGTCCGGAAGGTCGCCAGCAGGGTGGCATCTTCTGCCAAGCCTGCCCAGACCGCCTCCGCCTCGCTGCGCCAATCGAACCCCTCCGGCCAGTCAGAATCGTCAAAAAAGACTTCTTCATCGAGCGTCGACTGCAAGTTACTGACCAAGCGCTCGAACATGAGAGAGTGTGGGGAAGTCGCAAAACTTTCGCCTGTCGCTCGTTCAATCGGATCGTTAAAATAGTCTTTAGGCATAATGATCTCCTAATTAGATCGTTGTGATTAGAGCGGGGTGAGGGCTGCAACCCTTGCCTCGCTTGCTTTATTATGATACCATTATATCAATAAGTCAACTCTTAATTCGAGGAACTATTGCAAAATGGTAAAAAAAGGCCGCCCTCCTGTCGATTCCAGTGGAATTATGCTCAGGCTTCATAGCGATATCATAAAAAAAATAGACGCCTTTAGGAAAGAAGAGGACGATTTGCCAACCCGCCCCGAAATGATCCGCCGAATGATAAAAGATTGGATCGAAGATAAAGAAAATATGAAATAGAAATATGATTACGCAAAAATATGAAAACATTTGACGCAGGTCTCTCCGCACCCAAATCCTGATTAAAAATCTAGAACACCGTGGTAAGTAGGCAGCATGCAAGTCTCCTACTGGGATGCTGCCTCCGATTAATTTGCCCCCAAGTCCGATCCCAAATTATAAAAGGGCCCCGGCTTTCGACCGCGGATGGGACTGCTTGCGGTCACCCGGAGGATTTGCTGACTTCGGACGGATCGCCGTTTTCGGCTACGATTTGACCTGCCGTAATGTCTCAGCGTCCGTGTACTTTGCTGGCCGAGACACGCAGCGATGGTTTCATCCGAAATCTTTTCATCCGACTTCATGTCTGCTGCGAGCGCATGTCGGAAAACATACGGCGTCACATTTTTCCTTTGCTTTGGAAAAGCGCGCGCGCCGAGTCTCGTCATCAGCTTACCAAGACTTACGGTCAGCCGACGCTCCTGTTCTGCAACTGAGAGCCAAATCCCGGAAGGTGAACGGGGAGTTGTCTTCTCGCTGATCTGCAGACGCGCGCTGCCAGACCGCGCAATATGGTCTCGCAGCCAGATCGCCTCCGGGCTCTGGCAGATCATCTCGATGCTGCGTAGTGCTTGCCCCTTTCCTTCTATCTCCGGCGTCAGTTCCCGAGCCGTCTTGGCGCCCTTGATCGCGAATGTCAGAGTGCTTTCGCCATTCGCCTCTCCGAGCTCAACGGTAACCCCAAGCTTTTCCGAAAGTTCAACAGGTCGGCAGCCGGTCAGCATCAAGGTCGCAATAATCACGCAGCGCTCTGCGCTAACATAGTCATCTGTCAGAGCCGTTTTCCAAAAATGGTCACGCCAACTGTAGGTCCCACTCTTTTTGCGCTTGTTGTCTTCATGCCGGTTAAGCGCCCGCAGAGCGACGATTCCAGGTGCTGGCTTTTTCTTCGGATTTGCTTCTTCTTTGGGCTGCCTGCTGCGTAGCGCGCGGTGCTCTGGGTCGGGGGGCATAGCAATTAGAAAGGCTACTGCCTCCGCCAATCGATTGCGCTCTGTTTCGCTGAGTGTTTCGCCCGCCGCCCTCATCCGCGCCATGGCTTCCGCATCGACCGTTCCGTTGATCTGCTTTATCAATGATGAGCGGGCGGGTCCCGCCTTCGTAAGCGTGAGGACCTCTTTCCAAAAGACGGGCGCGTGCTCAGCAATCACTTGCCCGGCCATGCGAACAAGAGCGGATCTGCTGGCTTGCCGTGTATTGACGCTTGCCCATCCCTGGGTGCGGTCTTTCTTCAAAAAAGCTTCAAAGGGATCATTATTCCGGTTGGAGCGGGCGAGGGCTGCCACGCGCTGTTCATATTTCTGCCAGGTGCCCGACGCGACCAAAGCTTCCGGCGTATAGAGCAGGTCGGCCTCCCGGGCATGGGTATAGGCAATCAAACTGTTGGCGAAAAAGGCCTCGACCGCCATAGCCTCATCAAGCAATTGATCGGCCGCGGCAGTCCGTTTGTGAAGGTTGTCATAAGAAGAACCTAGAGGGAGCTGTTCAGTCATGACAAGACCTCTGAACGGTCTAAGGTTGCATCCCTTATTCGCGGATCAGACCACTCTATTCCCTTAATCGAAGTGGCGCCCTCACAATAGCTTTGGGCATTCCGTGCATAGTGTTCACTCTTAAACGCAGAGTGAGGATCGTTAATGTAACTCAAGATCGGATCACTGAACCCGACGTGGTGGCTCGTCCGGAAAGGCGATAAAAGGCTCGAAGAAATGCAAAAGTAAACTGCCATGTCAGCAACCCTCCTGACGGCGTATCTCCAGGACGCATACCCATGCGGGGCCGCCCTCCGACGCAAAGGGCAATACACTGAGGCGGAAGATAGCCACCTGAAAGTCAATGCGGCCGACAAAATGAGGGACCTTCCCGTCATTGGGATGGAAAGGCCTTAACTCCATCCTGAGCGGCTTTAATAGAAAAGAAAGGCCGTGAATTGCGGCCGTGATCCGGTTAGAATCACGGGAGGATCGGTGCGGTGTCAGGCAGCCAGAAATTCTGATCTCGAGCTTCCGCCTGAGGCCATCAAGCAAAAGGTCACATATATACGCTTCGCCTACGCTGCTATCTCTTGCTTTCAAAACGCCGGCATAGGCATCACGCCGCAAGCCCTGCAAAATCAGAGCTGCGCTTTCTCGTTTCAGCGCACCAAAGGGCGGTTCATTGGTTATTAATAAGGTGTCCATTGTTCAATCTCCATCCAATCTTGGAGATTGTGCAACGTGGTTAAGAACGAGTGAATGAAAGCGAGCCCGCCTCTCAGAAAAATTCAGTTAAAAAACGCTTGTTGGCGCGGCCATCGTTGAGCTGAACAATGTTGTGTGGCTCAGATGAAAACCAAGCAAAAGAGCCCCAAGCCAACGCCGGCATCGTTTTCCTAAAACCGGGTGCCTCCCGGTCTTGGAACGCTGTAACAAAAGCCACTTGCGAGCGGTTGAAACCTGCTGCGTCCGTCAGTGCATACAGGGCGGTTTGACGCCGTTCCGAAATCGGCCCATCTGTCGCAACGACTTCAATGAAGACGATAAGCGGATCGGTGGGTCCAAGATCTACGAGGATGAGGTCGGGTAAATCTTTGTCCGCGGCGATTTGCAGCCCAATTGAGGCGGCCAGACTATCGTCACGTTGAACTACCTTGTTGCCGCTCTCGCTTAGCCACAACACGGCCGGTGTCTGCAGGAAGTTCTGGGCAAAGTCTTCGACTACAGACTTTGAGATAATGGAACTAGGGCCAGGCGCTAGCCTGCGTGTCTCACCGTTGGGAAAGGTTACCATCACACCAGATTTTCCTGCTACAGTTCCCGCTTGCATGAGCGACACACGTGCCAACGCACTTCTAGAAAGGTGTCTGGCTTGATATGCTGAAATTTCCGCGGACAAAGTTTCATCTGTTAGCTTTGGATCGAATAACGCGGCAAAGTCTGAGAGGAGTGCATAGCGAGGCTTACTCGATGTCGTGGGCAAATCATCTCTCGCGATCACTGCACCGATGTTTACTAATCCCTCCCGCAAGGTTTCATCACGTATCGGCTCGCGTGTGTTGTCGGCGTACCAGGGGTTGCCGGGCACCACGTAGCTCTTCTTGCGGATATCTTCGCCGTAGGCAACTCGCTCGCTATCACTTACCTTCGCCGCCTGGTCGTCGGTCATCCGATATACATGGATGGGGCCTAGATAGCGGTCTAGCCCCTGCACTGCTCCTATGTAGATCATAGTGAAGACCGTACTCGCGGAGAGTTGACGCGTGCAGTAGATGCGATTGGGGATGCCTTCTGGAAAGATAAGTTGAAGTCGTTCCTCGACCTGTTCACGCGTTACGTATGGGGGGAGGTCACTCGTCAAACTATGCCTCCTGATAGAGGCGCAAGCACTCACTTTCGATCTCTGAGCGGTCGGCCCTCGCGCCAATCAGCTTCCGCAGCCCTTCAAGGGCATGTGGCGAAGGAAGTGGAAGTGCCTCCAACTCATATGCAGAAACAGCAACACTTCCGCTAACACAGCGAAACGCCTGATCTGCGGCAGCGCTATTTAGAAACACCGAAAGCACTTCGGCGCTTACAGGCGGGGTCGCCCCCAGTGGCTTCAGCATGTTCAGGTGGTTCTCGATAACTACCGCACCATGCTTTTCAATGAAGGTCGATGGCAACGCCGCTGCGATCAAACGCCGATGCTGCTCCTTCGCTGTTGTGCGCTGCAGTAGAACACATTGTTGCTTCGAAATCAGCCATTGGTCTCGATCACGAATTTCGAACCATGGCTGATGATTGCGCTTGGTCGCTCGCCACTCGAATCGCCCATCCGTTTGAACAGCTTCTGCCCATATGAGGGGCAAACGGTTCTTTGCTTTGCGACTGTGTAGCTGATCTTTAAATCGGTTCCATACGAGCGGCCCAGTGCTTACCGTGTAGCCCCAGTCAACCAAATGATGCTTGCAGGCTTGCAGTCGCTCTACCGTGGTGGTTTGCATGATCGTTCGTGGCAGTATCCAAGGCGTAGACGGGTCGGCGGGCAAAGGTAGCGACGTTAGTGGGACCACTTTCAAACTTGCGTCACTCGCAATATGCAGCTCCTTCACTTGAGCTACGGTTGGGCCACCCCCACGACGATAGGTAGCTAACAGGGTCTCCTGAAGCACATCGTCGAAAACGCCCTTACGCGCAGCGACGAAGTCGAAATGTTGTGGGGGCGCTTCGCTTCCTAAAAGAGCACGGAGGTTCTTGAAATATTCCCCTGCGAGAAAACTGGTGGGCGTCACAAAAGCGATCACACCGCCAATGCGAGTATGCCGAACTGCGATGTCAGTGAACACTCCATAGAGATTGGCATGTCCGAACAATCCCCTTTTAAACTTGTCGCGCAAGTCAGGAGACAAACGGCTGCGGCCGTAGGGCGGGTTGCCAATAACTAGATCGAAACGATCTCTTGGGGGATCCTTTTGAAGGCTATCACAAACCGTCACTAGGTGTGGTGTTTTCTTCCCTGCTATAGCGGAAAAGGGTAGCAAAACTACATCGAGTGCAACTTGAGCGAGCCATGCACCAAATGGGTCTAATTCATACCCGCGCAGCCGGTTGGAAATGCTCTCGATTAAGATGCGCGGACTGCATTCGGACAGCTGCGCGATGATATGCTTTGCTATTGGGGCAAGAAAGGCGCCGCCACCACATGCAGGATCAAGCACACGGCAAGTCGCCCAATCGACACCCGTTTCCTCTGATAGCTGAATAAGCCGTTCTGTGAGGACCGGGGGTGTATAAAACATCCCATGTAAAGAGCGATAGGATGGAGGTAGTAAAGACGTATAGGTGAGGCCGATTTGATAAGCCGCAATTTCAGGCTCTAAATGTGCAGCCAACGCACCCATCGATTCCGCAATGCTCGAGATCGGTGCGTCAAGGCTTCCACTTACGGGAAGCTTCTGTGCCCGACGCAGAACCAGCGACACCGTGTTGTGTTTGCATGCCGCGGACCACCAGCTTTGAACCAGCTCGCGGCCAACTGAGTGAGCAAAAGCAAAACGATCGTCTGTTGGCATGCCTTGCGCGATCGCACGAAGCATAACGCGTGCGTTTTGTTGTTTAACGATGATTTCGTTTTGATCAGTACCGTCGATACCAACGTTTTCGCGCTGATTGAACTCGGTGGTCCGATGTCGCCCTGCTCTCATGGTGCCTCCAATGCCTTCACTTTAGAGGATAAGGCCCGAAGGGTTAAATCCTTTTCGTCAACTTTGATCAACTCCTTGCGAAGGCAGCACGGACGCTCGTTCGCTGCGAGAATATTAAGGTTCGTGGCCAAGCCAGCCTCGATCAGGCGCTTCCGCGCCGCATCATTGCGACACCGCAATAGCTTCCCCCCTTTCACCTGAAACATAGCCAGCAGTCTTAAAGTAATTTCGGCATTCATCCGGTGAGTATAGGTCGCAAAATTGAGCGATAGCGGTGAACAAGTCAGTGAATGTGCGATTGCCGATCCGGCGCAGACGCGCTTTGGGCTTGGATGTCTGACGTCAGCCAATCGCGGTCACGCTTGTTGAAGCATGCGGGCATTTCGGGATAAGATGCGCATGCAGGATGGCATGCACCTCGTTTTTGATCCGGGTTCGATGCCGGACAACCTGATAGTGGCGCGCAACGTGCCTACTCATCCGGGGTCGCGCGTTGACGATGGCCTTCACCTGAAGCGGGTTGGCGATAACCACCCGCTTCACATGGGGCGTCAGCACGCGCGACACCGCCATGCAGTTCCCGGTCGCCTCGATCACGACCTCCCCAAAGGTGCGGTGGGTGTCGATTCCAACTACGCGTCGCATGTGCGCCTCCCATCGCCAGTGACAAAAAGCGGGAGCAGCGGGCGACACGCCAACTAAGGATTCGCGTTCTCGCCGCTACCAGGCGAGCCGCAGAGGCGGCCAACTACTAACTCGAGCTCTCGGCTTATGCTATAGGAACGGCCTGCCCGCACATTCGTGCTCCCGGTGCCTCTGTCCCGGATGGTCGCACCATACACCCAAATCCGAAAATCGGGCGTGCGGTGCGAACCCGCGGCCACTTCCCGAGCGATGAGACGGCGGCAAAGTTGATCTACCTGGCGCTCAATGCTACTTCAGTTGAGTGGAAGCGATCTGTGCGTGAGTGGCACCGCGTTAAAAGCCAACTCGCCATCATGTTCGAAAACGCTTTCCCATGGCGTAACTAAAGGCGTCAGGGCATAAAATTACGCACACTCATCAGCCCGTCGATCCTTTGTCCTGTCTATCGCTCAAAGCGATACCGGCGCACGCCAGGATCACATATTTTCTATGGCTAATTTATCAGTGGTATTCGTCAATCTATCCAACAAACTCAATGCAGGTGTACTGATATCCCCGCCCGGAATAATCAAA
The DNA here is from genome assembly GCF_025143985.1 of Sulfitobacter sp. W027. Taxonomy (NCBI): domain Bacteria; kingdom Pseudomonadati; phylum Pseudomonadota; class Alphaproteobacteria; order Rhodobacterales; family Roseobacteraceae; genus Sulfitobacter; species Sulfitobacter sp. W027. The sequence continues at coordinate 191,318 of NZ_CP083565.1, forward strand.
GTATTGGCTCTCCTTCGCGCTTCGAAACTCATTCCAAGCCAAGCCGGAATCCTGCGGCAATGCACAGGTTCCACCATTGAGGTGGGCTGTAAGAGCGTGAGACGCCTTGGGTAGTTCATCTCCAAAGCAAAACGCTGTCATATACGGAGCTGATTTACTTTTGCTGCCCCAGACGACCATTCCATCGCGCGATACGATAAATGCAACCGGCTTGCTGGACAGCCCAACAAATCGCAAAGCAGTCGCCTGGAGTGAGCACTCGAAACGGTTTCCTATCTCGCACAGGGAATCTGTATTCCAGCCAATACCGCTAAACTCACCTCTGAGAAGGTTGGCAGGCATAAGTAGCCACGACGCAAACACGTTGGCCTCGGTTTCTATCTTATCCCTGAAATCGTTCAGGGTATCATCGCTGTCTTCGAAACGATCCCGCAAACCCCGATGGCACATGAAGTGTCCCAGCTCATGGGCATATGTGAACCGTTGACGCCGCTTGTTCTCGATTTCCGAGTTCAGCAAAATCGTCCACTTGTCAGTGTTCTTTGTTTTAACAAGACACCCTTCGAAGGAATCGTAGCTGCCTATCTTGGTTTTCAGTTCGCCGCCAAAATCGCTGTTTTGAAGTGCGCCATCAATGAGCTTTGAAATATCCAGTGGGTAAGTGTTCGGGCCGTGGTCCTGCCAGAGCCTTGTAAGGCGGTTGGCCTCCTTCATCGGAGGGCGGCTAATCGTCGTCGTCAAAACCTGAAACTATCCTCTCAATCGTGCGCTTGTCATTCTCAGACAGCTTATGGAATTTTCTGAAAAAGGCATCCTCGATTTGTCGGTCAGAAGGCTCGTCTTGCGTATCGTCCAAGAAGAACTCTGGCGACGCCCCAAAATGATTTGCGATTTTTAGCAACAACTCAGCGGACGGCTTGGCATTCTTCTTGTTTTCGAGTTGCCAGACATATGCCTTTGAAGACCCAAGGACCGTCGCCAGCTCCTCCTGTGTCATGTTCTTGGATGTTCGGATTTTTCTGAGCTTTTCGCCAAATTTTTCTGACATGCAAGATTCTCTCTGTTCGCGGGCTGACAGAAGTATAGTGATCACTATATCTAATCTCAAGTGTAGTACTAGCTATACTTATGTAAACCAAAATGGAGAACGAAAAGATGGCTGACAGAAAAGTTACCGCGTCGGGAAAAGACAAGGACGACGACATCACCACGCTTTGCAAATCGGGCGAGGCATGGTCCCCACGGCTGAAGGCTGACGCGATCCGCGATATCGAAAACGGCACGCATACCTACTACGTCCAGCAGGCTGGCACGTCCCGTGTCGACATCACCGTGGTGAACGGAACGACCGGCAAATACCTCCGCTCGACCGCCGATAAGTCGTCGAGCAACAACTTGGACAATCTCCCTGATTGCTAAGGCTATGACCCTACACGATCAGGGCTCGCAGACTACCTCTGCGGGTCCGTTTCAACCTGGCATCCTTGAATGTCATTAAAAGAAGGATATTTACCTCATGCCACAGGAGCATCAGATCACCTGTATTATCCCAGACGGCGCTGACGCTGACCGGCGTATTGACAGCATCGGCGGAGCCACTGGTTCCAAGAGTGGCGGCCCTTGGTGCATTAAGCTCGATGTTGCCATCAAAGGTATCGAAGACGGCACTTGGCGCTTCTGGACCCGCGTCAATGGCAACTCGGTATGGGTCATCATCGCTACGCGGAATGGAAAGAAATACCTGAAAACCGAGGCCGATGGAGCCGAACCGAATAACCTCCTGAGTCTGCCGCGCTGCAAATAGGCCGTGGGGTGCGCAACACCCAAGTGCCTAGCCTATTTCTACCCCAATCGGCTCAGGACACCACGCTTGCTTTCTTGACCAACTAGATGTTCGATCCCGGCATTTGGTGGATCGGATTTAGGATGAATCGATCTGGCTCTGAAGTCCAGATCTTGCAGATGTATTTCTAAGGCGTCAGCCCGCTGAGGGTCTTGAGCCTGCGGGCGAAGTTGTAGGCTGCCATGAAGTCGGCAAGGTGTGTTCGCAAATGGTCGTGGTTTTCGTAGTGGAAGCGTTTGACGGTCGCCTCCTTGATGGTGCGGTTCATTCGTTCGACCTGGCCATTGGTCCACGGATGGTTCGGCTTAGTGAGCCGATGTTCGATCTCATTTGCCTCACAGATCATGTCGAACCGCATCTGCCGTGAATATGCTGTGTTCCGGTTGCGGGGCTGCTCGGCGAACTGGATGCCGTTGTCAGTGAGGATCGCGTGGATGCGATAGGGGACGGCCTTGAGCAGGTGTTCGAGGAACTCCCATGCGGTCTTACGATCTGCCTTGTCCACGCTTTGGGTGACTGCGAATTTGCTGGTTCGGCCAATACCCACGAAGAGGTATAGCTTGCCCTCCGCCGTCTGAACCTCGGCGATGTCGATATGAAAGAAGCCGATAGGGTATCGCTTGAACCGCTGCCGCTTTGGCTTGTCGCCCTCGACGTCCGGCAGGCGCGAGATGCCATTCCGTTGCAGGCATCGATGTAGCGCCGAGCGTATCAGGTGCGTAATCGACGGCTGAAGCGCATAGAGGCAATCATCCAACGGCAGTAGCGTATCACGCCGGAATGCGACAATCATGGCCTCCTCCGCTTCGGTGAGAACGGTCGAACGCGGCTCCCTCGGCCCAGTCTTCAAGTCCTCCACCGTCGCCCGCTTGCGCCACATCGCGACGGTCTTGGGATTGATGCCCAGCTCCTTGCTCAGCTGCGCGAGCGAAGCTTGCGATCGCTGTATTGCAGCTCTGACAGCGTGCGTGGTCGAGGCGCTCCCGTGACGAACTTGTCCCATAATGCTTCCTTCCATTCCTGAGAAAGGATCACACCATCAAACCGTGGGATCAAACACCTAGAAACGCGTTACCTTCCTCCATTGAAGATATGCCTGCGAGCCTGAGCTCTTTTCATCTCGAGGAAGCTTCACCTGCATGAAGCGATATGTTTATATTATTATGCGTGACATAGTAAAATCGGCGCCTAAAAGCAGTATTGTCGCGCAGGTTCGCAGTTCCGCTCGTCAAGGAACGAATTTAATAAAAATAGGGAAAATGCCGACATGAACAACCTGAAACTCTGGCTCTCAGCCGCGGCTATTGCCGGAAGCGCCCCCACCATTGCCGCCGCGGAATGCGGCGAAGTCAGCATCACCGAGATGACCTTTTCATCAGCGATCATCACAACAGAGATTGCGACCTTTCTAATGGAACAGGGTTACGGCTGCACAGTCACGCGTGTGCCCTCCGACACGATCCCCGCTCTTACATCGCTTGCTGAGAACAACGAGCCGGATATCGTCACCGAGCTTTGGGTCAACTCCGCGGGAAACGCCTACGAGAAGCTAA